>NZ_JBMPIX010000001.1:0-534241 GCF_049341065.1 Pacificoceanicola algae | reverse complement strand
AAATGGCGTGCAGCTTCGTGTTCATGCCGCCCTTGGTGCGACCGATCAGGCGACCACGCCCCCCTTTTTGGCGGCCATGCTGGTCGCCGTTCGGTGGGCCTTCAGGTATGTCGCGTCAATCATCACGGTCGTCTTCTCGCCATGTTCCGCCGCCAGCCCGGCCATCATCCGCGCGAAGATGCCCTTTTCGCTCCAACGCTTCCAGCGGCTGTAGAGTGTTTTGTGAGGGCCATATGCAGCCGGAGCGTCTCGCCAACGCAAGCCATTGCGATTGATGAAGATAATCCCGCTCAGCCCCCGCTTGTCATCAACCCGGGGCTTCCCGTGGGACTTGGGAAAGAAAGGGGCCAGACGCGCCATCTGCGCGTCGGTCAGCCAGAAGAGATCGCTCATGTCACCGCTCCAGTTTTGGAAGCGTGAATCACGCGGCGCCACAGAAATCAATGCATCCTGACCCTAGCCGCTTCAGCGTCGTGCGCTTCTCGGAGTAAGAGCTGCGCATTTGTTCGATTTGCTGCTGTATCTCGGTTGCCGTGTCCCCGAGTTTTGAGACTTCATCCTCAACGGACGTAATTGGCGCATATTTGTTCCTGAGCGAATCTGCAGTCGCTTCAGCTTCCGTGATCCGCTTATCCGCGCGGTTCTTTGCGCCACGAGCTCGGAGCCAAAGGATCAATAGAAAGATGGGTTGAAGCAACCAAGAAATTGCGAAAATCGTGGTGGGTTCCAATGTTCGCAGCCCTTCAATATCTTCTTGCCAGTTTGACCATTATAGCAGAGGCGATAAACGAGAAGGTTTGCTGACTTTCGGGATCGCTTCGGCATGCACCCATCGCCTCGGCTCTGCGCCAGTTTGCGACGGACGTGTTGACCTGCAGCTATCCACGATGGTCTCGCACCGCAAGCGATCTATGTTCGACCAGCATGACAGCGCAAGAAACCACGCCCCGATCCGCCAGCCTTATTGTCATTCTCGGCGACCAGCTTTCAAATGATATCGCGGCCTTGCGGGGCGCCGATCCCGACCGTGATACGATTTTGATGGCGGAAGTTGCGGCCGAGGCAAGCTATGTGCCGCATCACAAGAAGAAACTGGCCTTCGTTTTCTCGGCGATGCGCCATTTTGCGAAAGAGCTGACCAAGTCCGGCTGGTCTTTGCGATATGTGCAACTGGACGATCCGCACAACACCGGCAGCCTGACCGGGGAAATTGCCCGTGCGTGTTCCGAATTGGAAATGTACCGGGTGATCGCTACAGAGCCTGGGGAATACCGGCTGAAGCAGGCCTTTGCCGACATCCCCGGGATCGAAATTCTGGAAGATGATCGCTTTATCGCCACCCATGCCGAGTTTCACGACTGGGCGTCGGGGCGCAAACACTTGCGGATGGAGTATTTCTATCGCGACATGCGCCGCAAGACCGGCCTGCTGATGCAGGGCGATGAGCCCATCGGCGGGCAGTGGAATTTTGATGCGGACAACCGCAAACCCGCAAAGGCGGATCTTTTTATACCGCGCCCCCTGAGGGTCCAACCCGATGCAATGACGCAGCAGGTTCTGGACTTGGTCAAGACGCGGTTTCACGACAACTTCGGCACGCTCGAGCCTTTCTGGTTCGCAGTCACGCGGGAAGACGCGCTGGATGCCTTGGAGCATTTCATCGACGGGGCCCTGCCGCGTTTTGGCGATTACCAGGATGCGATGCTGGACGGTCAGCCATTTCTCTATCACTCGGTTCTGGCGCAATACCTCAATGCTGGCTTGTTGCGACCACTGGAGATCTGCAGGCGGGTCGAGCGCGCCTATCACGAAGGCCATGCGCCCTTGAACGCGGCCGAAGGTTATATCCGGCAGATCATCGGCTGGCGCGAATATGTGCGCGGGGTCTACTGGCTGCGGATGCCGGGCTATACCGAGGAAAACGCGCTTGCGGCCAAGCGCCCCCTGCCCGGCTTTTACTGGACCGCCAAGACGGATATGGCCTGCATGGCCGCAGCAATCGAACAGACACGGGACGAGGCCTATGCCCATCACATTCAGCGCCTCATGGTGACGGGCAATTTTGCGTTGTTGGCCGGTGTCGATCCGCACGAGGTCCATGAATGGTATCTCGCGGTCTATGCCGATGCCTATGAATGGGTGGAGGCTCCCAATGTCATCGGAATGAGCCAGTTTGCCGATGGCGGTCTATTGGGCTCGAAACCCTATGCGGCAAGCGGGAACTACATCAACAAGATGTCCGACCATTGCGCGGGCTGTCGCTATGATGTGAAGAAAAAGACCGGAGAAGGCGCCTGCCCGTTCAACCCGCTCTACTGGGATTTTCTGGTGCGCAACGCCGATCACCTGCGCGGCAACCCGCGTTTGGGCCACGTCTATCGGACATGGGACCGGATGAGCGACGCCAAGAAACAAGCGTATCTGGACAGTGCGCAGGCGGTGCTTGCTGCGCTGTGAGCATAACAGATTGGGATCTCAGCCTGTCTTGGCCAGCGCGCCCAAGCCGGCAGTCACCCGAAGCGCAGAAAAACCTGCAAAAGATCCGCGCGATCTAGAAGACCGACAAGCTCGCCGTTTTGCATAACCGGATAGCTGCGGAAGGGCCGGTCCAGAAACGCCTCGGCAGCGGTGACAAAATCGGCTTCCGCGTCGATGGTGGCGACCTCAACGCTCATCCTCTCGGCGACGGTGCCGCTCCATTGCTGGTAATAGCTGGCGTTCAGCGCAGGGCGAAAGCAATCCTTCTCGGTGATGATGCCGATCAACTGCCCCGTCGCGTCGACGACCGGAGCAGCCGATGCGTGCACCTCGACCAGTCGCGCCGTGGCTTCGCGGATCGGAGTTTCGCCGGTCAGGCGCAGAAACTCCTTTTGCATGACGGACGAGATATGTTCATCAGCCATCGGCACTCTCCGAAGACTTGCGGTTTGGGCAGGCATGGCATTGTCCGCCCCCGGGCATGCAGGAAAGCCCTCCGCAGGCGGTCTGCGGCGGCCGCCCGGTCAGTAGCAGGCCAATCGCCAGCCCGCCAAAGACCAGAAGGAAAACGCCGATCGACAGGATCACTTCCATTGGTTCACCTCATGTCAGGACGTGGGCATCGAAGGCCCCGGTGGAGACCCGGCGCAGTGCCCCCCCTTGCGGGATCAGGAACAGCGCGGAAATGCCGTGTTCGCGCGCCAGATCCGGCCCCCGGCGCGGTCCTGCTGCCATCAGGGCCGTTGCCCATCCGTCGGCCATCATGGCGGTTGTCGCGATGACCGAAACCGATGCCAGAGTATCCCCTACCGGGCGCCGAGCCGAGGGTTCGATGATATGGCTCCAGGAACGGTCGCTGAACCGGACCGCATTCCACCGCAGGCCAGAGGTTGCGATGGTCAGGTCCGGCAATTCGACGACGCCCGCAAAACCACCCGTTCCGGGACGGGGATCTTCGATGCCGCTGCGCCACGGGCGCCCGGCCGGGTGCCTGCCTGCCGCCAAAAGCTCTCCACCGATATCGACAAGGAAATTGTCGATCCCGTCCGCCCGGAACCGCTGCGCGAGCCGGTCCAGGGCAAAGCCTTTGGCAATACCGCACAGATCAAGCGTACACCCCGCGTGGGTCTTGGCCAGCGAGGTCTCGGAAACCATGAGTGAGGTCCAATCAGGATGGCTGTCCCCTTCGATCACGCCAAAGCCCCAGCGGGCCACAAGCGGCCCCACCGTTGGATCGAAAGCCCCCCCGCTCATCCGAGCGATCCGCAAAGCCGAGCGGGTGACCAGCAGCGTCTCAGATGGCAACCTGTACTGGCCGGGCGCTGCGCGGTTGAACCGCGAGATTTCGCTGTCACCCCTCCAAGGTGACATTTGCCGGTCAACCTCGTTCAGGATCGCGGTTATCTCGGGCCGTATGGCATGCAGGTCGGCCCCGGCAGGCAGAACTACCCGCCAGGTTGTCCCGAATGCGCGGCCTGACAACTCATCAACTTGTGCACCGGATGGCGCCTGCGCGAGACCTGCGCCGCAAAGCGTCGACAAACCGGCCGCGCCAGTCAGAGTGGTGAAGGTTCGGCGGGTCAGTGTCATGGGTCAGGTCCCGAAATCATCGTTGAAAATTGAGCTGCGCTCGACGCCAAGCCGCTCGAGCGTTGCGATCACCGCCGAGATCATGACGGGCGGCCCGCAAAGGTAATATTCGCAGTCTTCCGGCGCCGGGTGTGCCGACATGCCCTTGCGAACTGTCTCGTGAATGAACCCGGTCTCGCCCGTCCAACGATCCCCCGGCGCGGGATCGGACAGGGCTGGTGTCCATGAGAAATTGGCGTGGTTGCGGGCGATCTGGTTGAACTCTTCAACATAGAAAAGATCGGCTGCCGTGCGGGCGCCGTAGAAATAGAACATGCGGCGGCCCGTGCCCTGCCCGATCTGTTCATGGATCAGCGCCCGGAGCGGCGCCATTCCGACGCCGCCGCCGATGAACACCATGTCCTTGGTGGTTGGCTGCGCATGGAACTCACCGAACGGGCCAGCGGCCCCCACGGTATCGCCGCTTTGAAGCGCGAAAAGATAAGAGGAAACGATGCCCGGCGGAGTCACCTGTTCTTGCCCCGGGGGCGGCACAGCAAGGCGAATGTTGAACACCAGTCGCCCGGCATCTTCCGGACGGTTGGCGATGGAATAGGCACGGGTGACCGGCGTGTCGGAACCGCCTTTCATCGCGGCCCAGCCGGAGATCCGCCAGGTGTCCTCAAAGGGCTCGGGAATTTCGAGATCCGAGAAATCCAGATCATAAGCAGGCGCGCGCAGCTGCATGAAAGCGCCAGCGTGGAAATCGATCGTCTTTCCCTCGGGCAGATCAAGCACCAGCTCGCGAATAAGTGGCGCCATCATAGTGTTGGAGCGCACCGTGCATTCAAAGCTTTCCGCGTCCAACACGCCCGAGGCCACCGAAACATCGACCGTTCCGCGCAGGTTGACCTGACAGGCCAATCGCATGTTGTCCTTCCGCTCGGCTGAGGACAGGATGCCGCGCTCGGTCGCCACCGGGGTGCCCGCCCCTGCCCCGGAAACGGTGACGCGGCACAGCCCGCAGGTGCCCTTGCCGCCGCAAGCCGCCGGAACCGCCAATCCCGCCCCTTGAAGAACCCCCAGCAGAACATCGCCGCGCGCCGCCTCGATGCGGGTGTCGTCGTTCACTGTGACCACGAGGCTTTCCTGCGGGATCAACGCATTGCGCGCCACCAAAAGCCCAATCGTCAGCAGCAGGACGAGAAGAACAAGAAACAGGCTTCCGACGGCAATTTCGATCATGTCGCCACCATTTGCGCGAAGGCGGCAAAGCCAAGGGACATAAGCCCTGTCAGGATAAAGGCAATGCCCAACCCCCGCAGCCCCTCTGGCATGTCGGCATAGGCCAACCGCGCGCGCAGCGCGCCCAGAAGCACAACCGCCAGCGCGAACCCTGCCCCGCTGCCCAGACCAAAGGCAATGGATTCAACAAAGTCATAGCGCCGCTCGACCATGAACAGGCTGCCCGCAAGGATCGCACATTGAACGGTAAGAAGCGGTAGAAAAACGCCAAAAGACGCGTGGACACTGGGCAGAAAACGATCAAGCAGCATCTCAAGCAGTTGCACGGTCGCCGCGATCACACCGATGAAGGCGATCAGCGACAGATACGACAGATCAAGCGCGCCGTACCCCGCCCAAGACAGCGCGCCCGGAGCAAGAAAAGTTTTGTAGATCAAATTGTTGAGCGGCACTGTCACGCCAAGCGCGGCAATCATCGCGATGCCAAGGCCGACAGCCGATTCCGTCCGCCGAGACAGCGCCAGAAAGGTGCACAGCCCCAAGAAAAGGGTCAATGGCATGTTGTCGACGAACATCGACCGCAGGAAGATATCCAGCAGGCCGCTCATGGCGAAGGCCCCCCGGCTTTGGGCGCCTCGAATTCCGGCGGCTCGGCCTGATCGCGCCAGACCGAGCGGACAATCCAGACCAGCCCACCCAGCAGGAAAAAGGCGCTTGGCGCCAGAAGCATCAGGTTCAAAGGCTGAAACCAGCCGCCCTGATCGACGGTGGCAAACAGCTGAACCCCAAGCAGCCGCCCGGTGCCGAACAGTTCACGCACCGCGCCGATGATGGTCAGCACCAGCGCATAGCCCAGCCCATTGCCAAGGGCGTCCGTCATCGCCACCAGCGGCGGGTTGTTTCGCGCAAAGGACTCTGTACGCCCAAGCACAAGGCAGTTGGTGGTGATCAGACTGACATAGACCGACAGGCGCTGGCTGATGTCGAACAGATAGGCCTGCAGGAATTGATCGATCACGATGACCAGCGACGCGACAATGACGATCTGTACAATCAGGCGGATCGTGCTGGGAATATGACGGCGGATCAAGCTGACAATTCCGGCCGAGGCCACGATCACGACAATCAGCGAGACCGACATGGTCAGCGCCGTGTCCAGCGTCGTCGTCACCGCAAGCGCCGAACAGATGCCTAGGATCTGCAAGGTCACAGGGTTCTGCCGTACCAGCGGATCGGTCAGCCTTGTCCAGTAGCGCTCGGGGGTGGTGGCCATGGCTCAGAACTCCCCCCGCTGGACGGCGCTGATCAGCGGGCCATAGCCCTGCGGGCCAACCCAGAACCGGATCATGCGCGTGACCGCGTTGCTGGTTCGGGTCGCGCCAGTGATGCCATCAACCTCGTATTCGGTATTGGCAGGACCGCGCGCAACCGAGAACCGCAGATCGCCCTTGTCGTCGGCGATCTGTTTTCCGGCAAAATCCGCCTGCCAGGCTGGCTCTTCGATCCGCGCGCCAAGGCCCGGCGTTTCCGACTGCTCGGTGATCGTCATTCCGGCGATCGTGTTCATGTCGCCCCGCAGGGCCAGCATCCCGCGGATCGGACCATTATACCCTGCGCCAAGGATCGGAAGGATCAGCAGGGATATCCGGTCGCCGTCGCGCAACAGGAATATCTGCGCAAAGTCCGGCACCGCGCCGATGTCCGCGATGTCCTGTTCGGGCACAAGCTGGGTCCAGTTTGCCGGATCGTCCAGCGCCGCCTGCAGGTTTGCCGAGCTCAAACCCTCGGCGGCGCGTCCCTTTGCAAGATCGACAACCACCGAGGTCAGCGCGCTGCCGCCGGCTTCGGCCACGATTTCGGACATGCCGGGGATCGAAGAGAGCAGCCGTTCCAGTCGGATTTGTTCTTCTGCGGCGCGGTTCTGGGCCTGAATCGGGCGCAGGACAACCGTGGCCGCCGTCACCAGAACCGCGCAGGCCGCCGACAGCAAAAAGGCCACGACGATGGTTTTCGTTCGGCTTTCGTTTGGCAGGGCCAACAGACGTTTCCATGCGGAAATCGGATTAAGGTCAGTCAAACTTACGCCTCCTTCCCGCTGTCCAAAGGGACACGACGATCTCATCGACAAGCGGCACCGCGAGTGAAACCAGAAGCGCTGCGGATACGGTCATCTGCACCTCGACCGCGCCATTCCACGTCGCGTGGAACACAGCGACAAGGCCGCTATACAGCGCTCCGTTCACCCAAGCCCCAAGCGGCGTCGAAGCGCTGGCAACCGGGTCGGCGACCAGCAAAACCAGCACGACAAGAACCGCCGGCCAGATGTCGATCAGGCCCGGATCAACATAGGCCGCAACGGCAAAAACCACCCCCGCGCCAAGCATCAGCCGTACCGAGGCAACCCCGAACCAGGCGGCGATCAGCGCCGCCGGGATCGCTGCCCACCCCAATTGGATCGGCAGTTCCGGCCAGGGCGCCGCCGGAAAGCCAAAGCCGAGAATGGCCAATGTCACAGTCGCCGGGTTCAAGATGTTGCGGCCCCATCCTCCGAAGGCGAGTTCGCCGAAGACGATCCCAAGACTTACTCCAAGCACCAGCTGTGGCACGCTCAGGTGTTCCGGGGCGAGCATGACGATGGCAAGCGCGGTGATCAACACGGTGAAGGACGGCGGTTGTGCCCGCGCCAGCATCCAGACCAATTGCCAGCCGCCAATGAAAAGGCCGACAAAGACCAGCCGCGCCGCCGCGTCCCAGCCTTCGAACAAAAGCCAGCTCACCGCGATGGGCAGACTGGCGCACAGCAACAAAAGCGCCACCGTTTCACGATCCCAGATCCCCCGGATCATGCGGCCTCCTCCTTGGCGATCTCGCGCAGCATCTGCTGCAACAAGGTCGAATGGCGCGGCTCGGCGCAGGTCACGTAATCGGCGAGTGTCATGTCTTCGCCAACCAGCGACAGCGCACCAAGGCGTATGGCGGTTTCCCTGTCCCCCACGGCCAGCGCCCGCAACATCGCCGCCGCTGGCATCGCGCCGCCAAGCGCGTGTTCGAGCGCAGCAGTCGGGATGATCGGACGCGGCCGCGAAGTCCGCTTGAGCGCGGCGAGCAGCCAGTGATCGCGCCGCGCGTCCGTTGCCGCATCCAGCACGGTCACCTGACGATCCCGCATTCCCAGCCAGCGCGCCTTGGTGCCCTCAAGGGCCGAGCCGGACTGCACCACATGCGGCTTTTGGGTGACGTGACCATGGCACAGGCTGCGCAGGTCCGCGCCCGGCTGACACCGCACAAGGCGCGCTTGTGTGACGGCCGGCCCAGCAATGGACACAAGGCGCGTTTCCGGCACCAGCCCAGAGTCCAGCATTGCACCAAGGGCGGCCAGATCCTCCAGATGGATGTCCCAAACGGGTCGCGTCACTGTCGCCGGATGGTGCCGGTGGACCAGAAACCCGGCCAGCCCCCAAGGATGAACCGGGTCCACCGTCACCTTTCGAACCCTGTCACGCGGCGCCTCAAAGGCAAGCGCCGAACCCGCCGCCTGACAAAGATAGACAGGCCCCTCGGTCAGGCGCAGCAATTGCGCGATGCCCCTGCCGATGTCGTCTTGGCGATCCGCTACGGCCAGCGCCGGATCCGGCGCCAGCGGCTTGGTGTCCAACCCCATCACAAAGATCGCAGCAGGCGTTTCTTTCGGCAACGGCGGGCGACCGAAGGGACGCGACCGGAATGCCAGCCACATCCCGCTCTGCATCAGAAGCGAGCGCAACGCGGAAGCGTCCCTGCGCGCGGCCGCTGTCGCATGTTGGTGACGCCCTGCCTCGGGTTCGCGGAACAGTCTGATTTCGGACAGCCGTTTGCCCGGAGCCAGATCGACCGAGGCGATGCGTCCCGCCATCGGCGCCACATGCACGATTTCCGGGTGATGGCGCAGCCGAAAGACCGGCGCGCCCTGCGCAACGGGTTGATCTTCTTCAACCAGCATCGTCACCCGAAGATCATCCTCAACCGTGGCGCAAACCGCCGCCTCTTCGGTGATAACGCTATCAACCGGGGCGTGCGCCGACAGCGCCGGGCCTCGGACATGAACGGTCAGGCCTGTTTGGCTACTCCAAAGCAATTGAATCGCTCCGCCACGATGCTTTCCGGAACCCAATTCGTTGTTTTTGGGTCCGTAATACGCTAGCGTCATACTAGGCACTTCAAGACGCCAACATCAAGCAAAGGGATGGTGGGCGACATGTTTCGACACGCAACCAAGATTGGTTTTTCCGTTTTCGCCTTCGTTGCCCTATTTCTCATCGGGATCAACCTGGAGCCGAGCCGCAGTTTCGCGCAAGAAAACGACGGCGCCGTAGATGAGGCTGCTGAACCGATGTTCACCATGCCGAAAAGCGGCCCGTTTGCCCCCGAATCCATTTCCATCCCGAATGCGAAAGCCATCGCGGCATGGTCGCGCTCGGGCCATGCGGATGCCTCATCCGAGGCCTTCACGCACTGGGACGAAGAAGGTGAAATTCCCGCGGTTTGTGCCACATGTCACTCTGGCATGGGTTTTCGTTCCTTCCACGGCCTTGACGGCAGCCCAAAGGGTCTGTCCGAAGAGCCCTTCCCGATCGGCGGCGTTGTCGATTGCGAAACCTGTCATAACCCCGGCATGTCCCGAATCACCGAAATTGCACTGCCATCAGGCATCGAACATCCTGTCAGCGGCGGAGAAGCTTCTTGCATCACATGCCATCAGGGCCGTGCAAGCGGCGCACAGGTTGAAAAGGCCGTTGCAGGCATTCCCGACGATGCGCCCAGCGACAAGCTGCGCTTTGTGAATCCGCACTACAATATCGCCGCCGCAACCAATCTGGGCGGCTACGCCAAACTTGGCTATGAATATCCCGGCAAAATTTATTCCGGCCGCTTCAATCACGCGAAACCTGTGGCGACCTGCGTGTCCTGCCATGAACCGCATGAGTTGACCGTGGCGCAATCCACCTGCCTGACCTGCCACCAGACTGGCGACCCCAAGGCCATCCGCATCGCACGCCAAAGCTATGACGGCAGCGGCGATACGAAAAAAGGGCTCTATCAGGACATCTCTGCAAACACCGATTTGCTGATGTCGCTGATCCAGGACTACGCCACCGAGGTCGCTGGCCAAGCCATCATCTACGATGGCGCGCGCTATCCCTATTTCTTCGCCGATGCCAACGCCGATGGGCTTGTGGACGAGGCCGACGGGCGTGCCGTTGCGTATAGCGCCTTCACACCTCGGCTGCTCAAAGCGGTTTACAACTGGAAGTTTATCAAGGCGGATCCCGGCATCCATGTGCACAACCCGCACTATGCATTGGAGCTTGTCTACGACGCGATTGAGGACCTGACGCAAGCCTTGGGGCGCGACATGTCCGAATACGGTTTGCTGCGATGATCGCGCCTTGGGGGCGGTTTTTGAAATTTGGGTCGGAACTCGTTCAACGCGGTGACGTTTCCAAACCAACATGACCACGCCGCAATTCGTCATTTTTGCCCTTCTCGCCGCGATGATGGGGCTGTTCCTTTGGGGACGGTTTCGCCATGACGTCGTCGCATTGGCGGCGCTATTGGCAAGTGTCGTCGCCGGGGTGGTTCCGGCGGACGAAGCCTTTGCCGGCTTCGGTCATCCGGCGGTGATCACCGTGGCCTGCGTTCTGGTCCTTAGCCAAGGGTTGCGGAACACAGGCGCGGTGGACTGGTTGGCACGTAGTTTTCTGCCGCGCGACGCCGGGCGGCTGACAAGCATGATCGCCCTGATGGGACTGGGCGCGGCGATGTCGGGCTTTATGAACAACGTCGGCGCAATGGCGCTTTTGATGCCGATCGCGGTGCAACTGTCGGGCCGGTTGAACCTGACCCAGGGGCAGATCCTGATGCCTTTGGCCTTCGGCACAATACTGGGCGGCATGACCACACTGGTCGGCACGCCCCCCAACCTGATTGTATCGGGATTTCGCGAACAGGCCGGGCTCGGACAATTCGCTATGTTCGACTTTGCCTTTGTGGGGGTGGCTGTGGCGGCCTTGGGGGTGATCTTCATCGCCATTGTCGGCTGGCGACTGGTACCCGCGCGCAAATCCTCTGCAGGTGAGAGTTTTGATACCGGTACCTATCTGACCGAGGTGCGCATTCCGGAAAAGAGCAAGGCCGTTGGCATGACCCTGCGCGGCTTTGAAAACGAGATCGAAGACACCGGGGCGCAGATCGTCGGACTGGTCCGCAACGAGGTTCGGCTCAATGCGCCGCACGGCGGACGCCGCATTCGCGCCGAGGATATCCTGGCGCTCGAAGCAGATGTCGGCGCGCTGGCAGAAACGCTGTCGGTTTTCGGGATCACCTTGGTGGAACAGGAAAGCTCCTCGGACAGCAAAGACGGCGACGATTTGCCTGAAAAGATCGTGCAGGCCGCTGCCAAAGTAAACAACGACAGCACGACTGATGACGCCGACGACAGCTCCGATCGTGACGAGGATATCGTGCTGCGCGAACTGGCGCTTTTGCCGGGGTCAACCGTTGTCGGGCGCTCGGCCAGCGACCTGCGGCTGCGCACGCGCTATGGGCTCAATCTGTTGGCGGTCTCACGTCAGGGGCACTCCCCCGGGGCGCGGCTGCGTAGGTTGAAACTGAAATCCGGCGATCTGCTGATGATGCAAGGCCCGGCCGAGATGATGGCAGAATTCATCAATGACACCGGGTGCGTGCCGTTGGGTGAGCGCGAGTTGCGCATCCCGGACAAACGCAAGGCGATCATCTCGGGGGGGATCATGCTGGGGGCGATTGGCCTTGTGGCAATGGGACTGCTGCCTGCGGCAGTCGCCTTTGCGCTTGGCGTTCTGTCCTCGATGCTGTTTCGCACCGTGCCGCCCCGGCAAATCTACACCGCCATCGACTGGCCGGTGGTCGTGCTGCTGGCAGCGCTGATCCCGGTTGCGGGCGCGATGGAGACGACGGGGGCCGCCGGCCTTTTGGCGCGCTTTTTGGTCGGGACAATCGCGCAGGGCAACGCCACCGCCGCGCTGGCGGTGGTCTTGATCACGGCCATGTTCCTGTCGGACATGATGAACAACGCCGCCACCGCCGCCGTCCTGTGCCCCATCGCCATCGGCATTGCCGCAGAGCTTGGGGTCAGTGCGGACAGTTTCCTGATGGCCGTTGCGATTGGCGCATCATGCGCCTTCCTCACCCCGATTGGCCATCAGAACAACACTCTGATCCTTGGCCCGGGCGGCTTTCGCTTTGGCGATTACTGGCGGCTGGGCCTGCCGCTCGAAGCCTTGGTTGTGGCGATCAGCATGCCGCTATTGCTGATTTTCTGGCCATTGTAGCGCGGGCAGGCTTTGCCATTGCTCAAGGCCGGAAAGGCAACTGCCCGGTTTGAAGCCTGACTTAACCTGCGGTCTGGGTCGGGCTTTTCTTCCGCGTCGCTTTCTTGGGTTCGGCGGGTGCCGCATCCGCTGGCGTACCGGCCTCGCGCTCAAGACGCGCCTTGCGCAGGCGCATTGTCCTTGTGTCGCGTTCTTTCGTTTCCTCCTGGAGGATCTCGCGAACGACGCGCGTCGTCTTGTCCATCACCGTTTCCGCTCGGGGTTTGGGGTCTTTGAACAGCGTGGTCTTGGTCAGTTTGGTCATTTTCAAATCTCCTTGTCGGAAAGGTTTCCAAGGCGCGCACCAAGACGCCGTGTTCGAGTATCGCGGTGGTTCAAAAGTTCGCACGGCGCAGGCTGATTGGTGATCAGCGCCGAAGTCTCGCGCTTGCGCTCAGGAAACCGCTGTGTAGGCCGGTTCAAATCCGGCACTTTTGGCCGCTTTGATAAAGGCCCGGCGGGCCGTGCCGACCGGCGCAAGGCAATGCATGGTCGCATCGATCTGGGCCAGCGCGATGTCGCGGTCTTGATCGGCAACCTGCCACTTCTTGCGAAGCCAGTAAAAGGCTTTTTCAATGGTTGCAAATGTTTGCGTTCCACCATCAGGTGACAAGACAAAGGTAATGGGGTTTCCCCAGTTGATTTCTATCAGGGTGTGTTCCGTCAAATACGAGGGTGACCATCTGAAACCTCAGACGGTCTGAAAATGAAAAGGCGGAAAAGACCCGAAAGCCCTTCCCGCCTTAGTGTTCAGTCGAACGCTGGCTTATGCCAGTGCGAGGTTGGTCGCGGATTCGCGCCCGTCGCGGCCGCTTTCGATGTCGAACGTTACGTTCTGACCATCGTCCAGCTGGTTGATCCCGGCGCGCTCAAGAGCAGAAATGTGAACGAAGATGTCCTTCGATCCTTGCTCGGGGGCGATAAAGCCGAAACCTTTTTGGGTGTTGAACCATTTCACGGTGCCATTGGCCATCGTGGTGTCTCCTAATTTTTTGCTATCCACATGATGCGATAGCCCGGCTCAGTGTCGTCGTGGGATCGCCTGAGGCCGTTAGGAAACAGAAGGTCGTAAGAAGAAGCTTTGCCTCAGTAAGATGCGCCCCCTGCGCCGAAATTACAAGTGGCGGATGAAAATAAACACTGCACGACGCGCCGGTTGGTTCATTTCAGCCCCCCACGCCCCCTGTTGGCCGCGCAGCGCGCCACCGCCCGCGGTTGTGAGATTTGTGATCGTTATTATGTCCTTGCTGCGCGCCGTACAGATCGACCGAGCGGCTGCCGAGCTCTTTGGGCGACGCCGTAGCAGGCTGATCTTCATCAAGGCGCACAGCCCGAGATCTGCTTAAATGGCAGGGATTTTTGAACAAGGTTGGCCGCCGCGCGCAACCAAACCGGAGTGGACATTCATGAGCTACACAATCAACCAGACCTTCAAAGATGCCGATTTTCAAGACATTGACGCGCGCACACGCGCCGCGCTTGCCGATAATGGGTTTGGCGTGCTGACGGAAATCGACGTGGCCGCGACTATGAAGAAAAAGTTGGGCGCCGAGATGCCGCCCTATGTCATTCTCGGGGCCTGCAATCCGCAAATGGCCTATCAGGCCATCGGGATCGAGCCTCGGGTCGGGGCGATGCTGCCTTGCAATGTGATCCTTCGGGCGGTCGACGGCGGGGTCGAAGTCAGCGCCGTTGACCCGGTGGCCTCGATGCAAGCCATCGACAACCCCAAGCTGCAGGCGGTCGCAGGCGAGGTGCGCGACTTGCTGGCCAAGGCTGTCGCCGCGATCTGAAGCGCTATCGGCCGTGCTTCATGGCCGAAGCGATCCGGGTCTGCAGATCTTCTGGCAGGGCGTCGATGGCGCCCGCCATGGCCGCCAGATCCTGCCGCGCAGCATGCAACTGATCGATCAGGGAGATCACGATGCCAAGCGCCGTTTCGTCCAGATCAAGATCCATAGACAGATCGCACAGCAGTTCGAGCCGCGCGATATCGACCCGTCGAAAGACAAAACCTTCGTCACGGCGTTGCGGCTTGACCAGATCCCATTCGATGAAGCGGACCAGTTGGCTGCGGGTCAGCCGGGTGACGGTCATGACGACATCGTCCTCGGAAAATTGATCTTTCATATGCCCGCCCCTTTCATCAAATCAGCCCGCGGATCGAAAGCATGGGTCTTGCGCCATTCGGTCAGAAAATCGCCAAGCGCCTTGTCCTGATCGGGCGGCGCCACGATCTTGAGCTCGACCCGCTGATCACCAGCCGCCTTGCTGCCCGCCCGCGCCACGCCGCGGCCACGCAGACGCAGGACCCGGCCGGAACTCGCGCCCTTGGGAATGGTCAGCCCGACCGGCCCGTCAATGGTCGGCGCCGTCACCTTGCCGCCAAGCACGGCCTCGTCGATGGTGATCGGCAGGGTCACCAGAATGTCATTGCCTTCGCGTCGGAACACCGGATGCGGACGCACGAATACCGTGATCAAGGCGTCCCCCGCAGGCCCGCCGCCAAACCCCGGATGGCCCTTGCCGCGCAACCGCAGGGTCTGGCCATCTTCGGTGCCTTTGGGAATTTTCACGGCGAGGTTTGACCCATCCGGCAAGGTGATGCGGGTCTCGGCGCCGCGCACGGCATCCAGAAACGGCACCTCAAGCGAATAGCGCGCATCCGGACCGGCGGCTGCAAAACCGCCGCCACTCGGCCCACTCTGGCCGGACCTGCGCGCCCGGTCGCGCAGGATCTCGGCGAAGATATCCGCAGGATCGGCGTCAGGACCAAAGCCGCGCCTGTACTGATATGCATTGTCCGACCTATCGGCGAAGTCACGGTAATATTCCCGCTGCGGGCGCTCAGCGCCCAGGCCGTCGATTTCTCCGGCGTCATAGCGCGCGCGGGTTTCGGGATCTTTCAGAATCTCATAAGCCGTCGAGATCGCCTTGAACCGCGCCTCGGCTTCGGGGTCATCGGGGTGCAGATCCGGGTGGCTGGTCCGCACCAGCTTGCGATAGGCTTTCTTGATCTCCTCCGCCGTTGCCGACTTGCTCAGGCCGAGGGCTTCGTATGGATCGTTGGGCATCCAGGCTCCTTCTGGTCATCCAGGGCGCGTCTAGGCACCAGGACAGTGCGAAATCGGGATTTCACCCCGAAATTGCCACGGCCGTTGCCGCGCCGTCGCTGATCCACGTCAATGCGAAAGGTTTATTGCTCAATGGCAAGGACCGCCTGTTTCCCTACGCGCTGGTGTCAGTCACGTTTGTCGCCACTCAAAGCCCGGCCAAGGACATAAGCCGCCGTAAAGGCAAACAGCGACGCGGCATCGGGCGGATTGGTTTCGGGTGCAGGTTCCGGGGTTTTGCCGCCCTTTGGCTCGGCGGGATGCGACATGCGTTTGTGGACATACGCCAACAGCGCCGCCGCCAGCGCCATCAACCCCAAGCCAAGCAACAGCGCTGCGGTACTTGGACCCACGGACTGGCTCAGCATCAAAAACGCCCAAGCCGCCAGAAGTCCAAAGCCAGCGGCGCCGATCAGCCAGCCAGATAGCGCCAGCAGCGTGGTCACCAGCAGTTTGCGTGCGCCATCTTGTGCATCGCGCGCAACGCCGTGAACCGCGTTGTCAAGAAACCGGTTCAACGCCGCGACAGAGCCCCGATCACCAGACCAGCCCCCGCAGCCAGTCCGATGGCCAAAAACGGATGCGCGGCGACCGTCTGGCCCAGCTGATCCTCGGCGGATTTGCCTGTCCGCTCGGCGTATTTCCGCGCTTCTTCAAAGCCTTCCGAAATGTCGTTCGCCAAATTGCTGCTGCGGCGACCGGCAATCGCCGAGACCGTTTCGGCCAGTTGCGCCATGTCTTCGCGCAGGGCAGACAACTGGCGGGTCACCTCGTCCAGATCACTGGCAACCGAGGCGTCTTTGGACGTCTTGTTATCTTGTACCATCATCAACTCCATATGTTCCGGCTCGCCGGGATTGGCCTAGACCCGGACGACCTCCGCGGCCTGTTCGGTGGCCTGCCCTTCGAATGCCTCATCCGAGGCATCCGCCTCGGCCTTGGTCTTTTGAACCAGTTGATCAAGATGATGCGGCGGGCCGTAGATCGTGTAGATCTTGAGCGGCTCGTGTCCGGTGCAAATCAGGTTGTGATGCGTCCCCGCAGGCACGACGGCGCAATCCCCTGCTTCGACCTTGTGCGGCACGCCGTCGATGACGATCCGGCCCTTGCCCTCTTCGATCCGAAAGAACTGGTCGGTCTCGGCGTGAATTTCGCCGCCAAGCTCTTCGCCCGGCGCGACCGACATCAGCACCAGTTGCAGCTTTGATCCGGAATAGAGAACGCGGCGGAAGTCGGTGTTTTCTTCCGTCAACTTTTCGATATTCGCGACATATCCGATCATGGCAGTCCTCCGGCAATTACACCGCATCAAGCGGCTGGTCTGTACTGAATGCCTCAGATCTGCCCGGCGCGCACTGATCGGGGTTAATGCCTGTGCATTCTCGGCCAGCCGCTGACACAGATCAATGTCGCAACTTGTCGACGCCTCTAGGTTTACCTCAGGCTTAAGCTGCCAATTCGCACTGGCAGAACCAGAGGACGTGTTCAGTTGCAGTCGCCCAAACCCGAAGGGACACACGCGCAGGCCAGTGCTGCGACCAAGGGGACGGTCTATGCCGTCAGAGGGGCGGTTGTGGATGTCGTCTTTGACAAGGAATCCCTGCCCGCGATCAATTCCGCCCTGATTGTGGAATGGGACAGGCCGACACCGCTGATCCTTGAAGTCCACAGCCATTTGGATCTGGAAACCGTGCGCGCCGTGGCGTTTCAGTCCACTGCGGGGCTTGCGCGCGGGGTTTCGGTGCGCGCGACTGGCGCGCCGGTTGCCGTGCCCGTCGGCGAGGCGGTGCTTGGGCGACTGTTGGACGTTGTCGGCGATCCGCAGGACAACGGGCCAGCGATGCCCGAAGACACGCCGCGCAGACCAATTCACGCACGCCCTCCCGACCTGAGCACGCAAACCCGCACCACCGATGTGTTCGAGACCGGGATCAAGGTGATCGACCTGCTGACCCCGATGGCGCAGGGCGGCAAGGCGGCGATGTTCGGCGGTGCCGGCGTGGGCAAAACGGTTCTGGTGATGGAGCTCATCCGCGCCATGGTCGACAAATACGAAGGCATTTCGGTGTTCGCAGGCGTTGGCGAGCGTTCCCGAGAGGGGCACGAGCTGTTGACCGAAATGAAAGGCTCGGACGTGCTGAAGCGCACCGTGCTGGTCTATGGTCAGATGAACGAGCCGCCCGGCGCGCGCTGGCGGGCGCCGCTGACCGCGCTGACGATTTCCGAATATTTCCGCGATCAGAAGCACCGCAATGTCCTGCTGCTGATGGACAACGTGTTTCGCTTTGTTCAGGCGGGCGCCGAGGTCTCCAGCCTGCTGGGCCGCCTGCCCTCGCGCGTGGGGTATCAGCCGACACTGGCCAGCGAAGTCGCGGGCCTGCAGGAACGTATCGCCTCGGTTGCGGGGTCGGCGGTGACGGCCATTCAGGCGGTCTATGTGCCTGCTGACGATTTCACCGATCCGGCGGTCACGACAATCTCCAGCCATATGGACTGCGTGATCGTGCTAAGCCGGGCGCAGGCCTCGGAAGGGTTCTATCCGGCGATTGATCCGCTTGGCTCGTCCTCGATGCTGCTTGATCCATTGGTCGTCGGAGAGGCGCATTACCAGACCGCCGAGGCCGTGCGTCAGGCGCTGGCGCGCTTTCGCGAATTGACCGACATCATCTCGCTTCTGGGGGTCGAGGAACTGGGCGCCGCGGACCGTCTGATCGTCAAGCGCGCCCGGCGGTTGCAGCGCTTCCTGACCCAGCCCTTCATGGTGACCGAGGCCTTTACCGGCACGCCGGGGGCCAGCGTGCCGCTTGAGGAAACCCTTGCCGGGTGCCGGGCCATTCTGGATGGTGAGACCGACGCTTGGGCGGAAAGTTCGCTTTACATGGTCGGAACGCTGGACGAAGCGCGCAAGAAAGAGGCTGATGCAAGCGGTTCAGACACCGGGGCGGCGGCATGAGGCTTCGGATCATCACCCCGCTTTCGGTCGTCGTGGACGAAGACATCGACAGCCTGCGCGCCGAAGATGCCAGCGGCAGTTTCGGCGTTCTGCCCGGCCATGCGCCCTTTCTGACGGCGCTCGCCATTTCGATCGTCAGTTGGCGCCGGGACCAGACCGAAGGCTTTTGCGCGGTGCGCGGCGGCGTTATGACCATAAGCCACGGCGCCGCCATCGACATCGCCACCCGCGAGGCGGTGGCGGGCGAGGATCTTGCCACGTTGGATGCCGATGTGCTCGCCCGGTTCCAGTCCGACGCCGAGGAGGAACGGATCGAACATGTGGAAACCGTCCGACTTCAGTTGCACGCGATCCGGCAGATGATCAGCCGACTGCATCCCGGCAAAAAACCGGGGTACCTCAGATGAGTGATGAGCGCCCCGAAGAGCCGGACGAAGATCCGCTGGTTCGCGAAACCCGCCTGCGCCGCGACCGCCGCGACCGCTGGCTGCGCGAGGGGAATAAGTCCGTTGGCCGCCGTCTGGCCCAAATCGGCGTTCTGGGCTGGATCTTTGTGACCCCGACCCTTGCGGGCATGTTCTTTGGCCGCTGGCTGGATGCGCGTCTTGGCACCGGCATTTTCTGGACCGCCCCTTGCATGTTGCTGGGGGTGTGCCTTGGCGGATGGACTGCATGGAAATGGATGAACGCGCGATGATGATGACTGCCCTGCCTCCATTCATCGCCATCCCGCTGTTTTTCCTCAGCGGGTTGTTGTTGGGTTATGTCTATTTCCGCGCACTGCACGAAACGGCCAATCTGATTGTAAACAAAGGCCCCGCGTGGATCGGCCTGGCCCTGACCGCCGGGCGCTTCGCGCTGGCGGTTGCGGTGCTTTATCTTGCGGTGCGTGTCAGCGGTCTGGCCCTTCTGGCCGCGCTGGCCGGGATGCTTATCGCCCGCGCTTTGATGATCCGGCGGATGAAAAGGACCAAGGCATGAACTCTCCGCTCGACTCTGTCGCGTTGTTCCACATCGGACCGGTGCCCATTACGCAGGCAGTGCTGACCACTTGGGCAATCATGGTCATTTTGGTACTTGGCCTCGCGGCGCTGACCCGGCAGCTGAGCATGACCCCGAACAAACGACAGGCGGCGCTGGAGCTGGTCGTCGATACGATAGACATCCAGATCCGCGAAACCACCGGGGCAAACCCCGCGCCGTTTCGGAGTTTTATCGGTACGCTCTTCCTGTTCATTCTGGTGGCGAACTGGTCGTCGCTTTTGCCGGGGATAGAACCGCCCACCGCGCAGCTGGAAACCGATGCCGCTCTGGCCGCGTTGGTCTTTCTCTCGGTTGTCTGGTTCGGCATACGCGGCGACGGAGTTGGCGGCTATCTCAAGTCCTTTGCCGCGCCCAATCCCGTGATGATCCCGCTGAACATGCTGGCCAGTGTCACGCGCGTCTTCTCGATGTTCGTCCGCCTGTTCGGCAATGTCATGAGCGGCGTCTTTGTTGTCGGCATCGTGGCCTCGCTTGCCGGGTTGCTGGTGCCGATCCCGCTGATGGCGCTCGATCTGCTGACCGGATTGGTGCAGGCCTATATCTTTGCCGTTCTGGCAACAGTCTTCATCTCGGCCACGGTTGAAGACGGCAAACCCCCTACGCCCGTTTCAAATAAAAAGGATACCTGATGGACTATCTCAGCCTCGCCAGCATCGTCTGCGCAACCTTCGCAGTTTCGTTCGGTGCCATTGGCCCGGCCCTTGCGGAAGGCCGGTCGGTCGCCGCCGCGATGGATGCGATTGCCCGCCAACCTGAAGCGGCCAATGACATTTCGCGCACGCTGTTCGTCGGGCTCGCCATGATCGAGACGACGGCGATCTACTGTCTTGTGGTGGCGCTATTGTTGCTCTTTGCCAACCCGTTGCTGGCGTGATGCGATGACAATTGACTGGTGGACGCTTGGACTTCAGGCGATCAACGTCCTGATCCTGATGTGGCTGCTGGCCCGGGTGTTCTGGCGCCCGGTCGCAGCTGCAATCGAAAAACGCCAGAAGGTGACCAAATCCCTGATCGAAGACGCGCAGGCGACTCAGGCCAAGGCAGACGCGGCGCTGGCCGAGATCACCAAAACCCGCGAGGGGCTGGCGGCCGAGCGCGATGCGTTGCTGGCCAAGGCGGCAGCGCAAGCAGAGGCCATGACCAAGACCGCCATGGCCGAAGCCCGCAGCAAGGCCGAAAGCCGCATCGCCGATGCGCAGCGCGTGAAGGCCCGCGAGGTCGCTGCCGCCCGGGCCGCGAGCGCCGCCAAATCGGCCGAACTCTCTGTAGAAATCGCCCGCCGATTGCTGGACCGGGTGGCCACTGACGACTTTCAGGCGGCCTTCCTTGATCTGCTGCTGACGAGCATCGCGCAATTGCCGCATGCCGACAAAACCGCGCTTATCGGCACCTCCGAGGGCATCGATGTGCTCAGCGCCACCGCCCTGAAACCCGCCGAAGAGGCAAAGATCACCGCCGCCTTGGAAAAGGCCCTTGGGGAAACGCCCCAATTGAATTTCATCACCGACGCAAAGCTGATTGCCGGGATCGAACTCCGCTCGGCGCATTTTGTCCTGCACAACAGCTGGCACGCCGATCTGGACGCCATTTTGAAGGATCTCAGGGATGCGGCCTGACGCGCCCGACTGGCTGGCCTCTGCCCGCCTGACCCTTGGGCGCGCCGCGCTTGGCCCGCGCACCGAACATCGCGGCCGCGTCGAAGAGGTCGGCGATGGGGTGGCTATGATCTCGGGGCTGCGCGACGTGCGTCTGGACGAAGTGCTGCACTTCGAAGGCGGTCAGGTCGGCTTTGCCCGCGTGCTGGACCCTGACCTCATCGGCTGCGTTCTGCTGGACGCCGCAACCAAGGTCGAGGCGGGCGATGCGGTCTTTGGCACCGGCGAAGTGGTCAATGTGCCTGTGGGTGACGCGCTTTTGGGCCGCATCGTTGACCCGCTGGGCCGCCCGCTTGATGACGGCGGCATGATCGAGGCCACAACCCATCTGCCGATCGAGCGCCCCGCCCCCTCCATCATCGAACGCGATCTGGTGACCGAGCCGGTGCAGACCGGAGTTGTTGTTCTGGACACGCTTTTTGCCCTTGGCCGCGGCCAGCGCGAATTGATCGTCGGCGATCATTCCACAGGCAAGACGACGCTGGCCATCGACGCGCTGATCGCACAACGCGGCAGCGACATGATCTGCATCTATGTCGCTGTCGGGCAAAAGACATCCAGCGTGCGCCGGGCCATCGACGCCTTGCAGGCCAAGGGCGACTTTTCACGCTGCATCGTGATTGTTGCAGGCTCCGCCTCGGCGCCGGGGCTGCAATGGATCGCGCCCTATGCCGGGATGACCATGGCGGAATACTTCCGCGACAAGGGTCAGCACGCGCTGATCGTGATCGACGATCTGTCGAAACATGCCGCCACCCACCGCGAAATCGCGCTGCTCACCCGGCAATCACCGGGGCGCGAAGCCTATCCGGGCGATGTGTTCTATATCCACGCGCGGCTGCTGGAACGCGCGGCCAAGCTGTCCAAGACGCGCGGTGGCGGGTCATTGACCGCCCTGCCGATTGCCGAGACGGACTCGGGAAATCTTTCGGCCTATATTCCGACCAACCTGATTTCGATCACCGACGGTCAGATCGTTCTGGATGCGCCGCTGTTCCATCAGGGCCAGAAACCGGCGGTGGATGTCGGGCTCAGCGTCAGCCGCGTCGGCGGCAAGACGCAGGCGCCGATCCTGCGCGAGTCTGCAGGCACGCTGCGGCTGGACTATGCTCAGTTTCTGGAGCTAGAGGTCTTTACCCGTTTTGGCGGCATGCCCGAAGGTCGCGTGCGCCAACAACTGACACGCGGCGCCCGGATCAGAGAGGCGCTGCGCCAACCGCAGCATATGCCTTACCGCCTTTGCGATGAGGTTGCGCTTATGCTGGCGGTACAATCGGGGCTGCTGGACCCTTTGCCGCTGCGGGCTGTGACCACCTTTCGGATGCGACTGCCAGCGGCCTTGGACAACGGCGCGCCCGAAGCCCTGCAGGCCCTGTCCGAAACCGGGAAACTGACCCCGGAGGCACGCGAAAGCCTGATGGCCGCGCTCAGCGGTCTCGCAACCGCGCTGTCCGCCCCCCCGGCCGAGGACGCGCCCGCCAAGGGGACAGACCAGCCATGACCGAACGGATGGCCGATATCAGCGCTCGGATCGAGGGCATCCGGCAGTTGGGGGCCGTGGTGAATGCGATGAAGGGCATCGCCGCCGCCCGCGCCAACGCCGCCCGAACACAGGTCAAGGCGGTCGACAGCTATGCCTTGACCATCGCGCAGGCCATGTCGCGCGCCATTGGCCCCGGCGACCGCCCGGCCCGCGACACGGCAGAGAAAGACCCGCGCAAAACCGGCTTGCTTGTGTTCTGCGCCGAACAGGGCTTTGCCGGGGCCTTCAGCGAACGGGTTCTGGACAGCATTGACGAGGATCGGGCCGCAGCGAGCCTGTTTCTGATCGGCTCCCGAGGGTTTTCCGTCGCCAAAGCCCGCGATCTTGAGCCGGGTTGGAGCGCGGCCATGCCGTCACATACCCCCGGCCTGCCCAAACTGGCGGACCAGATCACGCAGGCGATCTTTGACCAGGTGGCCAAGGGCGGCATCGAGCGCCTGGATGTCCTTTATACTTGGTGGGATGCCGGTAGACCCACTGTCCGGCGGCAAACACTGTTTCCGATTGATCTGGCGGATCTGCCGACCGTGGACGAGGATCCTCCGATGACACAACTGCCGCTTGATGCGTTGATCGACAGTCTGGGCCAGAATTACCTTCACGCGCTGATCTGCAAGGCGGCCCTGCACGCCTTTGCCGCCGAGAACGAGGCCCGGATGGAGGCCATGTCCTCCGCCGGAACCCAGATCGAGCGCGAGCTTGAGACCTTTCAGGCCGAATTGCGCCGCGTCCGTCAGGAAGCGATTACCGCCGAGATCATCGAACTTGGCACCGGAGCCACATCCGCACGCGGCGCGCGCTGACGGTGTTCGGTGGCAAACATTGGGGCCGCGGTCATCGGCCATTCGCCGCCACACTGACATAGATTAATGCCGCATTGCGGCACATCGCCTAACCTGCCTTTAACGGACGGGCGATCTGTGCCCGCCAATGCAGGAGTTCCCATGTCGGACCGTCTCAAGCTGATCACAAACGCACCGGACACAGCCCCCATGCCGCCCAAACGGACCGAGGCAAAGGGCGCGGCGCCAGCGCACTCAGCCCCGGCGACCCCTTTTGAAACGCTGGACAAGATGGCCCATGCTGGGGTTGCCAAAGCAACCTCGGGTCTGTCCCCTTCGGTGCTGGGCGAGGCCTGGATGGACTGGGCCGTACACTTGGCGGTTTCGCCGGGCAAGCAGGCCAACATGATGCAGAAGGCGCTGCAGAACGTGCAGGCCTTTTGGAGCGAAGCGCTTGGCATCAGCCAACCCGAAGCCTCGTCCGACCGCAGGTTCGCCAGCCAGAACTGGCAAAAGTACCCCTTCAATGTCCTGTCGCAAACTCACTTGCGAACAGGCCGGTGGTGGCAGGAAGCCATGACCGATGTGCACGGCGTCTCCCCTGCGCATGAAAACCTGATGGCATTTGTGGCGGGCCTGATGGTCGATACCGCCGCACCCAGCAACTTCGCACTGACCAACCCTGATGTGATCGAGGCAACACTGAAAGAGCAGGGTCAGAACCTTGTCCGGGGCGCGCAGAATCTGGCCGAGGATATCGCCCGCAAGACACGCGGCACAAAACCGGAAGGGCCGCAGCCTTTCGAAGTCGGTCGCAATCTGGCGATCACCCCCGGCAAAGTCGTCTTCCGCAACAACCTGATCGAATTGATCCAGTACGTGCCCACCACAGGCAGCGTGCGCCCCGAACCGATCCTGATCGTCCCGGCCTGGATCATGAAGTTCTACATTCTCGATCTTTCTCCGCATAATTCGCTTGTGCGGTATCTGGTCAGTCAGGGGTTCACCGTCTTCATGGTGTCGTGGAAAAACCCCGACAAGAGCGACCGCAACCTGAGCATGGAGGATTACCGCGAAGATGGCGTCATGGCGGCAATCGACGCTGTTCAGGCCATCACCAGCGCGCCCAAACTTCACGCTGTCGGATATTGCCTTGGCGGCACATTGCTGTCGATCGCAGCTTCGGCCATGGCCCGGGACAAGGACAGACGCCTTGCAACGGTCACCTTCTTTGCCGCGCAGGTTGATTTCACCGAGGCCGGGCCGCTGCGACTGTTCATCAACGACTCCGAAGTCACCTTGATCGAGGATATGATGGCCGAACAGGGCTATCTGTCCTCGGATCAGATGGTGGGTGCCTTCGCCCTGTTGCGTGCCCGTGATCTGATTTGGGCGCCCGTGATACGCAATTATCTGCTGGGCCAGCGCAGCGATGCCTTTGACCTTATGGCTTGGAACGCCGACGCGACGCGGATGCCCGCGCGCATGCATTCGCAATACCTGCGCAAGCTGTTCCTGAATAACGATCTGGCCGAGGGGCGCTATCACGTGGGCAATGCGGCGATTGCCTTTGGCGATATTCGCGCACCGATCTTTGCCGTTGGAACCGAAGACGATCACGTGGCGCCTTGGTGTTCGGTCTACAAACTGCACCTGTTTGCCGATACCGACATGACTTTTGTCCTGACCAGCGGCGGGCACAATGCCGGGATCGTGTCGGAACCCGGCCACCCCAATCGCCATTTCCGCATCGCCGACACGCCGGTCGATGCCATCTATCGCGACCCCGATGAATGGCTGGCCGAATCCGATGTTCAAGGCGGCTCGTGGTGGCCCGCTTTCGTGGAGTGGCTGGCCCGGCATTCCGGAGAGCCTGTCCCGCCGCCCCCGCTGGGCGCAGCCTTTGGCCCCTACGCGGCCCTGTGCGATGCCCCCGGCACCTATGTGGTACAGACCTGAACGGCTTGGGCCGGACTTGTGCGCCGGCTTGCGTTTTGGATATTGATTCAATCAATCGTTTGATTTAATCTCTGGCCTATGCAAACCGATGATCCCAAGACCACGACGCGCGGAGCCTTGATTGACGCCGGATTACATCTGTTTGGCCGCCAGGGTTATGAAGGAACCTCGACGCGCGAACTGGCCGAGCGTGCCGGAACCAACATTGCCTCGATCAACTACCATTTTGGCGGCAAAGGCGGCTTGCGCAGTGCCTGCGCGACCTCTGTTGCGGACCGCATCAGCGCGGTGCTGGATACGGCCGGGATCATGCAGGTACAGACAACACCGCAGGCCGCCGAAACGCAGATCGAACATCTGGTCAGCGCCTTTATCGACCTTGTCGTCGGCTCGCCGCAGGCGCGCGACATGGTTGCCTTCATGCTGCGCGAGATCACTGAGCCCGGCGAGATTTCCCAGCAGGTCTATGAGACGGTGGTTGAACCCCGCCACAGCGCGCTCTGCGCCCTTTGGGCGGCAGCGACAGGCCGCACGCCCGAAGATGACGCGGTCAAGCTTTCCGTCTTCGCGCTGATCGGTCAGGTCGTCTATTTCCGCATCGCCTCGGATTTTGTGATGCGGCGCATGTCCTGGGATCAGATCGGCCCCGCACAAACCGGCGAGATCAAGCACATCGTCATCGCGAACCTGCGCGACGCCATCGAAAGGCAACGCCTATGAGTGTTATTTGCGCCCTGCCCTTTGCGGCCACTTTGTTCACCTCCTGCGCGCCGCCGGGTCCCTTTGCCACCGGCTATGTCGAAGGTGAGTTCACTTTGGTCGCGCCAGTGGCCGTTGCGCAAATCAAGTCTGTCGCCGTGGCCCGCGGAGACCGGGTTGAAGCGGGCGAGTTGTTGGTGGAATTGGAGCGGCGCGATTCCGAAATCGCCGTGGCGCAGGCCGAAGCCGGTCTGGCGCAGGCACAAGCCCATCTTGCGGACCTGCAAGAAGGCAAACGCCCCGAAGAAATCGCAGTGATCGAAGCCAACCTTGCCTCGGCCAATGCCCAGGCGGTAGAGGCAAACCGCACCCGCGACCGCGTCACCAGCCTTGCCGCCCGCGGCACAGCCACCGAGTCGCAAAGGGACGATGCCACAACCGCCGCGCAGATCGCCGCCGCCCGCGTCGCCGAGATCAAGGCCGAACTGGCCGTCGCGCGCCTGCCCGCCCGCCCGCAGGCCATCGCGCAGGCGCAGGCCGCACTGTCGGCGGCAAAGGCGACGCTTTCGATGGCGCGCTGGGCTGACGAACAGCGCACCCTGTCCCTGTCAGAGCCGGTCACGGTCTTTGACGTGATCCGCAACGACGGCGAGATCGCAGGCCCCTCGGCGCCGATCCTCTCGGTTCTTGGGGATGGCGCTGTCAAACTGCGGCTCTATGTGCCGGAAACCGCGATTTCCCGGATCAGCATCGGCGAAACGCTGAAGGTGTCCTGCGATGGCTGCCAGGGCGATCTGTCGGCGCGCATCACCTATATCGCAGAGGAACCGGAATTCACGCCGCCGGTGATCTACTCGCTCGAGAACCGGCAAAAGCTGGTCTACCTGATCGAGGCCCTGCCCATGCAGGGCACGACCCTGAAGCCGGGGCAGATCGTCGACGTCGCCTTGCCCGGCGATCACCCGTGACCGCGCCCGCGATCTCTGTCCAGCACCTGACCAAACGTTTTGGTGACAAGACGGTGGTTGACGATGTGTCGATGGATGTGGCGGTGGGCGAGATCATGGGCTTTCTCGGGCCAAACGGGTCTGGCAAGACGACCACCATCCGGCTGATGTGCGGCTTGCTGGAACCCGACGGTGGCGATGGCCAGGTGCTGGGGTTCGACATCCGCAAGGATCGCCGCAGCATCAAGCGCAAGGTCGGTTACATGACCCAGAAGTTCTCCTTTTACGAAGACCTGACCATCGAGGAAAACCTGCGCTTTGTCGCCGGGCTTTACGGCATGAAGGGCGCGCGGCGCGTGGTGGCCGACACGCTTGAGGATCTGGGCCTGTCCACCCGCCGCAAACAGCTTGCCGGATCGCTCTCGGGGGGCTGGAAACAACGGCTGGCGCTGGCGGCCTGCATCATGCACCGGCCAGACCTGCTGATCCTTGATGAGCCGACAGCCGGGGTCGATCCCAAGGCCCGGCGCGAGTTCTGGGACGAAATCCATGCCCGTGCCCAAGGCGGTCTGACCGTGCTCGTCTCGACCCATTACATGGACGAAGCCGAGCGCTGCCATCGCATCGGCTATATCTCATACGGTAAACTCGTGGCCAAAGGCACCGTCGACGAAGTCGTGCACGATGCCGCCCTGTCCACATTGGTGATCACCGGTGACAATGTCGCCGAGGCCGCCCGCGCGCTGAAAGACGCGCCCGGGGTCGATCAGGTGGCGCCGTTTGGCAAGACGCTGCATGTGGTCGGGCACGATGCCAAGGCGCTGCGCGCCTCGGTGGACCGGATCGCAAAGCAGACCGGGGTCACGGCCGACCATGCCGAGACCAGCCTTGAGGATGTCTTCATCCAGCTCATGGGCGCGTCGCAGGACAACATGCAATGACCCGGCTGTTTTCCTTCACTCGCCTGCGCGCGCTTCTGGCCAAGGAAACCATCCAGATGCGCCGTGATCGGCTGACCTTTGGCATGATGTTGGGCATTCCCCTGCTGCAACTGATGCTCTTCGGCTTCGCGATCAACACCGACCCAAAGGCCCTGCCCGCCGCACTGGTCGCCCCGACGCAGGACAGGTTCACCCGCGCCATGGTCTCGGCGCTTGAGTTGACCGGATATTACCGGTTCATCGCCCCGGCGGCGACAGCGCAGGAGGCCGAGGAAATGATCGCGCGTGGGGATGTCGCCTTTGTGGTGACGGTGCCGTCGGACTTTGGCCGCCGGATCGAACGCAACGACCGTGCGACCCTGCTGATCGAGGCCGACGCCACGGACCCTTCGGTCGCCTCGGGCGCGATCTCGACACTGGGCACCGTGGCCGCGGATGCCCTGAGCCGCGAGGCCGGGCTGGACAGCGCAAGCCGCGCCGCGATGGGCCCTTCGATCATTGTGCACCGGCGCTATAACCCCGAGGGGATCACCCAATACAACATCGTGCCCGGCTTGCTGGGGGTCATCCTGCAACTGACCATGGTGATGATGACGGCCATGGCCCTAACCCGAGAGATCGAGCGCGGCACCATGGAAAACCTGCTGTCGATGCCCGCCACCCCGCTTGAGATCATGCTGGGCAAGATCGTGCCCTATCTGGCGGTGGGCGGCGTGCAGGTGGCGGTGGTTCTGGTCGCGGCCAAGATGGTGTTCGGCATTCCCTTTGTCGGCAGCCTGCCCCTGCTTTTGGGCGGGGTGTTCATCTTTGTGCTCGCCCTGATCATCCTTGGCTATCTGATTTCCACGGTGGCGCGGACGCAGATGCAGGCCATGCAATTGACCTTTTTCTTCTTCCTGCCCTCGCTGCTGCTGTCAGGCTTCATGTTCCCATATCGCGGAATGCCGCAATGGGCGCAGTATCTTGGGGAAATCCTGCCGTTGACGCATTTCCTGCGCTTGATCCGGTCGGTCATGCTCAAAGGGGCCGAGTTGCAGACGGTCTCTGGGTCTTTCATGGCGCTGGCCGGGTTTGTTCTGGCCCTCGCGGGGTTGTCACTGCTCAGATTCCGCAGGACGCTGGACTGAGCTGGCTCAATTCCGCAAACCAGGCTGGGTTCCGGAAAAACCATACCGATTTCGCAAGATCCACGGAAATTGGTTTCATTTCTTACACTGCATGCGGTAACCTTCCTCATGGAAGATCTTGACCAAACTGACCGAAAGATCCTGCGCTTGTTGCGCCGGGACAGCCGCATTTCCAACGCCGATCTGGCCGAAGCCGTGGGGCTGTCGACCTCGTCATGCTGGCGCCGGGTTCGGGCGCTGGAGGATCAGGGCGTGATCCGCAACTACAGCGTGGTGCTGGACGACGAAAAGATGGACCTGAGCTTTCAGGCCATTGTGCACGTTCACCTGACCCGCCACGACCCTGACCGGCTAAGCGAGTTCATCCGCGCGGTTCAGACCAAGGAAGAAGTGCGCGAATGTTATGCCACCACCGGGCAATCGGACTATCACCTGTTCGTGCAGTGCCGCGATCTGAATGCCTACAACCGGTTTCTCGAAGAGTTCCTGTTTCGCATGCCCGCTGTCGCCTCGGCTCAGACAAATCTGGTGCTGCGCACAATCAAGACCCGAGATGATGGGCTTTGAGCATTGGCGCGGGCCAAAGCCGCAAAATGTGTCTCGGGAAATAGATGACATATATTTGGCCTGCGCCGCACATCCAAGGATCAACTTTTGGTTGTACCTGCAATCTTGCGGGCCTGTGGCACCTCAAGAACATGGAACGAAATAAGCCCACCGTCAGAGCCAATTGCATAAACGCCATTTTTTCAAATTTAACAATATTCTGGACGCATAATCGCGGTCAGGTCACCGTTCAATCCACACCCCGGCCACCAGAGTGGGCAATTGGGCTCCACGGACTCCTGAGCACAATTTGTACCGAAATGCCTGTGATCTGATCGAACAACTACCCTCATGGTTGCGAGATCGACCAAACAGGCCTCAAATCATTTCTTTACAGATGACCTAACGTCCCCCTATTCCTTAACAAATCATTAATGCTTTTGAGGATGCCAAAATGTCAGATCCGTATATTGGGCAAGTCTACTTGGTTGGGTACAATTTCGCGCAGCGCAACTTTGCCCTGTGCGACGGGCAGTTGCTGCCGATCAGCCAGAACACGGCGTTGTTTTCGCTGATCGGAACGTTTTATGGCGGCGACGGCCGAACAACTTTTGGCCTGCCGGATTTGCGCGGCCGTGTGCCGATCCATCAAGGATCCGGCCCGGGTCTGACACCTCGTCAAATCGGTCAAAAGTCCGGTCAGGAAAACGTCACGCTGACCACGAACGAGATCCCGTCGCACAACCATAGCCCGCGTCTTCTGGCCGAGGGCCGCGCCGGCAACACCGACGACCCCACCAACAACATGATCGCAAAGAACACCAATGCATTCCGGTCGCAAGCACCGACGGATGACATAACAATGAATGCGGCCGCAGTGTCATCGAGCAATGTCGGCGGCAATCTGGCTCATAATAACATGCAGCCCTATCTTGTTATGAATTATCAGATTGCCCTTTTTGGCATCTTCCCATCGCGCAACTGATCTGAAGTTCAAGGAGCGCAGATGGAACTGTTGAGAAATTTGACGCGGCGCGGTGCGCTGGCGAGTAAGGTTGCCTTTTTGGGGTTCGCCGCCCTGCCCAAGACAGCAATGGCGCATGGCGGGGCCCCGACTGTTGAAACATCCGCTGTCTTGCCCGCGCGCTGGACCACAGCCACGGCAGATGAACTGGCCGCTTTTGTAGGGGATCGCTTCCGCGTCCGAACAAAGGACCACGGCACGATCGTGTTGAAACTGGTGGCGCTCGAAACGTTGGACTCCGGTCCGGCGCGGCCCGCAGGGTTGCCTCGCCGTGAAGGCGTGACCGCCTTGTTCGAAAGCCCGGACATGGGCCCTTTGATCGCCGACACGTCGGGCGTTTACCGAGTATCCCATTCGCGCATTGGATCTGCGGACCTGTTTCTGAGCGCCATTCCCCGGCGCGATGGCGGCACCTATATCGAACTTGTGCTGAACTGAGCCCACTGCCTTGACCCGCATATCGCCGCCTTCGGTTTCCGGGGGCGGCGAACCCATTTCAGGACGTCGACGATGCAACCACTTTTTCCGAAAGGTCAGGTGACCTTCCGATCGATCCAGGACAGTGACCGGGACTTTCTTTTTCGTCTTTATGCCAGCACCCGGGAATGGGAATTCGAGCTGACCAAATGGACCGACGCGGACAAGCAGGACTTTCTCGAGCGCCAGTTCAAGACGCAGGACATGGCCTATCGGATGAGCAATCTGAACGCGACTTTCTGCATTATTCAGATGGACGGCACTGACATCGGGCGGCTGTATGTCGACCGTCAGGACAACTGCCTGCGCATCATTGAATTCACGCTGGCACCGGAATGGCGCGGGCGCGGCATCGGGTCGGACATCCTTCGTTCGCTGTTGAACGAAGCTCACGGTGGCAAGGTGCCTGTGCGGCTGAGCGTGATGAAAAACAGCCCCGCGCTGGCGCTATACCTAAGGCACCACTTTACCAGGATCGCTGACTTGCCGATGCATTACGAACTGGAGTGGCGCCCGGACATCCGCCCGCGCGAGATGTGATCCTCAGCTGAAGCCGATCTCGTAAAGCGTCAGGCCCTGTTCCTGACGAAACGGAACGATGAACAGCTCGGCCTGACCAAGCTCCGGCACCTCGACCTGATAGATCTTCTGCGGCAAGAGCGGCTCGAACGGTCCTTCCAGAACCAGCGCAAATGCTCGCCGCGGCGGCAGGACCCTGCCGTCAATCTCGACATGCGTGTCTCGCTTGGTCGCCTCGGACAGGGTTTTGACGTTGTCCAGTTTCAACGCCACCTGCCCCGCAGGCACCGACACCAGAAACGTCTTTCCAACGAGGGACTGAAAGTCCTGTGGTGACAGGTCGGCGGTGTCAATCATGGTCATGCTCACAAAGAAAAGTTGTTTCGCCGCGAAGGTGATCGTATGACGATACAAGGTCAATCGGATTCGGATCCGGAAGGTATTGGAGGTCGGCAAGTCACATTAACTATCGAGGAACCCCAAATTGGTGGTTTTCGGGAAGAAAAAAACTGGCCTGACTGAATTTAAATAGTTAACGTTAAGGCAATCTAAGTATTGCGGCCGAGGTGTCGCGTTGAAGGAGCAGACATGGCAATTTTTCAATTCGACAATATCGCTGAAAATACTTCGACTACAGGTCCCAGTGCAGCTATCGAATTCACGGACAACAGTGTCACATTCACGCTGAGCACAACGGCAAACCCCGGTGCAGGATTTAACAATGCGGTGTTTTACAATGGTGGAGCCGGCGATGACGGGCAGCTGTCCATCACCGACTACGCTGGCGCAGGCACCTGGACCCTGGACGTAAAGAACACCGCCGTGAGCACCAATTTCGGCAAGACCGCCACGATGACCCTCGGGCCGACAATGTCCAGTTCCTGGAAGATCACATTTGTTGCCACAGGGACCGGTGCAAACTTTGTCACGACCGTGACATCCGGACAGGTCGGCACGGTGATCAACGCCACGACGTCCACCGAATTTTCTGCCATCAAGTTCTCTCCCGCCGGCGCGGGCGGTGCTGCCTTCCTGACAATCGACAGCCTGACGGCGACCATCGTCTGTTATCTCGAAGACACCGGCATCGCGACCCCCGCCGGCAACGTGGCCGTTCAGGATCTGCGCCCGGGCGACAAGGTTCTGACCGCAGGTGGCGCGGAAACGACCGTGAAATGGGTCGGCGTTCAGCCGGTTGATACGCGGATTGCGCACCCTGCCAAGGTCAACCCGATCTGCATCTCTGCGGGCGCGATCGCCCAGAACATCCCCGAGCGCGACTTGTTCGTCTCTCCGGACCACGCGATCGAAATCGCCGGTATGCTGTACAACGCCAGCGCGCTGGTGAACGGCAAAACGATCTACAAGGTCGCGAAGATGCCGCTTGAAGGCTTTACCTATTACCACGTCGAAACCGACGCCCACGAGCTGATCATGGCCGAAGGGTGCCCGGCGGAAAGCTATCTGGACATGCCCGATCGCAGCGGCTTTGTGAACGGCGCCGAGCGCGCCGGCGCACCGATGATCGAAGAAATGCCGCTGTCGCGGATCACCGCAAGCCGCCTTGTCCCGCAAGAGGTGCAAGACCAGCTTGCCGCCCGCGCCGAGGCGCTGAGCCCGTCCGAGCGCGCCGCCTGATCGCAGCGTTTATCACGGCCAACATCCAATCCGGCCAGAGGCTCCCCGCCTCTGGCCGCTTTCATGTCAACTGGCAAGATGGCACCATAAGCCATTGAATCCGATAGATGAAATTTAAACCGCCCTCGGCCTGAAACCAGGATCACGGGACACAAGCATAATGACTTGCAGCTTGCCCACAGATGTCTGATCTTGTGGGAATAGTTTTGTGACGAGTGCGCCTGATCGGGTCTGTTGAGGCCGATACTTTGCAACAATTGGATAGTGACCACATGAAATCCGCCGCCGCCAAAAACGCCGCCGACCTGGAGGCCGTGAACGCCGACCTACAACGCATTTCCCAGCACCAGTCCGCTGGACGCTACAAGGAAGCGGGGGACATGCTGGACCGGCTTCTTCAGCAGCATGTGGACAATCCCCGCCTGACCCACCTCAAAGGGCTGAACCTTGCCTATATGGGCCAGCGCGAGGAAGGTCAGGCCTTGTTGGAATCCGTGCTGGCCTACGATTCCGGCGATGCGGTGGCGCTGGTGGATTTCGGCACCCTGCTTGCGCAGGATGGCGACATTCAGGGCGCTTTGGAAAAATTCCAGCGCGCCGTTGAAATTGCCCCCAACCTTGCCTTGGCGCATGCCAATCTGGGCGCCGCGCAGGTGCTGGAAAAGCAATACGGCAAAGCCATCAGCCATTTGGAAAAAGCGCTGGAACTCGACAGCCGGGTCTTTGACGTTCACCTCAATCTGGCGCAGGCCTTCATGCGCACGCATCAATTCGACCGGGCCATCGACGTGCTTTACAAGGCTCTGGTGATTGATCCACAATCGGCCGTCGCGCATTCACAACTGTCGGCAGCGCTCTTCCGGCGCGAGCGTCACGAGACCGCCGAACATCACGCCCGCCGCGCGATCGAGCTTGCCCCGAACGAGGCCGAACCCAAGCTGCACCTCGGCAATACGCTGGCCGCCGCTGGCCGCATGGATGAGGCCGCCGAGGTGCTTTTGGCGATCTCCAATAGACCTCCCGTCGGGATCGTGGCCCTGTCGCGACTGGTGCATATGCGCAAGACCAAAGCCGACAGCCCCGAGTTGAAAGCGCTGCAAGGCTACGAAGCCCGGCTGGCCGATCTGCCGAAAGACCCGCAAAGCACCCTGCATTTCGCCCTTGGCAAAGCCGCCGACGACATGGGCGATTATCCCAAGGCCATGGAGCATTTTCGCAAGGCCAACGCGATCAGTCACGAATTGCATCCCTACACCCCCGACACGTTCAAAGCGCGCGTCGAACGCATGTGCGAGGTCTTCACTCCCGAACTGATCTCACGTATCAGCGGACAAGGCGTGTCGGACATGGCGCCGATCTTTATCTGCGGTATGCCGCGGTCAGGCACGACCTTGATGGACCAGATGTTTTCGCGGCATCCGGATGTGCAGGCCGGAGGCGAGTTGAGCGCGTCGATGTCCGCAATTCGCCGGAACCAGCACCTGCGCGCCGCGCTTGAAGGGGAATTGCCGCCCGAAGATCTGACCGCAGACGATTTCGCCCGTTTGGGCGAGGATTACGTCGCCGGGCTGCATGCCGAAGGTCTGAGGGCGGGCTATGTCTCGGACAAGATGCCCGCGAACTACCTTTATGTCGGGCTTCTGTCGATTGCCCTGCCCCGCGCCAAGTTCCTGATCATGCGCCGCCATCCGATGGATTGCCTGCTGTCGAACTACATGCAGAACTTTGGCCCCAACCAGACCTTCAGCACGGATTTCAAGAACTTGGGCGAGGTGTACAAAGGCTTTGACCGGATGGCAAAGCACTGGTCGGCGTCGTTGCCTGACCGCGTGCGCGAAGTGCCCTACGAAGGGATCGTCGCGCAGCCTGAGGACCGCATGCGCGAAATTCTGGAGTTTGTCGGGCTCGACTGGACCGATGACATTCTCGACCACACAAAATCGACCCATCAGGTTAACACCGCATCCTTCGCCCAGGTCCGCGAACCGATCTATTCCACTGCCGTCGCCCGGTGGCAGCGCTACGGCCCGTTGCTGCACGATCTGGCGGCCGAGGTGCAGGACTTCCTGACCGCCGAGGAGCGCGACGCCTGCGGCTTGGGCGCGGCCTGACGCACGCGTGACCATGTGCCTGACATGACGACCCCCGAGGCTCAGACCCCATCCTGGCTGGCGCACAGTCAGGCCTGCGACGATGCTCTGGACCGGCAGGACCTGGCCGAGGCCGAGGCCCATCTGAACGCGGCCCTGTCGCGGGTCATGCCAGCCAAGCTGTGGCTGTTGCAGGCCGAAGTGCTGCGCCGCAAGGGTGACATCGCGCAGGCCGAACAAATCTTGAAGCTGGCCTGCGCCGCCTACCCCGCCAACTTCTGGCCGCCCTTCAAGCTTGCCGAACTCAAACACGCGCAGGGCGACAGCGGCGCGGCAGCCGATGCGCTTGATCTGGCCCATGCTGCCAATCCGCCCGCCACGCTGCCGCGCTTTCATGCACTGGATGTTGAGGTCCGTCTAGCCGCCCGGCAACCGGCCAGGCTTGCCCGGGCTCTGACAGCCTATATACCAATCGCGCCCAAAGATTTTGACCCTGATCCGGTGATTTCCGAACTGGAGAATATGCCGGGTGGGGCCGCGCAGGCTGTCCCGTTCTACAAATCCGCGCTGGAGGCCGAGCCGGACAACCGCGAGCTTGCTGAACGGTTTGCCAAGCTGCTGAGTACCTGCCCGGCCGAGGCGGCGTTGCCCGGTCTGGAACTGCTGCATCAGATTCAGGACGGCGCGCTGGACGTCGTTCTCCTGCTGGCGCGGACCTATCGCCAGCTTGGTCTTCTCGACAAGGAAGAGAGCCTTCTGGCCGAGGCTGTCAAACAGCACCCGACCTCGCCAGACTTGCAGCGATACCTGTTTAGGACCCAGATTGCGATTACGGACAGAGCGCAGTTGCTCGATGTCGTGGAGGGGCTGAAAGGCAAGGTCAGCGACCGATTGCAGATCGAACTGGCCAGCCAGCGTGCGCTGGCCCTGATGGAGTTCGACACGGCCGCAACATTGCTCCGCCGCAGGCAACCGCAAGGTAAGGCGCCGCACGAAACCCAAATGCTGGCAACCGCGTTGATCGGGCTTGGCCGCTATGACCTTGCGCTGCGATACCTGCGTTTGTGCACAAGGCGTTGGCCTCAGGCGCCGGGGCTGGTGTCGTTTCACTGTATCTGGGCCTTGAAACTGGGCCGGATCGAGGATGCGCGCCAGACAATCGAGAACGCCCAAGGGAAACTGCCCGAGGCTAATCTGACCGCTCACCGCCTGATGCTCGCGGGGATGCAGAACGATCTGGACGGCGCGATCGAGTGCTACGCGGCGTTGCGGAATGGCAAACAGTTGACCCAGCAGCATCGCGTGACAATGGCCAAGCTGATCTTCAGCCTTGCCGACTTTTCGCAGATCGACCAGATCCACGACCGCATCGGCGACCCGCTGGGCGAGGTCGGCGGGCTGCTGCACCGGTCGGGACTGGCCGGGATGATGACACTGGAACTGGCGCTGGAGCGGAGCGACTATGCCTCTCGGGGCGGTTATGATCGCATTGCTGATTGGCGACACACCCGGCCAAATTCCGTCCTGCCCGCGATCCGTCTGATCGACGAATGGCGCGCCGCCGCGCCGGAATGGCCCAAGTCCCCCGAAATCCCCAAGCGAATTTTCCAGTATTGGGATGCCGCCTCGCCCCCAGAGGCGGTGATCGAGATGAGCGAAAGCTGGTCCAGCGCACCGGGATACTCGCATGAGCTTTTTTCCCGCAAGGGCGCGGTGGCATTCCTGCGCGACAAGTTTGGCCCCAGATGGCTGCGGGCCTTTGAAATGGCCCGCAATCCCGCCGAAGAGGCCGATCTGTTGCGATTGTGCCTGCTTGTCCAGTTCGGCGGCATCTGGGCCGACGCCGACGACCGGCTTTATGGCAATCTCGATGCGCTTTTGGCGGGCTCCGGCGGCCTTGTGCTGTACCGCGAACCGCTGGGCGGGACGCTGGGCAACAATTTCATCGCCGCCCCGCCCGGGCACCCGGCGCTTATCTTTGCGGCCAAACTGGTGCGCCGGGCCTTGCTGGAACGCACCGCGGATATCGCTTGGGCCAAGACCGGACCGGGCGTATTGACCCGCGCGGTCGCGCACTATCTGGTCCAAACCGAAATCCCCCGGGATGACCACCCTTTGAGCATCATCGAAGGGGATCGGATCGCCCGGGTCATCGCCATGCACAACCCGGTTCGGTACAAGACGCTTGCAAGCCATTGGGCCAAGGGAGAAGCGCGCAACCGGCCCAGCCAACTGTGGCCCAACCTCCTAGAGGCGCTGCGCAGCGCCCCCTAGCTCTGGCGCGCGCCGGTCACAAGGCGCTGGCCATGACCGTTGCGGCGCGCACACCGTCAATCAACATTGCCCGCGAATGCCCGCTGGCTTTGGCCGCGATGTCGCCCATGCCACCGCAGCCCAGAACCACACTGGTGACCCCGTCTTGCGCCTCGGCGGCCCGGACCTCATCAAGGACGCGGCGGGTCGCGCTGTCGGGATCGCTCTCCAGCGCCAGAACCGGCACTTCGCTGGCGCGCACACGGGCCAGATGCCTGTCCAGCCCATAGCGATGAATGTTGCCCTCAAGCACCGGGACCGAAACCGAAAGAGTCGTGACCACGGAAAACCGCCCGCCACAAGCGCAGGCCAGAAGATAGGCCGCCTGCCCAATCCCCAGCACCGGACAGGCGGCGATTTCGCGCGCCTCATCCAGCCCGGTGTCGTCGAAACAGCCGATGATGATCGCACGCGCGCCTTTGTCCGAGGCCTGTTTGACATGGTCGAGCATGCTCGGCACCGCCGCCGCACCATCTTCGGCCCCCTGAATTGCAGGGGGTCCACCCGCGTTCGTGACCCCTTCGATGATCATGTGCGGCGCGGTGGCACGGGCGATCCGCACCATCGCCGCAGTCATCGCCTCGGTGCTGTTGGGATTGATGAGAACGATCATACCAGCCCCTTGCCCTTGTCCGACCCCGCCTTTGCCTTGCGCCGCGCGCTGAGCAAGGCGACGCCCAGAAAGACCCCGATCAGCACCAGCGAAAACACCGTTGTCAGCGTTCCCAACGCATAAAGAACCGGCGATGTGACATTGGTCGTCATGCCGAAAATCTCAAGCGGCAGAGTGTTATAGCTGCCCGCCGTCAGCAGCGTTCGAGCGAATTCATCGTAAGACAGGGTAAAGCCGAACAGCGCGACCCCAATCAGTGAAGGCGCGATGATCGGCAGCACCACATGGCGCAGCGTTTGCCAAGGCGTCGCCCCCAGATCGCGCGCCGCCTCTTCATAGCTTTTGTCAAAGCGGTTGAAGACGGCGAACATGATCAGCAGGCCAAAGGGCAAGGTCCATGTCAGTTGCGCGCCAAAGCCCGAGGTCGCCCAATGCACCGTCAACCCGCCCTGAGAAAAGATCAGACCGACCCCCAGTGACACAAGGATCGACGGGATCACCAGCGAGGTGATGATCAGGTAGAAAAGGACATTCGACCCGGCAAAGCGTTTTCGAAACGCCAGTCCGCCCATGACCGACACTACCACGGTCGTCACCATGACCATGATCCCCAGCGTCAGGCTGCGGCTGAAGCTGCCCCAGATGTCGCCCACCGCCTGTTGTTCAAACAGATCGCGGAACCAGTGCAGCGATACCCCGTTCATCGGAAAGGTCAGCCCCCCTTGCGGCCCCTGAAAGGACAGCAAGGCAATGGTCAGAGTCGGCCCATAGAGGAACAGCAGGAACAGGCCGAAAAATCCGGCGAGAACGTAGAAGGATCGGGACCGCGGCTCCATGGTTACAACTCCTTCCGGATGTCGACGAAACGCAAGAGGATGCCGATGACGATCAGCACCGTCAGCAACAGAACAACGGCGGTGGCCGAGGCCGAAGGATAGGCCAGCAAGGCGATGTCATTCGAGATCAGCCGCCCGACATTGGCCGACTGGCTGCCCGACATGAAGCGCACCGTGATGAAATCACCCATCACAAGCGTGACCACAAAGATCGTGCCGATCATGATGCCCGGCTTGGTCAGCGGGATGATCACGTTCCACAGGATCTGCGCGCCATTTGCCCCGGCATCGCGCGCCGCTTCTATCAGGCTTTTGTCAATGCGCATCATCGTGTTGAAGATCGGCACGACCATGAACAGCGTATAAAGGTGAACAAAGGCCAGTATCACCGCGAAATCACTGAACAAAAGCCACTCAAGCGGTTCATCCACCACACCCCATGAGATCAGCGCCGAGTTGGCGATGCCATTGCGCCCCAGAAAGGGAATCCAGCTGATCATCCGGATGATGTTCGAGGTCCAGAACGGGATCGTACACAGCAGGAAAAGCGCGATCTGCCATGTCTGTGTACGCACGTGGAAGGCCAGGAAATAGGCCACCGTGAACCCAATGCTCAGCGTCAGGGCCCATGTGATGGCTGCGTATTTGAAGGTGTTGAGAAACACCCGGTAGGTCACTTCCGAGCCGAAGAGAAACTGGTAATTTTCCCAGACAAAGGCCGGGATGATCGAGAATTCCGTGGCGCGCCAAAAGCTGACCACGACGATCATGATGATCGGGAGCACAAGGAAAAAGATCAGGATCGCCGCGAGGGGCGAGACCATCAGCCAGCCGCTGACTGTCTTGTTTTTGAGAACGCTTTCCATGAGACCCCGGCGGTTAGGATGGGGACGCCAACTTGGCGCCCCCGGTTGTACGATCAAGCGGCGATAAACTCGTTCCACTTGCGGACCATGTACTGGTTTTCGTCCATGACGGCGTTCCAGCAGGCGACCGAGCCCATGCGGTCATAGAACGAACCGCCATCGCGGATCTCTCCGGCCTTGGCCAGCGGATCACCAAAGGGCGAGGTGATGGTGTCGGTGGCTTCCTTGCCTTCGAACCAATAGCCCCACTCGTTTTCGGACATGTAGTTCTTGGAGGTTTCCGGCACGGCCGAGTAATAGCCTTGACGCATCAGGAAGCCGCCGACCCAGCCATCGAGGTACCAGTTGATGTATTCATAGGCCGCGTCGCGCTCCAGCCCGGTCAGTGCCGCCGACAGGCCGATACCGCCACCCCAGGAACGATAGCCCTCTTCCAGCGGCTGGTAGACGCAATCGATGCCTTTAGATTTGACAGCGGTGATCGCGGGCGACCACATCGACTGGATCACCACCTCGCCTGAGGCCATCAGGTTGACGCTTTCGTCGAAGGACTTCCAGAAGGCGCGGAACTGGCCATTCTTCTTGGCTTCGGTGAAGATTTTCATCGTCAGATCAATCTCTTCACGGGTCATGTTGCCCTTGTCCGGGTAGGTGTATTCGCCCATCGACTCGACCACCATCGCCATGTCCATGATCCCGATCGACGAAATGTCGAGGATCGAGGCCTTGCCCTTGAAGTCGGGGTTCAGCAGTTCCGACCAGTTCTTAATCGGGCGGCCGATCAGATCTGGCCGGATGCCCAGTGTGTCGGCGTTGTAGATCGTGGGGATCAGAGTCATCCAACCGGATTCTTCCTGCACGAAATCGGTGCCATCCGGACCGGAGGTAAAGCCAACCGTGTGCGGCGCAGTGCCTTGCGCGATCTCGCTGTCGGGGGTCAGTTTGCCGCTGCGGAAGATGCCGACGATCTTGTCATAGTTCTTGATCTTGGAGGTATCCATCGCCTGCAGGTTGCCGGTCGGCCAGACCTTTTTGCAGATCCAGTATTCGATATCGGCGATGTCAAAGCTGCCCGGCTGGGTCGCCGCGCGCTGGGTCACACTATCGGAATCCAGCGCCGTCATCTCAAGCGTAAAGCCGAGGTCTTCCTTGACCTTCTGCGCCACCTCGTTGAGGTTCGACACCCCGGTGCCGAACTGGCGCAGGGTCACGTCCTTGATGTTCTGCGCCCAGATCATCGGGGCGCCAAGGGTGCTGCCCGCTGCAAAGGCCGCGCCGCCCTTCAGGACGTTTCTTCTGGAAATCTTTGTCATTGTCTCTCTCCTGGTTGGAAGCTCAGCTCTGGTTGGGTCTCAGGCCGTCAATCGGTGAAGTTTTTCGGCGTCCCAGATCAGACCGACGGTGTCGCCCGGGTTTTTCGGTTGCTCAAAAAAGTGTTGGTCCGGCATCAGCACGATCACCTCTTGATCGCCGGCAATGCGCGCGGCGACGCTGACGTGCGTGCCCTGGTATTCGACCCCGGTGACTGTGGCGTCCTGCTGTCCCTGCCCCGGCACACCAAGACCGACATCATCGGAGCGGATGGCAAATTGTCCTTCGGGCAAAGCCAGCACGTTATGTCCGCCCATGAACCGCGCCACAAAGGCGGTTTTCGGCGCATTGAAAACCTCACGCGCGGGACCGGCCTGTTCGATCTTGGCGTTGTTCATCACGACGATCTCATCGGCCAGTGCCAGAGCCTCGTCCTGCCCGTGGGTGACATGCACAAAGCTGATCCCCAATTCCTGCTGCAGACGGCGCAATTCGCTTCGCATCCGGATGCGCAGGAAAGGGTCCAGCGCCGACAGGGGTTCGTCGAGCAACAGCACCTGCGGCCGCGTGATCAAAGCGCGCGCAAGCGCTACACGCTGTTGCTGACCGCCGGAAAGCTGGTCTGGCAGACGGTCGGCCAGCGCCGTCATGTCCACGAGTTCCAGCATCTCACCCGCAGTCTTGCGGCGGGTGGGCGCATCCACCCCGGCCATCTTCTGACTGAAAGCCACGTTGTCCAGAACGCTCAGGTGCGGGAACAGGGCGTAGTTCTGGAACATCATCGCCGTGCCGCGCTGCGCAGGTGGCAATTTTGAGATGTCGCGCCCCGCCAGCAGGATTGACCCTTCCGTGACGCTTTCATGTCCGGCAATCATCCGCAGGGTCGAAGATTTGCCGCAGCCCGACGGCCCCAGAAAACACGTATAAGAGGCGTGCTTGAAATGATGGCTGACGGTATCAACCGCCAAAGCCTCGCCAAAGCGTTTCGTCACCGAAACCAGTTCCAGATCCTGCCGCTGCGCTGTCGTTGTCATGCCCGTCTCCAAGGTCCTGAGCTAGAAACAGCGCGACTTGCCCCAGTTCGGGCAACAAAAGCCGCCGGGCATTCCGCCGACATGCTTGAGTTTGATGAAAATTGATGCAACCGCACGGGCTGATGCTGAATTTCTGTGCGCAACATTGTATACAATCAGCAAGCGGACCGCACACAACAATCGCAAGGGTTGAGATACAAGGCGCGCTCTGCCAAACCGATTCCCAAGGCGGCCCGGAGCCCGGGCTGGCAAGCAAAATAGTAGTGTGAACCTGTATGAAACCCTCAGCCTCAAGCGAGATCGTTGCGCGAGCCTTGTCCCTTGCCATCCATGAACATCGCCTCGCCCCGGGCACAAAGCTGGGCGAGGATGAACTGGGCGAGATTTACGGCGTCTCGCGGACCATCGTGCGCAGCGCATTGCAAAGCCTTGCGCATATCCAACTGGTGACCATCCAGCGCAATCGCGGGGCTTTCGTCGCGCAGCCCTCGCCCACCGAAGCGCACGAGGTCTTTGAGGCGCGCGAACTGCTGGAGCCGCGCACCGCGCGCAGCGCCGCGCAAAACGCCACCGCCGCCGAGATCGACACACTGCGCCGCCATATCGAGGACGAGCACGCCGCCCTGCACGCCAATGACCACGGCCGCGCGCTGCATCTGTCGGGATTGTTTCATATCGAAATCGCACGTATCGCCGGACAGGCTACCATCGCCAGATTCATCGAAGCCCTTATTGCGCGGTCGTCGCTGATCATTGCGCTCTATTGGCGGCGTGAAAGCGCGCTTTGCGAAAGCCACGCCCATGACGCGCTGATCAAGGCCATCGCCGAAGGCGACGGTCAGGCCGCCGAGGAACTCATGCGCTCGCACCTTGTCGATCTGCACACGGCGTTGAACCTGCGGTCGGTGCAGGCCGCCCCGAAATCCTTGAAAGAGGCCCTCAGCCCATGACCACGCGCCGCATGACCCTGGACGATCTGAAGATGGTGCTGGACTGGGCCGCCGCCGAAGGCTGGAACCCCGGGCTTGACGATGCCGAGGCGTTTTACGCCGCTGACCCCGACGGTTTTTTTCTGAATGAGATCGACGGCCAGCCGGTCGCCGCTGTTTCAGTGGTCAATCACAGTGAGAGCTTTGCCTTTCTCGGGCTGTACATCGCAGCGCCCGACTGGCGCGGGCAAGGTCACGGGATCGCCGTCTGGGATGCGGGGATCGCCCACGCGGGCGCCCGCCGCATTGGGCTGGATGGGGTCCCGGACCAACAGGCCAATTATGCCAAATCGGGCTTTGAATCGAGCGGCAAGACAACCCGCTATCACGGCACACTTCCCAAGGCCGAAAAGCCTTTGGCGCGGCTTGCCACGACGGCCGATCTGGATCACCTCTGCGCCGCAGACAAGCGCGCCTGCGGTGCGGACCGTCCCCGCTTTGCCCGCGCATGGTTCACCAATACCGCCACGCGCAAGACTGTCCTGTTGCCCGGCGGCGATTACGCCACCTTCCGCGCCTGCCGCGAGGGGGTAAAGATCGGCCCGCTGGTGGCGCAGGATGCCCAAGCAGCTCTGGCGCTTTTGTCCAGCCTCCCCGAAGGCTTGCCGACGGGCAGCCTCTATATCGATCTGCCTGACACCTCCTCCGGGCTGGCGGAATTGTTGATCGATCGCGGTTTTGCACCCAGCTTTGAAACTGCTCGGATGTACCGCCCTGCACTGACCACCCGCGCGCAGACGCCGTTCTACGCCACCGCGACGCTGGAGCTGGGCTGACACATGTGGGGATTGCCCCCCGTTGCCTTTGCCGTGACATTGGGCCCCGAACGATCTGCAAGAGGCCCCTGTCATGGCGTTATCCCACATCCGAATGCGCCACCTGCGCTGCTTTCTGGCCGTTGCCCGCCACGGCAGCGCCACCAAGGCCGCCGAAGCGCTTGGCACGGTGCAACCCGGTGTCTCGCGCAGTCTGCGCGAACTTGAGGACGAGATCGGCACGCCCTTGTTTGACCGAAGCGCCCAAGGGCTGGTTCTGAACGAGGCTGGCCGGACGCTGTTCACCTATGTCTCCGGCGGGATAGACCAGCTCGACCGTGGCTTTGACATGCTGCGCAACGAAGTCGGCGACCACCGCGTCACCGCCTATGTGCTGCCCAACGTAGTGCGCATGATCATGCCCGGAGCCGTCCGGCGGTTCAAATCCATCAAACCCGAGGTCGATCTGAATTTCCTCACCGCCACAATCGGAGGGTTGAAAACTTATCTGACAAACAGCGAGATCGACTTCGGCTTTGGCCGGCTCTTGTCTGCCGAGCACATGCACGGGATGAATTTCGAGCATCTGTTTTCCGAACCTCTGGTCTTTTTCGCCCGCGCCGGGCATCCGCTGGCCTCAAGGCGCAACCTGAGCATACAGGAGATTGACCGCCACGAGGTTGTCTTGCCCACCTCTGGCACCATCATCCGGGCCGAGATCGACCGCTTTGTCATTGGACAGGGCATCCAGCGCTTTTCCAACCTCATCGAAACCCTGTCATTCGAATTTGGCCGCAATTACATCACCATGAGCGATGCCATCGCCTGCCATCCCCTTGGCGCGTTGCGGCGGGAACTGGATGCAGGGGACGTCATCCGGCTGGATTTTGCCGCCGGGGCCCTGATGGGATCGGTGGGGCTGACCACGCCTGCAGCGCGCGGCGTCTCGGCAACGGCGGGGCTGCTGATGCAAACCATCCGGGACGAAGTGACTGCACAGGGGCTGTCATAACAAAATCGCTATAGCTAAACTCAAAAGATTATTTTCAATCTGCCCAAATTTCCCTCAGTCTGCCAAAATGGACTTCTAGGATGGGACTCCTGTTCTGCAACGCAGAAAGGAGATGGGGACTTTGGCCAAAGCAAAAAACGTTCTGTTCATCATGTTCGACCAGCTGCGCTGGGATTACCTGAGCTGTTATGGCCATCCACATCTGAAAACACCGAATATTGACCGATTGGCGCAGATGGGCATGCGCTTTACCCGCGCCTATATCCAGTCTCCGATCTGTGGCAGCAGCCGGATGAGCACCTATACCGGACGCTATGTGCACAGTCATGGCGCCAGTTGGAACGGCATCCCGCTGAAGGTTGGCGAGCGCACCATGGGCGATCATCTGCGCGACAATGGCATGGATTGCTTTCTTGTCGGCAAGACCCATATGCGCGCCGACGAAGAGGGCATGGCCCGCCTGGGACTTGCGCCGGATTCGATCATCGGCGCGCGCGTGTCGGAATGCGGCTTTGACGTGTTCGAGCGCGACGACGGCATGCTGCCGGAAGGACCGGATGGCTCTTACGATCCCGATGGCGCGAAAGAGTACAACAAATACCTGCGCGCCAAGGGTTATGAAAGCGACAACCCCTGGCACGACTTTGCCAACTCGGGCTTGGACGAGGACGGCAATGTGCTGTCCGGCTGGTTCCTGAAAAATTCGCCCGAACCTGCAAATATCGCCGAAGAGGACAGCGAAACCCCCTATCTGACCGGACGCGGCATGGCCTTTATGGAACAGCACGACGGCCCTTGGTGCTACCATCTGTCCTATATCAAGCCGCATTGGCCCTATATCGTGCCCGAACCCTATGCGAGCATGTTCGGCCCCGAACATGTGCTGCCGGTGGTGCGCAGCGACAGCGAACGCCAGAACGCCCATCCAGTCTTCAAGGCCTTCATGGACACCAAGGTCGGCGAGACATTTTCGCGCCAAGACGTTCGCGATGCGGTGATCCCGGCCTACATGGGGCTGATCAAACAGGCCGACGACCAGATGGGTCGCCTGTTCAAATGGCTTGAAGACACCGGGCGGATGCAGGACACGATGATCGTCCTGACATCGGACCACGGGGATTTTCTGGGCGATCACTGGATGGGGGAAAAGACCTTTTTCCACGACACCAGCACGCGCGTGCCGCTGATCATCTACGACCCCTCCCCCGAGGCCGACAGCACTCGCGGCAAGGTTTGCGATGCGCTGGTCGAATGCATCGACCTTGCCCCGACCTTTGTCGAAGTGGCGGGGGGCAAACCGGCCTATCACATCCTCGAAGGTGAAAGCCTGCTGCCAATCCTGCATGGCACCGCGACGGACACCCGGCGCGACTATGTGATTTGCGAATATGATTTCTCTGCCACGCCGGTCGCCCATATAAACCATATCGCCGTACGCGACGCCGTGATGTTCATGGTTGCTGACAAACGCTGGAAACTGTCGCACTTTGAAGGGGGCCACCGCCCCATGCTGTTCGATCTGGAAAACGACCCGCAAGAGCTGACCGATCTGGGTGACAGTGTCGAGCATGCCGATATCATCGCGCAGATGTACGACAAGCTGTTCGCATGGACTCGCCGCCAGTCGCAGCGCACCACCCGGTCCGAGGAACAATTGATCGAGATGCGCACCAAGACCCGCAAACGCGGCGTGGTGATCGGCGTCTATGACGAGAATGACACGGCACTGGAACTGACCGTGAAATACCGGGGCCGCAAGGCACCCGACATGAAACAAGGGCCGGGCCACTAGCCCTGCCCCGCCGGGACGTTTGAGGAGGCGCCCCGGCAAAACCAAAATGGGAGGAGACACCATGAACACACTGACCAAAGGCTTTGTCGCGCTTTGCACGGCCGCCACCCTGGCCAGCAGCGCCTTTGCACAGGCCAACCTGACGGCCGAAACCTCTAGCCCGGGCAACAGCCCGCATGCCTCGATCCTGCACATGGCCCAGATCGCCAGCGGCGCGGGCATCGCGAACCTTCAGGTGCAGGAAGGCCAGACCGCGACCAACTCGGTTGTGAACATTGCCGAGGGGCGCACGGACATCGCCTCGGTTCCGCTGATCCTTGCGTTCTTGCTGGAACAGGGGCGCGGGCCTTTTGCCTCTCAGGGGGAAAATGGCGCGGCACTGGCGGCGAACCTTCGGGCACTTTATCCCTATAACGCGGGTGCCTATGGACTTTTCGCGCTGGAAAGCGAAGGCATCGGCAGCTGGGCCGAACTGAAGGGCAAGAACGTCTGGAACGGCCCGCCTCGCGGCGCCGCCCTGGTCAACGCCCGGCAGGCGATCTATCTCGCGGCTGGCCTGAAGGACGGCGAAGACTACACCGGCCACCAAGCCAACTGGGGCCAATTGCCGACCCTTCTGGTCGATGGCTCGATGGATGCTTTCGTGGTGCCGATGACCTTCCCATCGCCGCGCGTGACCACCATGCAAGCGGCAGGCAATGTCGTCATGGTCTCGACCCCCAAAGATGTTTTTGAAAGCGATGCGTATCAAAAGATCTTCAAGGCCCCTGGCAACGTTCCGATCGTGGTCAAATGGGAGGACATGGGGTACGGCGATGGAAAGGGCATTCGCCTGATCTCGGAGGATGGAGTGTTCCGCGGCATGGGCACCGCCTTTGCCGATATGGTCAACAAGGACATGCCCTTTGACACGGCCAAGGCGCTGGTGGCCGAGTACATTGCGCAGATCGACGCCCTCAAAGCCAAGACCGCCTATATGCCCAACGTCAATGTCGCTGTTCTGGATGCCGAGGCCTCGGGCTTTTGTGGCGTGAACCCTTTGAAGTATCACCCCGGCGCCGTCGCCGCATGGGAGGAGGCGGGCTATACCGTCCCGGACTGCGCCAAGGAATAACGGCCAGCGGGGGCCCGAGCTACGGCTATGGCCCCCGCTGCTTCCCGAAATCCGACATCTGACAAACTGACCAAGGGTCAGAAGAGGGCTTCATGACAAACGACATCCCCGTACAGCGCGATCTTTACCAGCGTCTGGCCCTTGTTCTGGGCCTGATCCTTGTGGTGATCGGAATGCTGAACACCCTGCCCACCTTGCCCGGCCTTGACACCTGGGTCTCGGATACCTTTGGCGAAGGCGTGGTGATCCGGCGGTTCAGCTATGAATACCTCTTCCCGCTGTCCTTTGTGCTGATGATGACCACCGTCGCGATGCAGCACAGCTTTGCCCGCGATTTCAATGACCGCGGCACGGGGCTGTTCCGCATGGGGCTTTTGATGGATGTCGCGCTTGTCACAATGGCTTTTGCGGTCGCCGCCGGCTATCTGATCGAGATCGACAGTGTCTGCCTGATCGACCAGTTCACCGGTGCGCGCGCCGAGCTGATCGTCCAGGCTCTGAAAGACGAAATCGAATTCGCCGAACTGATGGGCCTGCCAGAGCCGACCACTGTCGATGACCCATCCTGCATCAGCACGCTAGGTCTGTGGATTTTTCCGCTGGTCGCCGTCGCTATCGCGGTTTTCCTTGGCTACAACGTGCGGATCTGGGGGTTTCCTCTGGTCGGAGTGGCCATCGCCATTGCGGCCTACACGCTGTTGACCGTACTGGTCTGGTACTACCTCGGCGCTGAGGACATGAACAAATACCTCGTCACCAAACTGGGCGGTGAGCCGCGCATGCTGCTGGATGGGCGCCCGAACATGCGCGACATCCTTGTGAACAATGCCCAAGGGCTGTTGGGCCGGTTCATGGGCATCCTGATGAACACGGTCTTTCCCTATATCGTGCTTGGCTCGCTGTTTGGCGTCTCTGCAGGCGGGCGGTCCTTGATCAAACTGGCCTTCCTGTGGACGCGGCGCATGCGCGGCGGACCTGCCCACGCGGCGATTGTCAGCTCGGCCCTGTTTGGCACGATTTCCGGCGGGCCGGTGGTCAATGTGCTGTCCACCGGCGTGCTGACCATCCCGATGATGCTGCGGCGCGGCTTTTCCAAGACCTTCGCCGGCGGGATCGAGGCTGCGGCCTCCTCCGGGGGGCAGATCATGCCGCCGGTCATGGGCGTCGCAGCCTTTGTGCTGGCCGCGATGACCGTCGTGCCCTACCGCGAGGTGATTATTGCCGCCATCCTGCCTGCCGTCGCCTATTTCGGCTGCCTGTTCCTGACGGTCATCTTTCAGGCCCGCAAACAAGGGCTTGAGGCAGTCGGAGAGGCCACCGAAGACATGCGCCTGACCCGCGAGGACAAGATCCACCTGATCATGATCTTCGCGCCCATTGCGCTGATCCTGCTGTTCCTGCTGACCCCGAAAGAGGCGGTTGGTTGCGGTCCGCTGGCGGGCCTTTGGGGGATCACCCAGATCATCACCGAAAACGGCTGCCGCGCCGAGAACCTGCCTTGGCTGATGGAGCTGTTCCAGAATTCGGCAGGCGATGCAGGATCGGCGGGCTGGTGGGCGGCGGCGCTGCTGCTGGTCCTGTTCTTTCTGGACCGCGAAATCCGCCAGAACCCGGGCAAGATCGTCTTTGCCCTGGCCGATGCGGGTGTGCTGGTCAGTCGCCTCTACCTGATGTTCCTTGCGGTTTCGGTCATCGACTTCTGCCTGAACCTGACGGGCCTGTCGAACTATGTCGCGGTGGATATCCTTGGCTGGCTGCGCACCTCGGGCGGGATCATTGCCGAAAGCGGGTTCTTCTTGTTCCTCGCCCTTCTGGCGACCATGGTCATGGCGATCCTTCTGGGCATGGGGATGCCCACAGTGCCCGCCTACATCAACGTCGCGCTGCTGATGGGGCCGATGCTGGTGGGGCTTGGGATCGCCAGCTTTACCGCCAATATGTTCATCTTCTACTTTGCTGTCGCCTCGGCCATCACGCCACCTGTCGCGGTGGCCGCCTTTGCGGCCTCATCCATCACCAAGGCTGATCCCTTGCGCACCGGGTTTGCGGCGGTCAAGGCGGGCGTGGTGATCTTTGTGATCCCCTTCATCTTTGCCTTCTACCCCGAGCTTTTGCTGATCGAAGCGGCCCAGTTGAACCCGGTGTCCGGGGCCGGGCGCTACCTGAGCGGCCTTGATGGCACCGTGCATCCGTTGCACCTGATGTTCGTCTGCGCGCGGGTCGGGATGTCGCTGTATCTTCTGGCCACCGTTCTTGCCCGGTTCGAAGCGCGCCGGATCGGCGGATTTGAAAGCCTGCTGCGTCTGGCGCTGGCATTGCTGGTGCTGCACAAACTGATCTTCGTCTTCGGGCCTGCCATCGCGGCGGCACTGGTGCTGATCGGCTGGCATTGGCAGGGGCGCAAGGCTCCCGCTCCCAACGCGGCGCCGTGAAGCCGCAGGAAAGGTGTTCTTGCTCGGCGTAAAACTGTCTTAGACCGCCTGCGTTTGGAAATCCGGCGCGGCAAGAGGCATCGCGCGCTTGAGCAAATCCACTGACCTTTCCAGCCCTTCGAGCGTGTTGAGCAGCATGTCTTCTTGCTCGATGCTCAGCCAGCCATCATATCCCGCCATCTTCAAGCGATAGCAAAACTGGCGCCACCATTCGTCGCCGTGGCCATAACCCAAGGTGACATAAGACCAGGACCGCGATGGAATATCCACGAGCGAGCCAGTCTCAAGCAACGACGTCACCGCCTGCGCCGGAGCGTTCAGCATCGTGTCCTTGGCATGCACATGGTAAATCGCCTCCCCCAGCGCTTCGGCCGCGACAAGCGGATCGGCCCCCATCCAGAACAGGTGGCTCGGGTCCAGATTGGCGCCCACCACGGGGCCTACTTCATCACGCAATTGCATCAGCGAGGGCACGTTATAGACGCATTGGTTACCATGCAGCTCCAGCGCGATCCGTTCGACACCGGCGTCGCGCGCCAGCGCAACAATGCCGGTCCAGAAGGGAAACAAGACCTCTTCCCACTGATAGCGCAGAATGTCCTGCGTCTCGGGCGGCCAGGACGAGACGACCCAGTTCGGCATGGTGTCATTCGGGTTGCCAGCGGGCAGCCCCGACATGGTGCAAACCGTCTTGACCCCAAGTTCTCCGGCAAGGCGGATGGTATCGACAAGGCAATCTGCCTGTCCCCGGTCCACCGGATGCAAGGGATTGCCGTTCGCGTTCAGGCTGACAATCTCAAGATCGCGGTCCGCAAAGGCCTGGCGAAAGCGTTTGCGCGCCCTGGAACTGTTGTTCAACTCGGACAAATCAAGATGGGGCGCTGTCGACCAGCCGCCCGTGTTCATCTCGACACCCGAAACTCCAAGACGTGCCGCATGGTCCAGCATGTCGTCAAAGCTTAGCGCTCCAAGACTGTCGGATACGAATCCCAGTTTCATCTGCTCACCTCATAACGACGGCGAGCTTTCATGCCCGCTCTCACAATCGCGCTACGATACCTGCGAAAGCCCGTTGAAGCGATAGGTTGAAAACCAACAGTTTGAACCAATTTGAAAGCTTTCCCCGAACCCCGGTCCGGTCGAAACGCTTTTAAAAGTCGAGGGCCGGCAGGGCGTCTTTGCCATGCTCGGCGATCCAATCCCGAACCCGTTTGGTAGCAGGCAAAGACGTATAAGATGGGGTAAGAAGGAACCATTGCCGCCAGATCGGCAGTCCGGGGCAATCCAGCGCCACCAACCGCCCGGTCGCCAGCTCGTCGGCCACCGTATGGGCCGAGATCAGCGCAACGCCAAGCCCGTTCATCACGGATTGTTTGATGGTCTCGTTGCTGTCCATTTCGATCACCTGCACCTCGCGCCCCTGCCCGACTTCGTCCAGATAGCGGGTCGCCAGAATGCGTGTCCCCGATCCCGGTTCGCGCATGACAAAGACTTCGTCCAAGAGACGGTTGATGCTGACCGGTCCCTGCCCGACCAAGGGATGATCTGCGGCAGCAATCAGGATGTGCGGATGCGGCGCCAGCACCCGAGAGGCCATCAACGGGTCGCGCGGCGGCCGCCCCATGATGCACAGATCCAGCCGATGCTCGCTCAACGCCTGCAGGATCTCACTGCGGTTGCCCACCTTCAGACGGATGTCGACTTCGGGCATGGCGGCCCGCAACCGAGCCACGATTCGAGGCGCGAAATACTTGCCGGTGCTCACGACACCCAAGACGACGCGCCCGATTTGCCCGCGATCCAGTGCCTCGATGGTGTGACAGGCGCGACCGAGCGCCGCACGTGCCTCCGCATGGGCCTGAAGCAGCGCTTCGCCCTGAGGCGTCGGGATCATCCGCTTTTTCGCCTCGCGCACCAGCAGCGGGCTGCCAACGGCATCCTCCAATGATTTCAATTGGCTATGCACAGCCGGGCCGGTCAGCCCAAGGCCTTCGGCAGCCTGCGTAATACTGCCTTCCTGAATGACGGCAGCAAGGGCGCGCAATTGCTTGAAGGTGATGTGATCGTAGCGTGACAAAACTTTTCCTTACACATCTATCAGAATTTTTAAATTTTCTTATCACCGCAACCCGTGGAACTCAATGACTGCACCGGACGAGGATGGGAGGCCCCGACCACATGCAGTCACTTAACGCCAATACCGCGATCCCGCAGGATCTGCGCCCCGTGATGGAGGCGCTCTGCCGCGTCGCTGCCGATCTGTCGAACCTGATCGCGCGTGGGCCTTTGGGCGGCGCCCTTGGTGCCAGCGTCGGTAACAACACCGATGGCGACGACCAGAAAGCACTGGATGTCATGGCCGACGACGCCTTTGCCACAGCTTTGCGCGGCACTGGCATCCGCTGGTACGCCTCGGAGGAGCAGGAAGATGTGGTTCAGATTGATACGGATGGCACATTGGCCATCGCCATCGACCCGCTTGACGGCTCATCCAACATTGATGTGAACGTCTCCATCGGCACGATTTTCGGCATTCAGCCTGCGACCGCGGATGCCAGCGGGACATTCCTGCGCGAAGGACGTCACCTGATCGCCTCGGGCTATTTCATCTACGGTCCGCAAAGCGCGCTGGTGGTCACCTTTGGTGAAGGCGTCCGGCAGTTCATCCTTGATCGTGCAACAAATACTTTTGTCGAGGCAGTAACTGCCCCGTCGATTCCACCCGCGTCGACCGAATTTGCCATCAATGCCTCGAACTATCGGCACTGGGCACCGCCAGTCCGCGCCTATATCGACGACTGCCTTGCCGGCGAAGACGGCCCTCGGGCGCGGAATTTCAATATGCGCTGGGTGGCCTCGCTGGTGGCCGAAACCCACCGGATCATGACGCGCGGCGGTATCTTCTTGTACCCGGCCGACGCTCGCCCCGGGTACGAACAGGGCCGCCTGCGTCTGATCTATGAATGCGCCCCGATCGCGCTACTGGTCGAACAGGCGGGCGGCAACGCCACCACCGGCACATCGCCCATCCTTGACCGGGTGCCAGACAGCCTGCACGCCCGCACGCCCTTTGTCTTTGGAACCTCGGACAAGGTCGCCCGCGTGGCCAGCTATCACGACCTGCCCCAACACGAAGTCTCGGCCCTTTTTGCCCAACGCGGCCTGTTCCGCGCCTGACCTGAAAGCAGTCCCCCATGTCCAAGAAACATCCGATCATCTCGGTGACCGGCTCCTCTGGTGCCGGCACCACCACCGTCAAATCCACCTTCGACCAGATCTTTCGGCGCGAAGGGATCAGCACGGTCTCTATCGAAGGGGACGCCTTTCACCGCTTTGACCGCGCAGCGATGAAGGCCGAACTGGACGCCCGCAAGGCCGCAGGCGACGAGACCTTCAGCCATTTCAGTTATGACGCCAACGAACTTGCCAAGCTCGAAGACGTCTTTCGGACCTATGGCGAAACCGGCAAAGGCGAGACCCGCCACTATATCCACGATGACGACGAAGCCGCCCGCTATGGCGCCGCCCCCGGAACCTTTACCGATTGGGCCCCCTTTGAAGACGGCAGCGACCTGTTGTTCTACGAAGGGCTGCACGGCGCCGTCGTCAGCGACGAGGTGAATCTGGCCGCTCAGGCCGACCTGAAGATCGGCGTCGTGCCGGTGATCAACCTCGAATGGATTCAAAAGATCCACCGTGACAGCGACAAGCGCGGCTACACCACCGAGGCGGTCACCGACACAATCCTGCGCCGCATGCATGCCTATGTGCACTGCATCTGCCCGCAGTTTTCGGAAACCGACATCAATTTCCAGCGCGTACCGGTTGTCGACACCTCGAATCCCTTCATCGCCCGCTGGATTCCAACGCCGGACGAAAGCCTTGTCGTGATCCGGTTCAAAAGCCCGCGCGGGATCGATTTCCCATATCTGACCTCAATGATCGAAGGCAGCTGGATGACCCGCGCCAATTCCATCGTGATCCCTGGCGGCAAGATGGATCTGGCGATGCAGCTGATCTTTACGCCGATGGTCTGCCGGCTTGTCCACGAATCCAAGCGCGCCTGAGGAGACCCTGAAGATGAACATCCAAACCTCTGTTACAGCTCATGAAACCCTGATGGCCAACGCCATCCGAGCATTGACAATGGACGCGGTCCAGGCGGCGAATTCGGGCCATCCCGGCGCGCCGATGGGACTGGCCGATGTGGCGACCGTCTTGTTCAACCGTTTTATCACCCTGGACCCTTCATCGCCTGATTGGCCCGACCGCGACCGCTTTGTGATGAGCGCGGGCCATGGCTCGATGCTGGTCTACGCGATCCACCACCTGCTGGGCTATGAGGACATGGGGATCGACCAGTTGCGCGCATTTCGCCAGTTGGGGGCCCGCACCGCAGGCCATCCGGAATACGGCCATGCCAAGGGGATCGAGACGACGACAGGCCCCTTGGGACAGGGCATCGCCACCGCCGTCGGTATGGCCTTGGCCGAGCGGATGCTGAACGCGCGCTTTGGCGACGATCTGCAAGATCACTACACCTATGTACTGGCCGGTGACGGCTGCCTGATGGAGGGGATCAGCCACGAAGCCATTGATATGGCTGGACACCTTGGCCTTGGCCAGCTGGTGGTCTTCTGGGACGACAATAGAATTACGATTGACGGAGCGACGGATCTTTCGACCTCGACCGATCAGGCCAAACGCTTTGAGGCCGCAGGTTGGCATGTGCAATCCATCGATGGCCACAACAACGAAAGTATTGCCCGCGCCATTGACGCCGCACACGCCGACGCACGCCCCTCGATGATCGCCTGCCGCACGGTGATTGGCAAAGGCGCGCCCAATATGGCCGGGTCACACAAAGTGCATGGCGCCCCCTTGGGCGACGCGGAAATTGCCGCAACCCGCGAGGCGCTTGGCTGGTCTTATCCGGCTTTCGAGGTGCCCGAAGAGGTCTACCGCCTATGGCAAAGCGTGTCGCAGCGCGGCGCCAAGGCGCGCGCGGCATGGGATGCTCGCAAGGCCAACAACGCAAAGGCGCGTGCCTTTGATACCGCTTTTGCTGCGCCCGATGCCAAGGCCCTTCATAAGGCGATCACGTCTTACAAACAGCGGCTTAGCGCCGACCAACCCAAGGTCGCGACCCGGAAGGCCAGCGAAATGGCGCTGGAGGTGGTCACTGCCACGCTGCCCATGATGGTTGGCGGATCGGCGGATCTGACCGGTTCAAACCTGACCCAGACCAAGGGGCAATTGCCAGTTTCCAAGGCGGATTACAGCGGCAGCTACATCCACTACGGCATCCGCGAACATGGCATGGCTGCGGCGATGAACGGCATCGCTCTGCACGGCGGCTTGCGTCCCTACGGCGGCACGTTTCTGGCCTTTGCCGACTATTGCCGCCCCTCGATCCGCCTGTCCGCACTGATGGGCGTGCCGGTGACCTATGTGATGACCCATGACAGCATCGGACTGGGCGAAGACGGCCCGACACACCAGCCGGTCGAGACCATCGCCAGCCTGCGCGCCATGCCAAATCTGACGGTCATGCGCCCGGCCGATGCGGTCGAAACCGCCGAAGCATGGGAGATCGCGGCAACCTCGCAAACCACGCCAACGGTGCTGTGCCTGTCCCGTCAGGGTCTGCCAACCATTCGCACAAATCATAGTGATACCAATATGGTAGCGCGCGGAGCTTATGTCCTGAAAGAGGCGGCAGGTGGGCGGGATGTGACCCTGATCGCCAGCGGATCAGAGATGCAGCTGGCAATCAAAGCCTCAGAAGCCCTTGGTGCAAAGGGCATCCGCGCCGCCGTCGTTTCGGCCCCAAGCTTTGAGCTCTTTGCCCAGCAAAGCGCCGACTATCAGGCCTGCGTTCGCGGCACCGCGCCACGGGTCGGGGTCGAGGCAGCCATCCGGCAGGGATGGGAGTGCTTGCTCGACCGCGATGACGCCTTTGTCGGGATGACAAGTTTCGGCGCTTCGGCCCCCGCCGACCAACTTTACGAACACTTCAATATCACCGTCCAAGCTATTGTTGCAGCGACGAAATCCATGATCGAAAGGGGAAACGCATGACCACAAGGGTTGCCATCAACGGGTTTGGGCGCATCGGGCGCAACGTGCTGCGCGCCATCGCGGAATCGGGCCGGAACGACATCGAGGTCGTGGCGATCAACGATCTTGGCCCGGTGGAAACCAACGCACATCTGCTGCAATTCGACAGCGTGCACGGGCGTTTCCCCCATGAGGTCACGGTCAAGGGCAATGCCATCGATATCGGCTATGGTCCGATCGAGGTCACGGCCGAGCGTGACCCGGCCAATCTGCCGTGGAAGGGCGTGGACGTGGCGCTGGAATGCACCGGCATTTTCACCGCACGAGACAAGGCCGCCCTGCACCTTGAGAACGGATCGAAGCGGGTGCTGGTCAGCGCCCCCGCTGCCGGAGCCGACAAGACGGTGGTCTTCGGCGTGAACCACAGCGATCTCAAGCCTTCGGATGTCGTCGTCTCAAATGCGTCCTGTACGACGAACTGCCTGTCCCCCGTCGCCAAGGCGCTGAACGACGCCATCGGCATCGACAAGGGCTTCATGACCACGATCCACAGCTATACCGGCGATCAGCCGACACTGGACACCATGCACCCCGATCTGTACCGCGCGCGCGCCGCCGCGATGAGCATGATCCCGACCAGCACCGGGGCCGCCAAGGCTGTTGGACTGGTGCTGCCGGAGCTCAACGGCAAGCTTGACGGCGTGGCGATCCGCGTGCCGACGCCCAATGTCTCGGTGGTGGATCTGGTGTTCGAGGCCAGCCGCGACACCACCGTCGAAGAGGTCAACGAAGCGATCCGCGCCGCCGCTGACGGGCCGTTGCGGGGCGTGCTGGGATACACCGATAAACCGAATGTTTCCATGGACTTCAACCACGACTCTCATTCGTCGATCTTCCACATGGATCAGACCAAGGTGATGGCGGGCCGCATGGTGCGCATCCTGTCCTGGTATGACAACGAATGGGGTTTTTCCAATCGCATGGCAGACACCGCCTGCGCCATGGGGAGGCTGATATGATGCAAGTCCCGACGATCATGGATGTCGATGTCCGCGGCAAACGTGTGCTGGTCCGCGCCGATCTAAACGTGCCGATGGAGGGCAAGCGCGTCACCGATGCCACCCGCATCACCCGTTTTGCCGCGGGCATGAAGCCTCTGCTGGCGCGCGGTGCGCGGTTGGTGATCCTGACTCATTTCGGCCGACCTCAGCCAAACGTCATGGATCCGGTTTTTTCCGTGGACAAGCTGCGCCCCGCTTTGGCCGAAGCGCTGGGATGTCCGGTGAAGTTTTCGGACACCTGCTCCACACAGGCCGCCGTGATCCTGTCCGAGGGGTTGCAAGATGGCGAAGTTCTGCTGTGCGAGAACCTGCGCTACAATCCCGGCGAAACGCAGAACGATCCGGCATTTGCGGCGGCGCTGTCGAAGCTTGGTGATCTTTACGTCAATGACGCCTTTTCCTGCGCCCACCGCGCCCATGCTTCGACCGAAGGGCTCGCGCACCACCTGCCCGCCTATGCCGGACCGCTTTTGATCGAGGAAATCAATGCTTTGGGCAGCGCGCTTGAAGCGCCTGAAAGGCCCGCGGTGGCCATCGTCGGCGGCGCCAAGGTCTCGTCCAAGATCGCGGTTCTGAAAAATCTCGTCGGCAAACTGGATCATGTGATCATCGGCGGCGGAATGGCTAATACGTTTCTGTTCGCGGACGGCGCGCCCATGGGCAAATCGCTGCATGAAGCCGGTGAAGTCGAAACCGTGCGCGATATTCAACGGCTGGCCAAGACCGCAGGCTGCGTAATCCACCTGCCCCAGGACGTGGTCGCCGCCTATGATTTTGCCCCCAAGGCCCGGCACGAGATCACCGCCGCGGATCATTGCCCAAGTGATGCGATGATCCTTGACGCTGGCCCCAAGGCGCTGGCCGATTTCCAGACCGTCTTGGCGGGGTGCAACACCATCCTGTGGAACGGCCCCCTGGGCGCCTTTGAAGTGCAGCCCTTTGACCAGTCAACAAAGCTGCTGGCGCAAACCGCCGCTGATCTGACTCGTCAGGGGCTGGCGGTCAGCGTGGCGGGCGGCGGGGACACCGTCGCTGCGCTGAACGCCGCCGGGGTCGCCGATGACTTTACCTATGTCTCCTCCGCCGGAGGGGCCTTTCTGGAATGGCTGGAGGGCAAGACGCTCCCCGGTATCGCGGCGCTGCAAGCCGCCGCAAAAGCAGCCTGAGGGAGGAACACCATGGCGCTCATTACCCTTCGACAACTTCTCGATCACGCAGCCGAACAAGGCTATGGCGTACCTGCCTTCAATATCAACAATATGGAACAGGGTCTGGCGATCATGCAGGCGGCCCGCGCCTGCGATGCGCCGGTGATCCTTCAGGCCAGTCGCGGGGCACGGTCCTATGCCGGGGATATCATGCTGCGCCACATGGTGCAGGCGCTGGCCGAAATGTACCCCGACAACCATATCGTGCTGCATCAGGACCACGGCAACAACGATGCCACCTGCCTGAGTGCAATCCGGCACGGGTTCACCAGCGTGATGATGGACGGCTCGCTTGAAGAGGATATGAAAACCCCGGCCAGCTACGACTACAACGTGGCGATCACGGCCCGCGTCACCAAAGCAGCCCATGCGGTTGGCGCAAGTGTCGAGGGCGAGCTGGGCGTTCTGGGCAGCCTTGAGACCGGCGAAGCTGGAGAAGAAGACGGATCAGGCGCCGTAGGCAAACTGACCGAAGATCAGTTGCTGACCGATCCTGATCAGGCGGTGGATTTCGTGTTGCGCACCAAATGTGATGCGCTGGCCATTGCCTGCGGCACCAGCCACGGCGCATACAAGTTCACCCGCAAGCCCGATGGCGACATCCTGTCGATGAAGACCATTCAGGGCATTCACGAAAAGCTGCCGAACACGCATCTGGTGATGCACGGGTCTTCTTCGGTCCCGCAGGACTTGCAGGATCTGATCAACCAATACGGCGGCCACATGCCGCAAACCTACGGCGTGCCGGTCGAAGAGATCGAAAAAGGCATCCGTATGGGCGTGCGCAAGGTCAATATCGACACCGACTGCCGCATGGCGATGACCGGACAGTTCCGCAAGATCGCGATGGAAAAGCCCGAAGAATTCGATCCGCGCAAGTTCATGATCCCCGCCATTGCCGAGCTTGAGGCGCTGGTGAAGGACCGTTTTGAGCGCTTCGGCACCGCCGGACAGGCCGCCAAGATCAAACCCATCGCCATCGACGATATGGCCGCCCGCTATGCATCAGGCGCCCTTGACCCGCAAATCGCCGCCGCCCGCGCCGCGTAATTCCATCCAGGAGAGAGACCATGAACGACATGACCAATCCGACCGAAATCACCGACAAGAAAAAGCGTTATGCCGCCGGTGTTCTGAAATATGCCCAGATGGGCTATTGGGATGGCGATTACGAACCAAAGGCGACCGACCTTCTGGCGCTGTTCCGGATCACCCCGCAGGAAGGCGTCGACCCGATCGAGGCCGCCGCCGCCGTGGCGGGCGAATCCTCGACCGCAACATGGACGGTGGTCTGGACCGACCGTCTGACCGCCGCCGACCAGTACCGCGCCAAGGCCTATCGTGTCGATCCGGTGCCCGGTCAGGAAGGCCAGTATTTCGCCTATGTCGCTTATGATTTGATCCTGTTCGAAGAAGGCTCGATCGCCAACCTGACCGCTTCGATCATCGGCAACGTGTTTTCCTTCAAACCCTTGAAGGCTGCGCGCCTTGAGGACATGCGCTTTCCGGTCGCCTATTGCAAAACCTTCCAGGGCCCGCCCACCGGCCTTGTGGCCGAACGCGAACGCCTGGACAAATTCGGCAAACCGCTGCTTGGCGCCACGACCAAGCCCAAGCTGGGACTGTCTGGCAAGAACTATGGCCGCGTTGTCTACGAAGGACTCAAGGGCGGTCTCGACTTTATGAAGGACGATGAGAACATCAACTCGCAACCCTTCATGCATTGGCGCGACCGGTTCCTGTACTGCATGGAAGCGGTCAACAAGGCGACGGCCGAGACCGGCGAGGTCAAGGGCCACTACCTGAACATCACCGCCGGCACGATGGAGGAAATGTACGCCCGCGCCGAGTTTGCCAAGCAGTTGGGCAGCGTCATTGTCATGGTCGATCTGATCATCGGCTGGACGGCGATCCAGTCGATCAGCAAATGGTGCCGCGACAACGACATGATCCTGCACATGCACCGTGCCGGTCATGGCACCTATACCCGTCAGAAAAACCACGGGATTTCCTTCCGCGTGATCGCCAAATGGCTGCGTCTGGCGGGCGTTGACCACCTGCACTGCGGCACCGCCGTGGGCAAGCTGGAAGGCGATCCTCTGACGGTTCAGGGCTTCTATAACGTCTGCCGCGAGACCCATAACAAGGTGGACCTGCCGCGCGGGATCTTCTTTGAACAGGACTGGGCGGACATCAAGAAGGTCATGCCGGTCGCCTCGGGCGGCATTCACGCGGGCCAGATGCATCAGCTGATCGACCTGTTCGGCGATGACGTCGTCTTGCAGTTCGGCGGCGGCACCATTGGCCACCCGATGGGCATTCAGGCCGGGGCCACAGCCAACCGCGTGGCGCTGGAATGCATGATCCTTGCCCGCAACGAAGGCCGCGACATCCGCAACGAAGGACCAGATATCCTGCGCGCGGCGGCCAAATGGTGCAAACCGCTGGAGGCAGCGCTGGAGACATGGGGCAACATCACCTTCAACTATACCTCGACCGACACCAGCGATTTCGTGCCGCTGGAAACCCCTGCCATGTAACCCCCTCTGCGTGGCGGCCCTGCCCGCCCCCCCCTTTATTCCGACAGGAGACAAACTGATGCGTATCACCCAAGGTTGCTTTTCCTTCCTCCCCGATCTCGACGATGTGCAGATCACCGCTCAGATCGAATACATCCTGAGCAAAGACTGGGCCGTGAGCCTTGAATATTCCTACGATCCCCACCCGCGGAACACCTATTGGGAGATGTGGGGCCATCCCATGTTCGACCTGCGCGACGCCAAAGGCGCGATGATGGAATTCGAGGACTGCCGCAAGGCCCACCCGGATGCCTACATCCGGGTCCAGGCCTTTGACGACACCCGCGGATTCGAGTCGGTGATGATGAGCTTTATCGTCAACCGGCCCAAGGATGAGCCGAAGTTCCACATGCAGCGCACCGACTTTGAAGGCCGCTCCCAGAAATACGCCTGGGACGCGCGCTGACGGGTTTCGGGCCGGCGCCCCGGCCCGACCAACTGGGGGGCCAGCCCCCCAGACCCCCCCGGGATATTTATGGACCAGTGAGAACAGGAGCCACACATGAGTGATGGAACAGAGACGGTCAGGCCCACGACTGTGGATCTTGCTGCAGAATACGAAGCCTCGGGTGTGCGGGAGGTCCTGGAGGATCTGGACCGAAGCCTGATCGGCCTGGCCCCGGTCAAACAGCGCATCCGCGAGACCGCCGCGCTGCTGTTGGTCGACAAGGCGCGGCGCGAGATGGGGCTGACTCAGGAAACGCCGACCCTGCATATGTCCTTTACCGGCAATCCCGGCACCGGCAAGACCACCGTGGCGCAGATGATGGCCGGGCTTTTGCACCGTTTGGGATATGTGCGAAAAGGCCATCTTGTTTCGGTCACGCGCGATGATCTGGTAGGGCAATACATCGGCCATACCGCCCCAAAGACCAAAGAGGTGCTGAAAAAAGCCATGGGCGGCGTGCTGTTCATCGACGAGGCCTATTACCTTTATAAGCCGGATAACGAGCGGGATTATGGCCAGGAGGCCATTGAGATCCTATTGCAGGTCATGGAGAACAACCGCGACGATCTGGTGGTGATCATGGCCGGATACGCCGACAGGATGGACAAGTTCTTTGCCGCCAATCCCGGGTTTCGGTCGCGCATCGCCCATCACATCGACTTTCCCGACTACAGCGATGACGAGTTGCTGAGCATCGCAGGCACCATGCTGGACGGGCAAAGCTATACGCTGGATGAGGGTGCCCAACGCGCCTTGGCCGAGTATATCACCCTGCGCCGGGGACAGCCGCATTTTGCCAATGCACGCTCGATCCGAAATGCTTTGGACCGGGCGCGGCTCCGACAGGCCAATCGGCTGTTTTCCGAAAGCCGGGGGCCATTGGATGCCGCAGCCCTGTCCACCATCACCGAAGCCGACATCCGTCCAAGCCGCGTGTTCCGGGGCGGGCTGGATGTTGATCGCCCCTTGGCTCAGGAGGCCGCAGAATGAATTTCGACCGTTCCATCAAGATCGCGCCGTCGATCCTTTCCGCTGATTTCGCCGACTTCGGGCGCGAGATTCAGGCCATCGAAGCGCAGGGCGCCGACTGGGTGCATGTCGATGTCATGGACGGGCATTTCGTCCCGAACCTGACCTTTGGCCCGCCCGCCGTGAAAGCCTTTCGTCCGCACGTCAAAACCTTCATGGACGTGCACCTGATGATCTCGCCTGTCGATGCCTATATCGACGCCTATGCCGAGGCTGGGGCCGACATGCTGACCGCCCATGTCGAGGCCGGACCGCATATCCACCGCACCTTGCAGGCCATTCGTGGCGCCGGGATGAAGGCGGGCGTAGCGCTGAACCCGGGCACCCCCGCCGAAGTCGTGAGCGACCTGCTGGATCTGACGGATATGGTGCTGGTGATGACCGTAAACCCCGGCTTTGGCGGGCAGAAGTTCATCGACATGACCGCCAAGGTCCGCAAGGTCCGCGAGATGATCGGCGACCGCGAGGTGCATATCCAGATCGACGGCGGCGTTGATCCCGTGACCGCACCTTTGGTGACCGCGGCCGGGGCGGATGTTCTTGTTGCGGGATCAGCGGTTTTCCGCGGCGGATCGGTGGACAATCCCGCGCCCTATGGCGAGAATATCGCCGCGATCCGCGCCGCAGCCGCCGGAGCGCGACAAGCCGCCTGAGAGGACCCCATGGCCGATACACCCCCTGTTTGCGATTTTGGCTGGCAAGCGCCGGACTTTACCTTGCCTGCAACCGATGGGCGCCGCCTGTCGCTATCTGAGATCAAAGGCCCAAACGGCACGCTGGTCATCTTCATGTGCAACCACTGCCCCTATGTCCTTGCCATCCTTGACCGGATCTTGCGCGATGCGCGCGACTTGCAGGCCCTTGGCGTGGGTGTCGTCGCGATCAGCGCCAATGATGCCACGGCCTATCCGGCGGACAGCTTTGCCAATATGAAGATCATGGCGGAAGAGCGCGATTTTCCCTTTCCATACCTGTACGACGAAAGCCAAAGCGTGGCCCGCAGCTTTGACGCCGCCTGTACGCCGGACTTCTTTGGCTTCAACGCGGACCTGCAATTGCAATATCGCGGAAGACTTGACGCCTCGCGCAAGGCGCCCGCCGCGCCGGACGTGCGGCGTGATTTGTTCGAGGCCATGAAGCAAATTTCCCAGACGGGTCAGGGGCCCCTTGACCAGATTCCCTCCATGGGATGTTCGATCAAGTGGAAAGCAGCGTGAGCGCGCGCATCGTTTTTGACCTTGACGGCACGCTGATCGACAGCGCTCCGGACATCCATACGGGCACTGCGCGCATGCTGGAGGAACAAGGCATTGCCCCGCTTGATCTGGCGACCATCACCTCGTTTGTCGGGAATGGATTACCGCATTTGACAAAGCTGGTAATGGAACGTGTCGGGCTGGCACCGGAGCGCCACGACGAACTGACCGCCCGGGTTCTGGATCATTACAACGCCGTCAGCGGCGAGTTGACACGCCCCTATCCGAAGGTTGTGGAAATGCTGCGCCAGCTCAAGGGGCAAGGCCATTTATTGGGGGTCTGTACGAACAAACCCCAAGGCCCTGCGGTCGACATTCTGAAAATCACCAGACTCGGCCCTTTTGATTGCGTTGTCGGTGGCGACAGCATGCCACAGCGAAAACCTGATCCGGCACCTCTGAAAGCCGCCTTTGACGCTCTGGGGCAAGGGCCCATGATCTATGTCGGAGACAGCGAGGTGGATGCCGAAACCGCAGACCGTGCCGGGGTGCCATTCTTGTTGTTCACAGAGGGCTATCGCAAGAGCGCGGTCGAGACCCTGCCCCATGCGGCAAGCTTTTCCGACTTTGCTGACCTGCCCGGATTGATCTCTGATCAGCTTGCCAAATCTTGAACCCAATTGATGTCTCCCGGCAGGCAAGGCCGCCGGGAGACATTTTCACGCCGCATCCATTTTGATATCAGGTGCAGGACCTTGCGCAGGTTTCGACTGGGCCGAACTCTGCTCAGCGCCTTCGCTTCCCTGACCTTCGGTATCGAAACGGCCAACCACCTGGCTCAACTCGGTGGCGTCGCCGCGCAGCATATGCGCCGCGGCAGTCGTTTCTTCGACCATGGCCGCGTTTTGCTGTGTGACGCGGTCAAGATTGCTGACGCCGGTGTTGATCTCATTGAGACCCTCGGCCTGTTCGCTGGCGCCCGCGGCGATCTCGGTCACGAGACTCGAGATTTCGCCGACCTGTTTGACCACTTGTTCCAGTGCCACCCCGGCCCGCTCGACCAGACGCACCCCATCCTTGACCTGACCGGACGAACCTTCGATCAATTCCTTGATTTGCTGTGCCGCTTCGGCGCTGCGCTGCGCCAGCGAGCGCACTTCTGAGGCGACCACGGCAAAGCCTTTGCCCGATTCCCCGGCGCGCGCCGCTTCGACCCCGGCATTCAGTGCCAACAGGTTGGTCTGGAAGGCGATGTCATCAATCACCGTAATGATCTCACCGATCTTCTCGGAGCTCTTTTCGATTTCTCCCATGGCGCCGACAGCTTCTTGCATGACTTCGCCGTTGTGCATGGCCGTTTCACGCACCGTACGCACCGCGCCGTCCGCGTCCCCGGCCCGTTCTGCCGCACGTTTGACGATCCCCAGAAGCTGTTCCAGAGCGGCCGCCGTCTGTTCCAACGTTGCCGCCTGGGTTTCCGTGCGCTGAGACAGATCATCCGAAGCCCGGGCAATTTCGTCGGCACTATGCAGGATATTTCCGGCATTTGTCGACACATGCGCAATGGCCGAACTCAGACTTTGAACCGCACGGTTGAAGTTGTGGCGCAACGCCTCGTATTCATCAGCAAAAATCACGTCGATCTGGTGATGCAACGCCCCTTCTGCCAGGGCATCCAACCCATTGCCCAAGTGCTGGACAACCGCCACCTGCTCTTCGAGCTTGTGAACGCGATCCTCCTCGGCGCTGCGCGCGATTTGAAGTTTGGCGATCAAGGCTTCCAGGTGGCCGGCGATCTGGCCTATCTCATCTCGGCGACCAGCAAAGCCAACAGGCGTGTCGTAGTCGCCCTCGGACACCCGTGCGATGGCACCACCAAGAATGTTCAGAGGCACCCCAAGGAAGCGGCGCAACAAGAAAATTGTCAGAGCCATCATGCCCGCAAAGATGCCGATCGCCCAAAACACGATAGAACGCTTTTCGCCTGCAACCGACGCCAGCGCGTTTTCATCGCTGAAAGCCATCGCAACCGCACCCAGCGCGGGCGTATCCGGGTCAACCGCAACCGGATTGGCCGCGTAAAGCCCGCCGCTTGCATATTGCGCCGAACCGGCGTCGAGGCTTTGCGCAGCAAGAGCGCGCAAAGCCACGATCGCCGTTTCATCTACGCCCGATTGTGCGATGACCTGTCCAGTGGCATCAACAACGACCACCGCCAGACCATCTTCTCCGGCGGCGGCCATGGCGCTTTTGATCTGTTCGTCAACTTTGGCAACGGCCTTGAAACGCAGCGGAGCGACAAGCGCCTTGGCTTCGGCATCGACGGATTTGGCGGCTTGAGTGATGACCCCGCGCCGAGCCAATTCATCCACCAGACGCGCCGACTGCACCGCCATGACACTGGCGACCACAATCGTGGTCACCGCCATCATGGCGGCACTGCGGACAAAGATTGACCGCATGACCGAAACGCCGGCTTTCACTTTTTTCTGCTCGTTTTTCATTGTCTCGTTCCCGTTACCGCCCCGGTTGCCTATCGCCGACGACTTACATCAAAGCGTCAGCGACGATTCCGACCGTCATGGCGCCGATTACTTCGCCATTGGCGGGATCCGTCAGCGAAATTGAGATCTGCGCCTGATAGGTCTGGCTGGATTCGTCGAATTCGATCTCGCTGAAATGCACTGCGTCGGGGCCTTTGGAATAGGTCATCTGATGCTTTTCCTCATCGCCCTGCCAATAGTCAGAGGTCACACCCGAGGCCGCGACATTCAGCCCCTTGGCATCCATGATGAAGACTTCGGTGATCACACCGCCCGAAGCCTCGACCTGATTGCGCAGGAAATCTGCCGCTGCGTTATGCAGCACGGGATCAATTGTCGGGGTTGCAGCCGCGCCGACCTCGGCCCTCCAGGTCTGATCCAGCGCCTCGATCTGGGCCGCATCATAGCCGCTGGTCTTCGCGTTTTGAGCCTTGACCGCGTCAACAAGAACGCCCTCGTGGGACCAAGGCATCACGACATCATTCAAGTAGGACTGCATGGCCACATTAGGTTCGGCGGCAAAGGCTGCGGGGGCGGTGAAGGCAAGCATTGCCGACAGTAAAAGTGCACGTTTCATCAATATCTCCTCAGGGGTTTTAACCACTGACGAGCCTAGGCAACGCGACCTTACACACAGTTAAAGAAGCAGCGATTTCCATTTTATCCGGCGAAGAATTCAGGCAGGATTTGATCAAGATTACCCGCAAATTTTCAGAATAATTGGTGCCGCCATGCCCTATCTCACGCTAATTCTGGCTGTTCTGGCCGAAACCATCGGCACCACGGCCCTACAGGCCAGTCAGGCTTTTACCAAACCTTTGCCAACCGTCGTGGTGGTGATCGCCTATGCGGCGGCGTTTTATCTTTTGGGACAGGCGCTGCGCTATTTCCCGGTCGGGATCGCCTATGCGATTTGGTCCGGCCTAGGGATCGTGCTGATCGCGCTGATCGGCTTTGCCGTCTTTGGGCAAAAGCTTGACCTGCCAGCGGTTCTGGGGATGGGGATGATCCTTGCGGGCATTCTGGTCATCCACCTTTTTTCAAACGCATCCACGCATTAAAACGCCCCCCGGAATCTCTCCCGAGGGGCGCTGTGTCGCAACATTTGTGGCTTAGAAGCGCATTGTGCCACGCAGCGAAATGGTATCCGCCTGAACGTCGACGTTGGTGTTGCCGACGTCGTTGAAATCATGACGCAGGTATTCACCGCCGACGCTGAAGCGATCGGTCACCTTGTACTCCATCCCAAGGCCATAGACGCCGCCCTCGGCATCGCCGATCGAGGTATTCGCCTTGGCATAACCTGCCGTCGCGTAGATCAGCGCGGGACCGGCGTCATAACCAGCCCGAGCCTTCAGGCGCCAGACATCGTCAATCGCGACGCCGCCCAGGGTGAAATCGTCGGTCGCCTGATACTCAAGCTCACCGCCAACGACGAGCTGGCCAAAGTCGTAGTCATAACCGCCATAAAGGCCATAGACCGTGCCATCATCCTTGACGCCGCCACCTTCGGCATCCAGACGGCCAAAGCTGAGACCGACATAGGGGCCGGTCCAGTCACCGCCCAATTGCACAGGCACAGGCGCTGGCTGCGGCGGAGGCGTCGTCATCACCGGTTCAGCCATCGAGCCAGCATAGGCTGCTCCGCTCAGCATGAGACCTGCGGTCGTCAGGGCAATCATCCGTTTCATTTTTCTGCTCCTTCGTTCTTTCTGCGGCCATAGGCAGCGCTGTGCTGCCGGCCGTCATCAGGTAAATGGGATTGCCCCGCCTTTAGTTCCAATCACACAAACGGGATCAGCGGAGCGCCGCCGGTTGACAGCGGCCCCCTGCCGACAAAAGTCACACTCTTGAAACAGGTTTGTCGAAACTGCGGCGCATCGCCTCTGGCCTTTTGGCGCGATGCCCTGTACGCCGCGCGCAACCCTTATATGACTGGCTAGATACATGGACCTGCGAAATATCGCGATCATCGCACACGTTGACCACGGCAAGACCACCCTTGTTGACGAACTATTGAAACAATCCGGTGCCTTCCGCGCCAACCAGGCCGTGGCGGAACGCGCCATGGACTCCAACGATCTTGAGCGCGAGCGTGGAATCACCATCTTTGCCAAGCCGACCTCGGTTGAATGGAAGAACACCCGTATCAACATCGTCGACACCCCCGGCCACGCGGATTTCGGCGGCGAGGTTGAGCGTATCCTGTCGATGGTCGATGGCGTTGTCCTGCTGGTGGACGCCGCCGAGGGCCCGATGCCGCAGACCAAATTCGTGACCTCGAAGGCGCTGGCGCTTGGTCTGCGCCCCATCGTCGTGCTGAACAAGGTCGACAAGCCCGACGCCGAACCGGACCGTGCGCTGGACGAATGCTTTGACCTGTTCGCTTCGCTCGATGCCGACGAAGATCAGCTTGATTTCCCGCATATGTACGCCTCGGGCCGCAATGGCTGGGCTGACACCACGCTGGATGGTCCGCGCAAGAACCTTGACGCGCTGTTCAAACTGATCGTCGATCACGTCCCGTCCCCCAAGCAGGTCAAGCGTCAGAACGAAGATTTCCGTATGCTGGCAACCACGCTGGGCGCGGACCCCTTTGTTGGCCGCATCCTGACCGGCCGTGTCGAAACCGGCAAGATCAAGGTTGGCGCCACGGTGCAGGCCCTGTCGCGCATTGGCCAGAAGATCGAGCAGTTCCGTGTCTCCAAGATCCAAGCCTTCCGCGGCCTTGGCATGCAGGACATCGAAGAAGCGCAGGCCGGCGACATCGTCTCGCTTGCCGGGATGAGCAAGGCCACCGTGGCCGACACCATCTGCGCGCTGGCCGTCGAAGATGCACTGGAAGCCCAGCCCATCGACCCGCCGACCATCACCGTGACCTTTGGCATCAACGACTCGCCCCTTGCTGGCCGCGATGGCAAGAAGGTGCAGTCGCGCGTCATTCGCGACCGCCTGATGAAAGAGGCCGAATCCAACGTCGCCATCAAGATCGCGGACACCCCCGGCGGCGAAGCCTTTGAGGTTTCCGGTCGCGGCGAACTGCAGATGGGCGTTCTGATTGAAAACATGCGCCGCGAAGGGTTCGAGCTGTCAATCTCGCGCCCGCAGGTGATCATGAAAGAGGTGGACGGCAAGCTGATGGAACCGGTCGAAGAGGCCACCATCGACGTTGATGACGATTATACCGGCGCCGTGATCGAAAAGCTGACCGGCCCGCGCAAGGGTGAACTGGTCGAAATGCGGCCCGCTGGCGCTGGCAAGACCCGCATCATCGCGCATGTCCCGTCGCGCGGCCTGATCGGCTATCACGGCGAATTCCTGACCGACACGCGCGGCACAGGCGTTCTGAACCGGGTGTTCCACGGCTGGACCGAACACAAGGGCCCGATCCCGGGTCGTCGTTCGGGCGTGCTGATCTCGATGGAGGATGGCGAGGCCGTGGCCTATGCACTGTGGAACCTCGAAGAGCGCGGCAAGATGTTCCTTGGCGCCCAGGCCAAGGTCTATCAGGGCATGATCATCGGCGAACACAGCCGCGACAACGATCTGGAAGTGAACCCGCTCAAGGGCAAAAAGCTGACCAACGTGCGGGCCTCGGGCACCGACGAAGCAGTCCGCCTGACCACGCCGATCACGCTCAGCCTTGAAGAGGCGATTGCCTATATCAACGACGACGAACTGGTCGAGGTGACCCCCAACGCTATCCGTCTGCGCAAGCGGCACCTTGACCCGCACGAACGCAAGCGCGCCTCGCGCAGCGCCTGACATTGTTCACGCCCCCTGCCTTGGTCTATCGTGACCAAAAGGCAGGGGGCGCAATTGCATCGTATCATAGTTTCAACAGTCAGTCTTTGGGCTTCGGCCTTGGGCGCAGAGACATTTGTCTGTGACAACAATATCGTGAAGGTCGAGACTGCATCACCAGACTTGGCCCAAACCGTCTGCACCCATACCGACACGGCGCTTGCACAGTTTCGCAGCTGCAACTTGCCCGATCCGTTCCCGTTGGGGATCGAAGCCGTAAATTCTCTCGAAAACAACTGCCTCGGACTGTTCCACTGCGGGGAAAACAGGATTGAGGTTCTGGCGCCGGACGCGATGACAGCCCTCCGATTGAAGCAGAGCCTGTTCAACGCCATCCCCACTGATCGGCTTTTTGCCAGCGTGATCCTGCATGAGATGGCGCATGCGCTTTACGATCAAACGCCCTGCCCCTTCGACGATTGCGTCGCGACCAGCGAATATTTTGCTTATACCCAGCAGCTGTCAGGGCTATTGCCGCAAGATCTGGCGACGATAGAAAACCAGATCGACCCCGAGCACGAGGTCTCGCGCGATTCAATCAACGCGATGATCCTGTTGATGGCGCCGGACCGCTTTACCCTCAACGCTTGGGAGCATTTTTCCCAGCTCGAAGATAGTTGCAGCTATTGGCGCGGCATTTTGCACGGTCAGATCGTCTTTGACCGTGTGCACCCCTGATCCGGCAGCGATCACCTCAGTCCGGGATCTCGACAACCATCAACTCGCGCTCAGACGCGCCGCGGGCATGGCTCAGCGCCTCTTGGTAGGCATCGGAATTGTAGCATTCGACCGCTTTTTCGAGCGACGGAAAGCGCGCCACCACGTTGCGGGGCCGTTCCTTGCCCTCAAGTTGCACAAAGCGGCCACCCCGGGCCAGAAACTCACCGCCGTGATCGGCGATCGCCGGACCGGCAAGCTTGGCGTATTTGCCATAGGCTTCCTCGTCCGTGACGGTCACATGTGCGATCCAAAGTCCTGCCATTTCAACGCCCTTCCAATATATGTCGCGCCCCGGAGCTGTTCCGGGGCCGCAAAGCCTTATCCAGCAATCACCGCTTCGGCGGCTTTGATCGCAGCATCAGCGTTGCTAACATCCTGACCACCGCCCTGCGCCATATCCGGACGGCCACCGCCGCCCTTGCCGCCCAGTTCGACGACCGCCGCCTTGACCAGATCAACCGCAGACAAATTGCCCTTGAGATCGTCCGTGACCCCCGCCGCAACAGCCGCCTTGCCGCCCGCATCCGCGATCAGCAGCACCGCGCCCGACCCGATCCGGGTCTTGTGCTCGTCAATCAGCGGAGGCAGATCTTTGCCCGTCACACCGCTCAGCACCTGCGCAATGAACTTGACCCCGTTGATCTCGCGAGTCTCGCCGCCCGCAACCTGACCGCCGCCACCGGCCATGGCCAGTTCGCGTCGCAGATTGGCGACTTCGTTTTCCAGCTTTTTTCGCTCGTCGAGCAGCGCCTTGACGCGCGCGGGCACTTCGGAGGCCTGCGCTTTCAACACACCCGCAACCTCGGACAGCCGCTCATCCTGTTCGGACAGATAGGCCAAAGCCGCCTCACCGGTCAGCGCCTCGATCCGGCGCACCCCGGCGCTGGAGGCACTGTCGCCAAGCGCCACAAAGGCGCCGATATCGCCAGTCTGGCGCACATGCGTGCCGCCGCAAAGCTCCAGTGAATAGGTCTGGCCGTCCGTCCCCTTACCGGAGCCGCTCTGAATGCCCATCGAAACCACGCGAACCTCGTCACCGTATTTTTCACCGAACAGCGCCTGCGCGCCGATGGCACGGGCATCATCCGGCGTCATGATCCGGGTGGAAACGGTCGAGTTCTGGCGGATAAAGGCGTTCACATCCTTTTCAACCTGCTTCATCTCAGCCGCCGTCAGCGCCTTGCCGTGGCTGAAATCGAACCGCAGGCGATCCGGCGCATTGAGCGAGCCACGCTGCGCCACGTGATCGCCAAGCGCCTCGCGCAGCGCCTCGTGTAGCAGGTGCGTGGCCGAGTGGTTGGCCCGAATGGCACTGCGCCGCCCATGGTCAACCTCAAGCTGCAGCGCGTCGCCCATCTTGATCATGCCTGCGTCGACCGTCACGTTATGGGCAAAGACCTTGCCGCCACCCATCTTCTGGGTGTCGGTCACCGTCGCGCTTTCGTCCTCATTCTCAAGGCGGCGCAGCCAACCGCGATCGCCCACTTGACCACCGCTCTCGCCATAAAACGGCGTCTGGTTCAGCACGACCCAGCCGCTCTCACCGGACTTCAACGTGTCAACGGTGGCGCCATCCTTGACCAGTGCCAGCACCTGCCCTTCGGCAACCTCGGTGTCATAGCCAAGGAAATCGGTCGCACCGTGAGTTTCGGCAATATCAAACCAGATCGCCAGATCCGCCGCTTCACCCGAGCCCGACCAGGCAGCACGTGCCTTGGCCTTCTGCTCGGCCATGGCCGCGTCAAAGCCATCGGTGTCCACCGAACGGCCTTTTTCGCGCAATGCGTCCTGCGTCAAGTCCAGCGGGAATCCATAGGTGTCGTACAGCTTGAACGCCGCAGCACCGGGCAAGGGCGCATCGTCCGACAACCCGGACAATTCGTCATCCAGCAGCTTCAAACCCCGGTCCAAAGTCTGCTTGAAGCGCTTTTCTTCGTTTTCCAGCGTCTCTTGGATCAGCGACTGCGCCTGCCCCAGTTCGGGATAGGCCGCCCCCATCTGCCGCACCAAGGCGGGCACTAGCTTGTGCATCACCGGGTCCTGCGCGCCAAGCAAATGGGCATGCCGCATCGCGCGGCGCATGATCCGCCGCAACACATAACCGCGCCCATCGTTCGACGGCATAACGCCATCGGCAATCAGGAACGAGGTCGAACGCAGGTGATCCGCGATCACCCGGTGGTGCATCTTGCCCGGCCCATCGGGATCGGCGCTGGTGGCATGGGCACTGGCCTCGATCAGGGCGCGCATCGTATCAGTGTCATAGTTGTCATGACTGCCCTGTAGCAGCGCGCCAATCCGTTCCAGCCCCATGCCGGTGTCGATCGACTGCATATCGAGCGCCTTCATAGAGCCGTCCTCGAACTGCTCGTTCTGCATGAAAACCACGTTCCAGATCTCGATGAACCGGTCACCGTCTTCCTCGGGGCTTCCCGGAGGACCGCCCCAGATGCGATCGCCGTGATCGTAGAAAATCTCGGTACACGGCCCACAAGGCCCCGTCGGTCCCATCTGCCAGAAATTGTCCGATGTGGCGATCCGAATGATCCGGTCCTCGGGAACGCCGACCTTCTTCCAGATCTCAAAGGCCTCATCGTCCGTATGATACACCGTGGTGTACAGCCGCGACGGATCGAGCCCGAATTCCTTCGTCACCAGCTCCCAGGCGAAGGGGATCGCGTCATCCTTGAAGTAATCGCCAAAGGAGAAATTCCCCAGCATTTCAAAGAACGTATGGTGCCGCGCCGTATAACCGACATTGTCCAGATCGTTGTGCTTGCCACCCGCTCGCACACATTTCTGCGCCGTGGTTGCGCGCTGGTAATCGCGGGTCTCGACCCCGGTAAACAGGTTCTTGAACTGCACCATCCCCGAGTTGACAAACATCAGCGTCGGGTCATTGCGCGGCACAAGCGGACTGGACGGGACAATCTGGTGCCCCTGCTTTTCAAAGTAGTTCAGAAAGGTCGAGCGGATGTCGTTCAGACTTGCCATGATCGGGGGCCTCTTTTCGGGCAAAAGTGTTGCTCGCAGATGTATCCTCGTGGACCCGCAGTGTCCATAAGCGCGCGCATTGTGCACAGACACCCGACGCGGTTTCTTTGGGCCGAAAATACCTCGGGGGTGAATTGGCCGCAGGCCAAGAGGGGGCAGGCTCCCTACCCTGGGCGGCGCCAAAGGCGGCGCATAACCAAAAAGGGCGCCCGGTTTCCCGCACGCCCCTTTGTTTTCGCTTTGCGGCGAAGGTCAATCCTCGGTCACATCCGAAGAACCGTCGTCGTCCGACATATCAAACTCCAAGCCATGCGCGGCGCGGATCTTGTCCTCGATCTCCAGCGCAATCCGGGTGTTCTCCTTGAGGAAATTCTTGACGTTCTCACGCCCCTGACCGATCCGTTCATCGCCGTAGGAATACCATGCACCGGATTTTTCGACCACGCCGGCCTTCACGCCCAGATCGATCAATTCCCCGGTCTTCGAGATACCTTCGCCATACATGATGTCAAATTCCACCTGCTTGAAGGGAGCCGCGACCTTGTTCTTGACCACTTTCACACGGGTCGCGTTGCCGACAACCTCGTCGCGGTCCTTGATCGCGCCAATTCGGCGAATATCCAAACGCACCGAACTGTAGAACTTCAGCGCATTGCCGCCCGTCGTCGTTTCGGGCGAGCCGAACATGACGCCGATTTTCATCCGGATCTGGTTGATGAAGATCACCATGCAGTTGGTCCGACTGATCGAGCCGGTCAGCTTGCGCATGGCCTGGCTCATCAGGCGGGCATGCACGCCAACGCTGCTGTCGCCCATGTCGCCTTCTAGTTCGGACTTCGGCGTCAGGGCCGCAACCGAATCGACCACCACAAGGTTCACTGCCCCCGAGCGCACCAAGGTATCGGTGATCTCAAGCGCCTGCTCACCGGTGTCGGGCTGCGAAATCAGCAGCTCGTCCAGATCCACGCCCAACTTCTTGGCGTACTGCGGGTCAAGCGCATGTTCCGCGTCCACAAAGGCACAAACGCCGCCCTTTTTCTGCTCTTCCGCGATTGCGTGCAGAGTCAGAGTGGTCTTGCCCGAGCTTTCCGGCCCGTAGATTTCGATGATCCGCCCCTTGGGCAGCCCGCCAATACCAAGGGCAATATCCAACCCCAGCGATCCGGTCGAGGTCGACTCGATATCGCGCATGGCGTTGTCTGCGCCAAGTTTCATGATTGAGCCTTTGCCGAACTGACGTTCGATCTGGGCCAAGGCGCTGTCGAGCGCCTTTTGTTTATCCGCGTTGCGCTTATTGTCCATTGTCAGGAGGTCTGCCGTTGCCATCACTTCCGTCCTTATTTCACACGCCATCACCGGCGGCAATCGCTGCATTTGTTCTTGCCTTGTTCTCACACGTATGAGATCAAAACGAGAACAATTCAAGTTAAATCTTTCTCTTCTCAGCTTGCCGCAGGATCGTTAAGAGAAGATTGATAAAATCAGGTTCACGCAAAAGGGATTGAAAATGCTGGTTTTCTGGAAGCAGCGCTTGGTCTTTCTTGCGGTTCCCAAAACCGGAACCTCGGCTTGGGAGCAGGCTTTGTTGCCACATGCGTCGATTTCCGTGTTGAATCCGCCGGAGCTGAAACATGCGCCGGTCTATCGTTATAACCGTTTCTTCCGCCCGATGTTTGAACGCATGGGCGCGGAACATATGGATATTCTGGCGGTGGTCCGCGAACCGGTCAGCTGGCTGGGCTCGTGGTATCGCTACCGCCAGCGCGGATTTCTCGAAGGCAAACCCACCTCGACCCGTGGCATCAGTTTTGATGAGTTTTGCCAAGCCTACGCGAGCGGCGACAGACCACCTTTCGCCAATGTCGGCGCACAGTCGAAGTTCATTGAACCCCGCCCGAACGGTGTGTCAGTCACCCACCTTTTCAAATATGAGAATCAGGCCAATCTGATCGCCTTCATGGAGGCGCGTCTGGAAACAACGATCGATCTGCCGCGCGAAAACGTCTCGCCCCGCCGCGATTTGGAACTGTCCGCCGCGACGGAAGAAAAGCTGCGCCGAAAATGCGCTTCCGATTTCGATGTTTGGGATCGGGCGCAATAGCACCCTAAGCTGCCGGGCATTCCACCTTTCGGCCCCAAGTCATCAATTCAGCTGCTGATGCACCGTTTCCGTCAGATCGGTCAGCGAGAATGGTTTTGGCAGGAACACGGAATTCGGGATTTCCTCGTGGCCTTCGCCAAAGGCGTCTTCAGCATAACCAGACACAAAGACCACGCGCACATCGGGCCGCACCTTGCGCGCCTCGCGTACCCAGCTGGGACCATCCATGCCGGGCATGACCACATCGGTCACAAAGATATCTACGGCCAGCGCCTCATCTTCGAGGGTGCTGAGCGCCTCTTCGGCGGTTTCAGCCTCGATCACGGTGTAGCCGCGCAGGCGCAATGCGCGAGCGGCAAAGGCCCGCACCGGTGCTTCATCCTCAACCAAGAGCACAACGCCCGACCCCTTTTCAGGCAGCTTGCGCGCCTCGGGTTCGGTTTTGGCGGGTTGGGCTTCGGTGGTGGCCTCATAGGCGGGCAGCAAAAGGGTGAAGCAGGTGCCCTGCCCCACGGCGCTGTCGACAAAGATGAACCCGCCGGTCTGCTTGACGATACCATAAACGGTGGACAGCCCCAGTCCGGTGCCTTCGCCGGGACGCTTCGTCGTGAAGAAGGGTTCAAAGACCTTTTGCAGCTTGTCTTTGGGAATGCCGGTCCCCTGATCGGTGATCCGGACTGAGACATAGGTGCCCGGTTCCACCACGGCGCGGTCACGTTCAAGCGACTCGCGCAAGACGCGGCGCTCGGTCTCGACGACGATTTCGCCGCCTTCGGGCATGGCATCGCGGGCGTTGACCACAAGATTGACGATCACCTGCTCCAACTGCCGCTTATCCCCGCGGACCGGCGGCAGAACCGGATCGTGCTTGAGCGTGAGCGAGACTTTCTCTCCGACCAGCCGGTTCAAGAGATGTGTCAGATCCGAGAGCGTATCGCGCAGGTCCAAGACTTCGCGGCGCATGGTCTGCTTGCGCGAAAAGGCCAACAATTGCCCCACAAGCGAAGCCGCTCGGTTGGCGTTCTGGTTGATCTGCACAAGATCGCTGTAGTCCGGGTCGCCTTGATCGTGGCGCAGCAGCATAAGGTCACAATGACCGGAAATTGCTGTCAGCAAGTTGTTGAAGTCATGCGCAACGCCACCTGCCAATTGGCCGATGGCCTGCATTTTCTGGCTTTGAACGAACTGCGCTTCCAGCGTCTTCAACTCGGTTGCGTCGTTGAGGATCGCCACCAGGGTCGGCTCACCATTTTCGGTCACACGCTTGAGCGTCACCTGTACAAAAATCTCCTGATCTTCGCGGGTTAGCCGCAGAAACTCTGACCTGTGAAGACCTCGTCCCTCGGCCGCCTCTTGCAGCCAGTCGGTCAGAGCGCGCCCAAGGCCGACCATATGTTCCGCCAGATTGCCTGCGTTCCTGCTCTCAATCGCGAGCATGCGCTGCGCTTCGGGGTTGGCCCGCAAAATGGTGCCGTCCGGGGCAACTTTGATCAGCGGCACCGGAAGGTTGTCAAAGCCTCCGGTGCCCTCGAGCCCATCCGCTCCGGAAGTCGTTTCGGCCACTTCCATCAAGCTGAGCTCAACGCGGCCAGCGCCGATTTCCGCGCTTTGCAACAGCATCTTGCTGAGCCCGTCAGGAGTTTTCACCTGATGAACGCCGCCCGCACGCAACGGCATGTCTTCGATGATTTCCTCTATCCGCTTGACCCGCTTGCCGGCCAAAGCCCGCGCCCGCGCGTTCATGTACAGAATTGCTCCATTGCGACCCAATGTCAGGACAGCATGGCTACCGCGCGCTGCCCCGTTTTGCGCCGCGTTCGGCTCCATCCGCCAAAACACCACTGGCCCCGGGAAAACCCGGGCGTAGACGCGAAACCCCTCGGCGTGGCTGGTGATCTCTTCGACTGCGGAGCCTTCGTTTTCGGCTCTGTTCTGCAGGCGAAACAATACCCCTTCGGCGCTGGCGAAAACCTCGCGCAGGATCACGGCGAGCGATACGCCATTCTCCGCGGAAAACCGGTTGCGCGCGGTCTTGTTCGCCGCCAGCAAACGACCGTCGCCATCAGTGACAAAGCAATAAGACGGCTCGCCTTCCACCAGATCGATCAGAATGTCGGTCTTTCGCTTCAATAGCCAATCCGAAGTTGTCCGAATGGCAAGCCAGCCGATCCCCATGCTGCCCATCGCACCGGTTGCCGCGAGCAAAGCCGTGCGCACCACGCCTGCGGGTACGAAAATTGACGCAACAAAGGCCGCTACAGCCATCATCAACATAGCGAATGCACCGTAGCGAAATGCCAGGCCAATGCCTTGCGAAGTTTGATGTTGCGCTGTCGCAGCCAATTCAAAATCTCCAAGATTGATTCTTGGTCGCGATTAAACACGCTTTAGCATTAAGCGTTGGTTAACCGTGTCATCGCACACCCATAAGTTGAACCATTAGCTACCGCGCCTTGCCATGCAAGCCATGAAAAAGCCATCGCCTCCCTCGTCCGGTGTCAGTTGCCGAGACATCACAATCTGCCATTCCGGGTTGTTCTGGATAAATCGTTCGATCTGGGCGTCGTTCTCGTCGCGCAGAACCGAACAGGTGGCATAGGCCAATGTGCCCTTTGGCGCGACCAGAGGCGCGCAGGTTTCAAGGATCTCTGATTGCACGGCGCAAAGCGCGTCCAAGGCATCGGGCGTCAGCCGCCATTTGCCTTCCGGAGAGCGCCGCCAAGCTCCGCTGCCCGAACAGGGGGCGTCGGCAAGAACAAGATCATAAGCCCCCTTGGGCCGCTCTATTTGCATGACCTCAACGCCAGCCCGTTCGGCGCGAATGGGCAGGTCAGACATCCGGCGCGGGTCGGCATCATGGGCTTCGAGTGGGCCGCCGTTAAGCTGTGCCCCCATGGCCAAAGTCTTGCCGCCGCCGCCCGCACAGTAGTCCAGCACCCGCATGCCCGGTTGCAGCGGCAGCAGATCGACCACGGCTTGACTGGCGGCGTCCTGCAGTTCGACCAGACCATCGCCATAGGCCTTGCCTCGGGCAACGGCCCGCGCGCCTTTGGTCACGCGCAAGGCGGCGGGTGACAGATCATGTGGTTCGGCCTCGATCCCGTCTTGAGCGAGCGCAGCCAGTGCCCCGGCAATGTCGGTTTTCAAGGTGTTGACCCGCAGGAACACGTCGGCCCGGTGGCGCAAGACCTGCGCGACCTGTTCGGCCTTGTCGCCAAGACTTTGCGTGAAGCGGTCCGCCAGCCAGTCGGGCAGATCCCATGCCTCGACCGCTTCGGGCGTGCGTCCCGGCGCATCATCAGCGCCAATTGGCGCAGGTCCATAGCCGCCGCCGACAAACAGCGCGTCGATGTCCTGCCCGGTTGCCCGCAGATGGCCCAGCATCCGCGCGCGCCCGGTTTCGCCGCCCCCCAGAACCGCAGAGGAGCGCCAGCAGCGCAGAACGTCAAAGACATGGTCCCGCACTGCGGCACGATCCTTGGAGCCCGCGTACCGCGCCCCGCGCGCCCAGTTGGTCAAGGCGCGTTCGGCAGGCTCACCCGCCGCGATGCGGTCCAATATCTCGATTGCGGTTTGCACACGGGCGGCTGGCTGCATGACGATCTCCTGAAGGCATTGCCCCCGCGGTGTGGCCCAAGCACCCGCTACTGTCCAGCGCTCAGGAGGTGCGCAACAATTTACGATAGCGCTTCTGCGCACCTTCCAGATGCTGGCGCATGGCATCCCCCGCCGCCTGCACGTCCTGATCGAGGATCGCATCCACGATGCGGCGGTGCTCGGAATCGATCAGCGCCATATAGCTCTCGGTCATCTGGGACCCTTCGCCTTTGCGCAAGGCGTGGCGCGGAATAGCGGCAGAGCCAAGCATGGTCAGGACTTCGGCAAAACGCGGGTTGCCGGTTGCCTCCGCGATGGCCAGATGAAAGGCGAAATCCGCCTCTGACGTGCCCTGCCCCTCCTCCATGCGATTGCGCACCGCAGCGACCGCATCGACGATGATCTCGATCTGCGCGGCCGAGCGGCGCGTGGCCGCGATCCGCGCGCTTTCCACTTCTATCGCCGTGCGCAGCTCCAAGACCTCGATCACCGAGGAAATCCGGTCATAATCGACATTGCGGAAGGGCAATCCGCTGTCCAGCTTGTCCTTGACCACAAAGACCCCGGCGCCGCGGCGCGGCTCGACCAGACCATCGGCGCGGAGCGAGGCGACGGCCTCGCGCACCACCGTGCGGCTGACGCCGTATTCCTCACAAAGGCGCGCTTCGGACGGCAATCGGGCACCAAGAGGGAATTCGCCGCCAAGAATGCGTGCAGACAGCGCCTCGGTGGTGCTGCCGACCAATGATCCACTTTGTGCCTTCACGTCCACTTTGCTCCCTCTTGCGGGTTTGTTGCGTCTACGTCACCGGCGCGGGATTGAACAGAGCCAGCGAATTGTACAGCCCCAATGCCTCGGCGCAGGTGGCCTGACCGCTGGCGGTGCGCAGGATGTGTTGGAACACTTGCTGACCCATTTCTTCGATCGTGACCTCTCCGGTGACAATCGGGCCTGCGTCGATGTCCATCAGGTCGTGCCAACGCCGCGCCAGATCGCTGCGGGTGGCCACCTTGAGCGTCGGCAGGGCCGCCAGATTATAAGGCGTGCCGCGCCCGGTGGTAAAAATATGCACCGTGGCCCCGGCCGCAAGTTGCAGCGTGCCGCAGATAAAATCGCTGGCCGGTGTCGCGCAATAGAGCAGCCCCTTGCTCCGCGCCCGTTCCCCTGGCGGCACCACCGCCATGATCGGGCTTGAGCCGCTTTTGACGATGCTGCCCATGGCTTTTTCGACGATGTTCGACAGGCCGCCTGCCTTGTTGCCCGGTGTGGTGTTCGCCGCCCGGTCTACGCCGCCACGGGCGAGGTAATCGTCATACCAGCTCAGCTCGCGGATGATGTCCCGCGCAACCTCTTTGCTCGCCGCGCGCGATGTCAGCTGAGCGATGCCGTCGCGCACCTCGGTGTTCTCGGAAAACATCACCGTGCCGCCTGCCCGCACGATCAGATCCGCCGCCGCCCCAAGCGCCGGATTGGCCGTGACCCCGGAAAAGGCATCCGAGCCACCGCATTGCATCCCCACCACCAGATCCGAGGCTGGGCAGGTCTCGCGCTGGCGTTTGTTCAGGGCGTCCAGGAGTATTTCGGCCTCGGCCATGATCGTATCGATCATCGGTACAAAGCCGTCTTGCTCTTGCAACGTCACCAAGGCGGCTTCGGGCATCATCAGGCGCGCAGGCTGAAGTTTCTCGCACCCCAGCGACACAACCAAAGCCCGCCCGCCAAAGTTGGGGTTCTTCGAGATATTGGACAGCGTGCGGATGGGGATTGCCGCATCGACCGCATCAATCGCCACGCCGCAGCCATAGATATGTTCCAGCGGGACAATGCCATCGACGTTTGGATACTTGGGCAACAGCTCTTCTCGGATACGGCGCACCGCGTGTTCAACAACGCCAGCGACGCATTGCACCGTCGTTGTCACCGCCAGCAGGTTGCGCGTTCCGACGCTGCCATCGGCATTGCGATAGCCCTGAAATGTCGCCTCGAACGGGGTGCCTGGCGCAGGTTTGATCGTGGCCAAGGGCAAGGAATCCAGCTCAGGCGCGGGCGGCAGATCGGTGTTGTGCTCGTTCACCCACGCCCCCGCAGGCAAATCCTGCGCGGCAATCCCGATCACAACGTCATAGCGCCGGATTTCATCGCCCCGGGCCAGATCGGTCAGGCTAACCTTGTGGCCCTGAGGCACCCGTTCAAGCAGAACGACGCCATTGGGCTCCGCCCCGGCAGGCAGGCCGCCATCATTGACCACGATGGCCACGTTGTCATTGGGATGAACCCGGATCACACGCGGAGTTTGCGTCATCTGTCGTCCTTAAAACTTCGGCCGCTGAAAGCGCCAGTCCGGCCAATGCTTGCGCATCTCGGTTTCATCGTCGCGGTGGGTATAGCCGCACTCCAGATAGTTCTGGTGCAGGCGCTCAAGTTCAACGCGGTCCAGCGTCACGCCCAGCCCCGGCCCCTCGGGCACGGCCAAGGTGCCACCTTCGATCTTCAGCTTACCGCCTTCGATCACCTCGTCGGTCTGCCACGGGTAATGGGTGTCGCAATCATAGGTCAGGTTCGGCGTCGCGGCGGCCAGATGGGTCATCGCCGCCAAGCTGATCCCCATATGGGAATTGGAGTGCATCGACAGACCCAGCCCCCAGATCTCGCAGATCCGGCCAAGGTCGCGGCTGGCCTTCAAGCCGCCCCAGTAATGGTGATCGCTCAGGATCACCTGAAAGGCATCCTGCGCCATGTTCGGCGGCAGATGGCCGTCGGCCACCACATACATATTGGTCGCCAGCGGAATGTCGGTCGCTGCGGCAACCCGCGCGTTGTCGTCGATCCCCACGGTCGGATCTTCAAGATACTCAATTAGACCTTCCAGCCGAGGCAGAAGCTTCAGCGTGGTTTCCACTGTCCAGCCGCCATTGGGATCGATCCGCAAGGGCGCATCCGGAAAGGCTGCGCGCAGCGCCTCAAGCCCGGCAATCTCGGCCTCGGGCTCCAGAATCCCGGCTTTCAGCTTGATCGCGTCAAAACCGTAAGTCTCGATAAAACGCCCCGCCTCGCCGACCAGTTGTTCGGGGGTCAGAACCTCGCCCCAGTCATCGGGCTGTTGCCCGGCATGACCCGCGAACTTGTAGAACAGATAGGCCGAGAACGGCACGCGGTCCCGCACCTGCCCGCCCAGCAGGTCACAGACCCGCAGGTTCAGCGACTTGCCAAGCGCGTCCCACATCGCCACCTCGATGGCGGCGACCACGCGGGGCAACAATGCCTCCTGGCCCATATACCCGCGCAGGTTCCCCACGACCGATCCCTTGGCCCATGCCCAAAGCGCATTCAGGTCGGTGACCTCGATCCCGCGCAGATTGGGCGCAAGCGTTTCGACCGCGTCGATCAGCTTGCGCGTGCCATAGCTTTCGCCAAGCCCGATCACGCCATCTTCGGTTTCGACCTCGATGATGGATCGCAGCGCAAATGGCTGATGGCAGCCCGCGTTGTTCAACAAAGGCGGGTCGTAAAAGGCGATCGGGGTAATCCGGACATCGGCAATGCGCAGGTCAGGCATGTAGGCTCCTTTGGTGGCGCACACATCGCGCCCCCGGGTATCTGAGAAAGTGGAAAGCGAAAACGCGCATGGTTTTGCCTAGACAGTATGGGCTTCGATGTAGTCGAGATTCAGATCCTGCCCGAGCCCCGGCTCTTCGCGGCCATGCACATAGCCATCGCCGTCCATCTCGTCGTCGATCCGGTTTTGGTATTCCTTCGGTTTGTCATAGTCGATGAAGGGGTGCAGCAACCCGCGTTCATAGAAACTGGTATTGTGGATTGCCAACGCGACCGAAAGGTTGCCCGCCCCGGTGCCGTGCATCTCGCAGCTGATGTGAAAGCTTTCGGCCATGTTGGCGCATTTCATCGACGGGGTGATGCCGCCGACATCCCAGACGCCCGCGCGCACCAGATCAATCGCGTCGGCCTTGACGTATTCGCCGCGAATCCAGTGTTTGCCGGTCATGGTCTCCGGGCCGAGGATGTTCAGCCCGGTGCCCTCGCGCAGCCACTTGTAGGACGATATGCTGGCCTCTTCCATCGGCTCTTCCATCCAGCGGAAATCCAGTTCCGCCAGACGGTTGGCCAACCACAGGGTATCGGTGCGGCTGTAGAAATGATGCGGGTCCAGCATCAAGGGCACATCCGGGCCGACCGCCTCGCGCACGGCGGCGCAGGCACGCGCGTCTTTCTTGACGTCCGGCGCGCCGGGCATCGGCGGCATCCAGCCGTGCAGCTTTACCGCCTTGTAGCCACGTTCATTGACCATCCATTCGGCAAAGCGGGCATAATCGTCGGGCGTGGCAAGGCCGTTTTCCAGATCGTCGCCGCACATGGTGCTGCCATAGGCCAGGATCTTGGGCCGCGCGCCGCCCAGCAGTTTCCAAACCGGCTGGCCGCAGATCTTGCCCTTGAGGTCCCACAGCGCCAGATCCACCGCCGTCAGCGTGCGATCGGAAAGCTGCGCGCCGGACAGGCGCTGCCATTTATAGACGGCATACCAAAGCGCCTCTGTGCACAGCGGGTCCTTGCCAATCAGGTTGGGGCGCACAAAACGCGCCAGCAGCTCTTCGCGCACTTCGGCAGGGCGGCATATCACCCGACCGACGCTGCCATCGTCACAGGTGATGGTCAAAAGCGCGCTGGTGGTCTGGCTTTCCGGCCCCGGATGGCCATGTCCATCGCTGTCGCGCACGGTGTTGGAGGAATGGGTGAAGACCTGAGAGGTCACGGTTTCGATTTTCATGTCGGCTCCGATTCGAAAAGCGATTTCAAGGCGTGCGCAGCGCGGGTCAGGCACTGGTCGGCGGCGGGGATCAAGCGCCCCCGGTTGATGAACCCATGCGTCACGCCGGGTTCGATATGCAGGGCGTGGGACACACCGGTTTGCTTGAGGCGCTCGGCCAGATGGCGGCTGTCATCGGCCAGAACGTCCAGTTCGGCCGAGATGATCTCGCAATGTGGCAGACCGGAAAGATCGCCCTTGAGGGGGTAGAGCAAGGGGTTGTCCCGATGCAGCATCTCCGGATCGTAGAGCGAGAACAGCTCTTGCATGCGGGCGAGGGCAAGGCCGTATCCTTCGGCATAGCGCTGATAACTGGCGGTGTCGAAATCATCGCCGCAGACCGGGTAGAACAGCAGCAGTGCCGCCAACGCGCCGCCCTCGGCCAAGGCGCAAGCCAGCGCAAGATTGCCCCCAGCCGACGCACCGCCAATCGCGATACGCGCCGGGGTAAAGCCCAGACCGCCCCCGCGCAGCCAGCGCAAGGCGGCGCGGCAATCATCCAGCCCGGCCGGGAACGGATGCTTTGGCGATAACCGGTACGAGATCGACAGGATGTTCCAGCCCGCCTCGGCCGCCAGTGCCCCGCAGGCGCGATCGTTTAAGGCGATCGAGCCATTGGTCCAGCCGCCGCCATGTATGAAGATCAAAACCGGCGCGCCGTCGTCTCCGCGATAGAGCCGCGCTGTTTGTGCTTGCCCGGCGCTCCCGGGATAGCTGAACGTTTCGGTCGGCACCTGTTTTGCGCCAACCGCCCAATACCGCGCTGCGTCCTCAGGCGAGGCGAAAGCCGCGTTCACGTCTTGCGCTTTTTCGACGCCTTCCGCGAACATTCAGATCGCCTCCGGCGCGTATCTGTGCCGCGTCCGAGTACCGCGCAGCGAAGGGTCAGCGATCGGCACAGAGGACAGCAACGCCTTGGTATAGGCATGCTGCGGGTTGGTGATGATGTCCTCGGTATCGCCAATCTCGACGATGCGCCCGCGATACATCACCGCCACCCGATCGCAGAAATAGCGGATCACCGCCATGTCGTGACTGATAAAGATGAAGGACAGCCCTTTTTCGGCCTGCAATTTCAGTAGCAGATCCAGGACCTGCGTTCGGATCGACACATCCAGGGCGCTTGTCGGCTCATCGGCGATGATCACCTTGGGGTCGAGCGCAATCGCCCGCGCGACCACGATCCTTTGCCGCTGGCCGCCGCTGAAGGCGTGCGGATAACGCTCCATCATCGAAGGGTCGAGGCCGACCTCGGTCAGCAGTTGCGCAACACGATCCTCAAGCTCTTGCCCCTTGCAGATGTTGTTGACGATCAATGGCTCGGCGATCAGCTGCTTTACCGTCATGCGCGGGTTCAGGGACGCGAATGGGTCCTGAAAGATCATCCTAACCTCGCGCCGGATTTCACGCAAACGGTCGGGCGTGGCTTCAACCAGATTTTCACCGTTGTAATCCACCAGACCCGCCTGCGGATCATAGACGCGGGCAATGCAACGGCCGACTGTGGTCTTGCCCGACCCGCTTTCGCCAACGATGCCAAGGGCCTCGCCCTGCCGCAGCGTGAACGACACGCCGTCAACCGCCTTGGTGACATCCGTGACGCGTTGGAAAAAGCCCTCTTTCTTTTCGAAATGCAGGTGCAAATCATCCACCCGCAGCACTTCGCCCGCATCCGCCGTCGGACGCACCTTGGCGGCGGCGGGTTGATCCAGGCGTTTCACGGCGCCCAGAAGTTTCTGCGTATAAGGGTGCTGGGGCGCGTTGAAGATCTGCTCGACCGAGCCTTGTTCGACCACATAGCCCTTTTCCATCACGACCACCTCATCGGCGATCTCGGCCACCACGCCCATGTCATGGGTGATGAACATGATTGCCATGCCGTTGTCGCGCTGCAGGTTGCGCATCAGGTCGATGATCTCCGCCTGCGTGGTCACGTCAAGCGCGGTTGTCGGCTCGTCTGCGATCAGCACATCAGGGTGGCAGGACAGCGCCATGGCGATCATCGCCCGCTGGCGCATACCGCCGGAAAACTCAAAGGCATAACGGTCCAAAGCCTTGTCGGGAGTTGGGATCTCCACCTGTTCCAGAACATCGCGCGCCATCTTGCGGGCAGTCTTTTTATCAACGTCGCGGTGCAACCGGATGGCTTCGACGATCTGGCTGCCGATGGTGTGCACCGGGCTTAGCGAGGACATCGGTTCCTGAAAGATCATACCGATGCGCCCGCCGCGGATGGCTCGGATTTCCTTGCCTCGCGGGTCCATGTCGGTCAGGCAGACTTGCCCATCACCATCGGGATTGAACAGGATGCGCCCGCCGTTGATGACACCGGGGCGCGGCACCATGTTCAGGATTGTGCGGGCCGTCACGGATTTGCCCGAACCGCTTTCGCCGACAATGCAGGTGGTCTTGCCGCGGTGCAGATCAAAGCTGATGCCATGCAGCACGTCCACCACACCTTGGCGCAGGGAAAATCCGACGTTCAGGTTTTCGACACTCAGAATGGGGCGGTCGCTCATGTCATGCGCTCCACTTGGGGCTGGATTATTGCTCATAGGGATCTGCCGCGTCTCTCATCCCGTCACCGAGAAAGTTGAAAGCCAGAACCGCGAAGACCACAAAGCCGCCGGGAATGAACAGCCAAGGGGCCTGCGAGATCGTCAGGATGTTCTGCGCTTCTTTCAGCAGCACGCCCCATGAAATCGCGGGCGGTTGCAGGCCAAGGCCAAGGAACGACAGCGAGGTTTCCGCCAGGATCATCAGCGGGATCGCAAGGGTCAGCGAGGCGATGATATGCGAGGTCAGCGAAGGCAGCATGTGACGAAAGATGATCCGCGCTTCGCTGGCACCATCAAGCCGCGCGGCAATGACAAAATCGTCGTTCTTCATCGCCAGAAAGCGCCCACGCACCACCCGCCCCAATTCGGTCCAGCCGACAAGGCTGACGATCAGGGTGATGACGAAATACTGCTGATAGATTGGCCAGCTCGGAGGCAAGGATGCCGCCAACGCCAGCCAAATCGGGATCGTCGGCAAGGACAAGACGAACTCGATCAACCGCTGGATCACCGCATCCACGCGACCGCCGTAATAGCCCGACATCCCGCCCAGTGTGATGCCCAGCACCAAGGCGATCGCCACGCCCACCAAACCGATACTCATGGAGATCCGCGTGCCATAGATCACCCGGCTGAACATGTCCCGGCCCAGCCGGTCGGCGCCAAACAAGAAGAACTTGTCGCGCGATTTCTCGGTGGCAAAGAGATGAATGTTCGTCGTCCAGAGACCCCAGAACTTGTAGTCTTCGCCCCGTCCGAACATCTTGAGGTAGATCTTTTCGCCCGATGGTGTGTAAGTGATTGCCAGCGTGTCAGGATCGCGTTGACGGTCCATCTCATAGACATAGGGGCGAATGCGTATCCCATCGTCCGTGTGATCGACAAAGTGGATCATCTGTGGAGGATGGAACACCGCGCGGCGGTTCTGTTTGATCGGGTCCGCAGGCGCCACGAACTCTGCAAAGACCGAGATAAGATAGAGAAATCCGATCACCCAAAGGCCGATATTGGCCAGTTTGTGTTTGCGAAAAGACCACCAGGTCAGCTGCCACTGAGAGGCAATGGCGACGCGGTCCGGATCAATATCCTTTTCAATCGCCGGAACGTCATGGATATGGTCATCCGCCGGAAGTTGCGTCTCGTGAGGGCTGTCGAGCGCGTCGGGGTTTGTGGTGTTATTCATAGCGAACCCTCGGGTCGAGAATGACAAGAAGGATGTCTGAAATCAGCATCCCCACCACGGTCAGCGAGGACAGAAGCAAGACGAACGCCCCAGCCAGATACATGTCCTGAGACAGCAGCGCCTGAAGCATCAGCGGCCCGGCCGTGGGCAAGCTGAGAACGATTGCGGTGACGACGGCCCCCGACACAAGATTGGGCAGCACCCAGCCGATGGTCGAGACAAAGGGGTTCAATGCAACCCGCACCGGATATTTCATGATCAGCCAGAATTCCGACAGGCCCTTGGCGCGGGCCGTGTCGACATAGGGCTTGTTCAGCTCGTCCAGCAGATTGGCGCGCATGATGCGGATCAGGCTGGCCGTCGCACCCGTCCCCAGAACCACAACCGGCAGCCAAAGGTGCTTCATCAGATCGACGAACTTGGCATAAGACCACGGCTCGCCCTGAAATTCGGTTGAAAACAGCCCGCCCACATCGCTGCCGAAATGCACAACCCCGATATACATCAGGATCAGCGCCAACAGAAAGTTCGGTGTGGCAAGGCCGATAAAGCCGATGGTCGTGGCGATGTAATCGCCGACAGAATATTTGCGCACGGCGGAATAGACGCCGATCGGAAAGGCCACCGCCCATGTGAACAACAGCGTGGCGAAGGACAGCATGATGGTCAGCCCCATACGCTCCCAGACCAGTTCGGACACCGGCTGACGCCATTCAAAGGACATGCCGAAATCGCCCTGAAGCAGATTGCCCACCCATTTGAAATACTGAACATACAATGGCTTATCGAGGCCAAATCGGGCGCGCAGGTTTTCAACGCTGGCCTGATCGAGCACTTCGTTGCTTTCGCCAAGTTTGGCGATGTAGGTGGTCAGGTAGTCTCCGGGCGGGGCCTGGATCAACAGGAAGGCCACGATAGAGACCGCAAAAAGGAAGGGCACCATCCAAAGGATGCGCTTGAGGATATAACGCCAGATCATCTCGGCCCGCCTGTCTTGAGGAGTGTGCGATCTTGTCCGTAACGGTGCGGCGGGGGCACGCCCGCCCTCCCCCCAAAAGGACAAGGTCTGTGGTTGGGTGGGGGGTACCCCCCACCCGTCGCCGATCACTCGGCGTAGTAGTAGGTCTGCGGCAGGGTCGGACCCGGATCCGGGTACATCCACGACGCGGGGATCGCATCAGGCACGTTGCGCAGCTTCTTGTTGACGACGCCAACAAGGTTCGGTGCAAGGCTGATACCGATGACTTCCAGCTCATCCGCGGCGATCTGGTGGATCTGGCGGAAGATGTCCAAAGCCTTTTCCTGATCGGCTTCGGCCTTATAGGCCTCGTACAGCTCCAGACGCTTTTTCATCGCTTCCGAGGGCTCTTCTCCTTCGGTGCCCCCCGAGATGTACCAACGCACCCACGGGATCGAGAACCAGCTGGCCTGCGGATGCACAGACAGCACATCACGCGGGCTGAGGGTCGGATCAAGTCCGCCGGGCGCGCCCCAGACCATGAAGTCATGCTCGTTGGCTTCGCCGCGCGAATAGTAGATCGAACGTTCGACCGAGGAAGAATTCAGCTCAACGCCGATTTCTTTCCACTGCTCCTTGATGATCTCAAGGCTGTCACCCCAATCCGGCTGTTCAATTCCGGTGTAGTTGACGTTGAAGGTGAACCTGCGGCCATCGGGCAGCAGACGGTAGCCATCGGCGTCCCGCTCGGCCAGACCGGCAGCATCCAGCAGTTCGTTCGCACGGTCCGGATCGTATTCGGTGTACTGACGGCCCAACTGTTCGTTGTAGAGCACATGATCCGGACGCGGGCCAATTTGCCAAGGCTCCCCCTGCCCCTGATACACGATGTCGATGATCTCATCGCGGTCAATGCCAAGGCTCAGCGCAATCCTCACGTCCTTGTTGCGAATGACCTCGCGCATCACCGGATCCTTGTGAGTCTGGTTGAAGTGGATCGCCATGACGTTCGAGTTCGAGTTGATCATGTTAAGGATCTTGTACCCACCCTTCTCTGCGTTTTCCGCAAAGACCGGCTTGTTCGCCAAGTTGGAAATCTTGCGCCGCTGGATGTCGATATTGCCAGCAACCGCCTCAAGCACCATCGCCTGGTTGTCCTGAGCGACACCCATTTCCAGCGTATCGATATAGGGCAACTGATTGCCGGCGGTATCGACCTGCCAGAAGTAGGGGTTACGCTCCATCACCACCTTGGTCGATCCGGCGCTATAACCGTCGCCGGTAACAACCCAAGGGTCCAACGTTGGTCGCTCGGGGTTGGACCAGCGGTTGGGCGCTTCGACTTCGCCGCAGTTCAGACGATACAGACCGGTCCAGTCTTCGACCGCTTCGGTCGCATCGACCAAGGCTTGAATGTCGGGGTTATACTTGGGGTGGTATTGCATGCAGTAATGCTTGGCCCAGAGCACGGGCTCTTGTGCCAACGGTGTCGCGAGTTCCGTCAGGAAGGTACCGTAAGGCGCCGCAAACTTGAGCTTGATCGTGTGGTCGTCGATTTTCTCGGCCTGCATGGTTTCGCCGCCCACCACGAAACGGGCGGGTGCGTTGGGATAGAATTCCTTGTTGTTCAGCAGGTCATCGACAAAGAACATGATGTCATCGGCAGTGAACGGTTCACCGTCTGACCACTTCATGCCCTCGCGCAGGTGGAAGGTGAACTCGCTGCCATCGGCGCTCGATTCCCAGCTCTCGGCCACGTTCGGCACAACGCCTGAAAAATCCGGCTTCCAGCGGGTCAGGCCCTGAGGGCTGACAACGCGCAAGATCGAGTTGTGGTCGTTCGAGCCCCCCAGCATGCGGCGCAGTTTGCCGCCATAGGTGCCCACCGACTCCAGCGGGGTCACAACCTCGGGCTGAGCGGGCAGACGTTGGTCCACTGGTGGCAACGTGCCTGCGGCGACCTGTTCGGCCAGCGCGGGCGCCTCCTCATAGGCCCAGGCCCCGATAGGCGTCAGCGCAGCGCAAATGGCCAGCGCGGAAACGGGACGCAACACGCGTCTCATGAATGACATGGCAGATTCCTCCCTTTAAAGACCTGTCAGATCGGTCCGTGGCGGTATTGGTGACATTTCGATTGCCAAGCTGTCAACAGATTAATATGACAGGTTATGCCACCTGTATGATTTGAATGCGAGGGACGCCACGCAACGCCATGGGAGCCAATGAAAAATGACCGGAATCACAATTGAGAGCGTTGTAAACAGCCATTCGAAAGTGGGCGAAGGTGCTGTCTGGGACGATCGGACTCAAGTGCTGTGGTGGGTCGACATCCCGGCCGGGCTGATCCACCGCTTCGACCCGACGAGCGGACAGAATACGTCCAGGGACTTTGGTGAACCGGTCGGCTGCCTCGCCCTGCGCGAAAACGGCGGCATGGTCCTGGCCACCAAGACTGGCTTTTGGTTGTATGACTGGGACAGCGGTGAGCGCAGCCAGATTGCCGACCCGGAACCGCACCTTGAGCAAAACCGCTTCAACGACGGCGCAACGGATGCGCAGGGCCGGTTCTGGGCAGGCACCATGAAGGACGGCGGCGAACCCGAGCGCCTTGGCACCTTCTACCGTCTCGACCCGGATTTCACCGTTACCAAATGGAAAGACGGTATTTTCACCACGAACGGAATGAGCTTTTCTCCGGACGGCAAAACGCTTTACTACTCGGACAGCAATCCAGCCGAACGGACGATCTGGGCCTGCGACTATGACACCGAAACCGGCACTCCGGGCCCTGAGCGCGTCTTCTTTGACACCCGCAGCGTCGCGGGCCGCCCCGATGGCGGCACAGTCGATGCCGAGGGATGTTACTGGCAGGCGGGCGTTTCCGGCTGGCAACTGTACCGCATCTCGCCGCAGGGCGAATTGCTGATGACTCTGGACATGCCGGTCGAAAAACCCACCAAGCCGATGTTCGGCGGCTCCGATCTGGATGTGCTTTACGTCACTTCGATTGGTGTTGGCCTGACCGAAGGGCGCGCCCAGCCAGACGCCGGAAACCTGTTTGCCGTCAAAGGCCTGGGAATCAAGGGAATCCCTCAGTGTCGCTTTGCCGGATAGATGCTTTAACGCGTTCCAAATATTCAAATCCGCACTCAAACCCCGAGATACTAGCAAATGAAAATAACAGGTCTGAGAAGTTATATGACATGTGATCGCGATCGCCCCCGGGTGCTCGTGGCCATCGATACCGACGAGGGCATAACCGGCTGGGGCGAGTGCTATAATCATGGGCCCGATCGCGCTCTGCCGCCTTTGCTGGACTATCTATTCCTGCAACTCGAAGGCGAAGATCCACGCCGCATCGAACGCATCGTACAGAAGCTTCTGATGCAATCGCGGTTCCCCCCCGGCGCCCTTGGTCTTGCGGCGATCTCGGCTATTGATCATGCGCTCTGGGACATTTCGGCCAAGGCGCTTGGCGTCCCAGCCTATCAGCTGCTGGGCGGCACCGTACGCGACCGGGTGCGGGTCTATCTTGGCGTTTACACCGCGCCCGACCCGAAGGAAGTGCGCGACTACTGCAACCAGATGAACGCGCAATGGGGCTTTACCGCCTTCAAGATGTCGCCCTACCGCAACGACATCCATGCCGAGCCTTGGGGCAAGACGCTCAAGGCCACCGCCGATTGGGTCGAGGTGCTGCACGCGCTCTGCCCGGATTATGAATTTGCCTATGACGCCCATGCCAAGCTGTTCGAACCGTGGCAGGCCGAGCAATTGGGCAATGCCCTCGCCCCGTTCAACCCGATGTTCTACGAAGAGCCAATGCGCCCCGAAAACTTCGAAAGTTGGGGCGCCCTGAAATCGAAGCTGCGCGTGCCGCTGGCCACCGGTGAAAGCCTTTACAGCCGGTTCGAGTTTCTGCGTTTGTTGCAGGCGGGCGGCGCCGATATCATCCAGCCCGACATCTGCGTGGTCGGCGGGCTTCTGGAAATGCGCAAGATCGCCGCGCTGGCCGAGGCGTTCTTTGTCCCGGTCGCGCCGCACAACCCGATGGGGCCGCTGGCGACGGCCGTGAACCTGCATTTCTCGGCCGCCTGCCCGAATTTCAAGATCCTTGAATACCGCCTGCCCCACGGTGCGGCCTATCACTCGGACGGCATGCAAACAGACGATCAAAGCGCCGCCTATATCACGGACCCATATCTGCCCAAGGACGGCCATCTGGAGCTGCGTCCCGATCGTCCCGGCTGGGGTGTAGAGATCGACGAAGACTACCTGAAAACCGATCGCTACGTGCACTGGGAACGCAAACTGCCGAAACGCCCGGACGGCTCGTGGAGCTATACATGAGCACGCTTCGCGACACTTTGCGCGGGCTGCTGGCCCTGCCCGACCCCGGCGATGTGCCCGAGGGCGTGCAGGTCAACGAAACCACCATCGCAGGGGGAATCCGGCAGGACTGGCTATTGAACGGCGCCACCGCAACGCTGCTTTGTCCCGATGGGGCCAGCCCGCGACCGACCGTGCTGTACTGCCATGCCCATGGCGGCGACTACACTCTTGGTCGCCGGGAACTGATCCAGGGCGCGCGGTGGCTTACTGGTCCTTATGCGCCCGACCTGCTGGGACTTGGCCTGAATGTGCTCTGTGTCGATATGCCGGGGTTCGGAGATCGTCAGGGATCTGGCAGCGAAAGCGCGCTTGCCAAGGCTGGACTATGGCGCGGGCAGCCGCTGATGGGGCGGATGCTGGGCGATCTGCAAGGCGCGGTCAGCTGGCTTGAGTCGCAGCCCTTCTGCACGCAAATCGCGACGCTGGGCATGTCGATGGGCGCCGCCCACGCCTATTGGCTGGCGGCGCTTGATCCACGCATCAGTGCCTGTGCCCATCTGTGCATGCTGGCCGACATGGCGCCTCTGATCGAAACGGGCACCCATGACCGACACGGGCATTTCCTGACGGTTCCCGGCCTGCTGCGCCACGCCGAAATGGGCGATGTTGCCGCCCTGATCGCCCCGCGCCCGCAGGTGATCACCCATGGTACCGGCGATCACCTGACCCCGCCTGAGGCCCGCGACCCGGCCTTGGAGCGCGTCCACCGGGCCTATGCGACCGGGGGCCACCTTGTCACCCGGCTTTGCGAGGCCGAAACCCATATCGAAACGCCGCCGATGCGCGCGGCTGTGATCAACTTCCTGCGCGACTGGTCCACCGGCGCGCTGACACACACTCAAGACCAAAGGAAAACAGGATGAAACGGCTTCTGATCACCGGCGCCGCAGGCGGGCTGGGCACTGTCATGCGCGAGAAACTGGCCCATCTGGCAGATACCCTGCGCCTCTCGGACATGACCGAGATGGGCGAAGCAAAGCCCAACGAAGAGATCGTGATCTGCGATCTTGGCGATGCTGCCGCTGTCGAAGAGCTGGTCAAAGACTGTGACGGCATCGTGCATTTCGGCGGCAAAAGCACCGAGGGGCCGTGGAGCGTCATCAACAACGCCAATATCCAAGGCGTGATGAACCTTTACGAGGCTGCGCGCAAAAACGGGATGCCGCGCATCGTCTTTGCCTCGTCGAACCACGCCATTGGTTTCTACAAGCAGGATCAGGTGATCGACAACACGGTCTACCCGCGCCCCGACGGGCTTTATGGCGTATCAAAGGTCTTTGGCGAAGCGGTGGCCAATGCCTATCACGACAAATTCGGCCAAGAGACTGCCATCGTCCGCATCGGAAGCAGCTTCCCCGAGCCGCGCAACCACCGGATGCTGTCCACATGGATGTCCTATGATGATTTCGCTGGCATGATCACCCGCATCTTTGACGTCCCGAAACTGGGTTGCCCGATCATCTACGGCGCCTCGGACAACACCGCCAGCTTCTGGGACAACTCAAACATCGCATGGCTGGGCTGGAAACCGCAGGACAATGCCGAGTCGTTTCGCGCCAAGGTCGACGCGAGCACCGCCAAGCCCTCCCCGGACGCCCCTGACGTGGTGTTCCAAGGCGGCATGTTCTGCGCCGACACGATCCACGAAGACTGACCCAGTTCCCCCCTGAATACGCCCAATAAGGACATCCACATGATTGCCCCAACCGACCTCCGAGAGATCATCCGCTCTGGTCTGCTATCCTTTCCGGTCACGCCTTTCGATGCCGAGGATCAAGTCAACCACAAGGCCTTTGCAGCGCATCTGGAATGGCTGGCCGAAACCCCCGTCGCAGGCCTGATCGTCGCGGGCGGGACCGGCGAGTTGTTTTCGCTGACGCCGCAAGAAGTGGTCGACGTCGTCAAGACCGCAAAGGCCACCCAGCCCAATGACCCGATCATCGCCGGCTGCGGCTATGGCACCCGCATGGCCATCGACATGGCTCAGGGGATCGAGGCAGCGGGCGGCGACGGTATCCTGCTGTTGCCCCACTACCTGATCGGCGCGCCGCAAAAAGGGATCGAAAACCACATCCGCCGGGTCTGCCATTCGACCAACATGGGCGTGATCGTGTACAATCGCGGCCAATCGGTGGTCTCAGCGGAAACGCTCGCGCGGCTGGCGGATGATTGCCCGAACCTGATCGGCTTCAAGGATGGCACCGGCGACATAGATACCGTCAAGCGCATCACCGTACACAACGGCGACCGTCTGGCCTATGTCGGCGGCATGCCCACGCACGAGCTGTTCGCCCAAGCCTATCGCGGCGCCGGGGTGGATACCTATTCGTCTGCCGTCTTCAACTTTGTGCCGAAAACCGCCCTGAAATTCCACGCGGCGTTCCTCGCTGGCGATGATGCCACCTGCGAACAGATGCTGCGGGATTTCTACTATCCCTTCACCAAGATCCGCGACCGGTGCACCGGTTATGCGGTTTCGGCGATCAAGGCAGGGGTTTCCCTGCGCGGCTTCGACACCGGCCCGGTGCGCACGCCCCTGACCGACCTGACCGGCGAAGAGCGCGAGATGATGCAGGAACTGATCAAGGGCTACGACTGACCCGAAGGGCCTTGGAAATGCGAAACGCCGGGGCCTTGCGACCCCGGCGTTTTTCATTCCAAAGCTGCGTTTCAGCCGATCCGGTAGTTCGGGCTTTCGCGGGTGATCTGCACGTCGTGAACATGGCTTTCCTTGAGACCGGCGCCTGTAATCTTCACAAAGCGGCAGCCACCGCGCATCTGCTCGACCGTGGCGCAACCGGTATAGCCCATGGCCGCCCGCAGACCGCCCACCAACTGGTGAATGACCGCCCCGGCAGACCCTTTGTAGGCCACCTGCCCTTCGATCCCTTCGGGCACCAGTTTGTCGCTTGCCGCGTCCTTTTGGAAATAACGGTCAGCCGAGCCGCGCGCCATGGCGCCAAGGCTGCCCATACCGCGATAGGCTTTGAAGGAACGGCCTTGATACAGGATCACCTCGCCCGGGGATTCGTCTGTGCCAGCGATCATGCTGCCGACCATTGCGCAGGACGCCCCCGCCGCGATCGCCTTGGCAAAATCACCGGAAAACTTGATGCCGCCATCGGCGATCACCGGGACGTCCCCCGCCGCCGAGGCGCAGTCCATGATCGCCGTCAGCTGCGGCACACCAACCCCCGCCACCATGCGCGTGGTACAGATCGAGCCCGGCCCGATGCCGACCTTGACCGCATCGGCCCCGGCATCGATCAGGGCGCGCGTCGCCTCGGAGGTCGCCACGTTGCCCGCGATGATCTGAACCCCATTCGACAGGCGCTTGGCCCGGGTCACAGCCTCGATCACGCCGCGCGAATGGCCATGTGCGGTGTCAATCACCACGATGTCCACGCCGCTGTCGATCAGCATCTCGGTCCGCTCAAAGCCGCTGTCGCCAACCGAACTGGCCGCCGCCACACGCAGCCGCCCCAGATCGTCCTTGCAGGCAGTCGGGTTGACCACCGCCTGTTCGGTGTCTTTCAGCGTCAAAAGGCCGGTCAGCTTGCCGGTGTCATCGGTGACCAGCAGCTTTTCGATGCGCCGTTCCTTCATCTTGGCGATGGCTTCGGGACGGTCAGCCGGTTCTCGCAGGATCGCCAGATTTTCGTGCGTCATCATGGCTTTGACCGGCGTGTCATCGTGTTCGGCAAACCGCATGTCGCGATTGGTCACGATGCCGACAACCCGGTGATCCTTGTCGACCACCGGAAAGCCGGTAAAGCCGTACCGCTCGGTCAGTGCCTTAGCGTCTGCCAAGGTTTGATCGGGGGTCAGGGTGACGGGGTTGTAGACGATGCCGGACTCAAACCGTTTGACCCGGCGGACCTGACGGGCCTGCTCTTCAGCGCTCAGGTTCTTATGGATCACCCCCATGCCGCCGGCCTGCGCCATGGTGATGGCCATACGTGCCTCGGTCACCGTGTCCATGGCCGAGGACAGGAGCGGGATGTTGAGATCAATGGATTTGGTTACCCGGGTGCGCGTGTCAGCGGTGCTGGGAAGCACATCGGATGCGCCGGGAACAAGCAGTACGTCATCGAAGGTCAGGGCCTCACGAATCTCCATGGGGTGGCTCCTTTGGAGGGGATCGGTTGGCACGTCCCTATTGCATGGATCATCCCGAGGGGAAAGGGCTAAAGGGCGGAAATGTGTAGTTACAGCTAATCCTGACATGGGCTTACAGTGGGTTTTGATACCGGACTACGCTCGAAGTTCCCGGACTATTCCGGTTGGAAAATCGGGCTGAGGGCGTCGCGGTGTTTGTTCCACCAGTCGTTGATTGCCGTCTTTTTGACGCGGCGCTCAGGCGGAAAGGCATTGGCAACTTCGGCTTCGAGTTGGGGGAATGTCAAGCGGTTGATCCGGGCGAGGATGAAGGCGCGCAGCTCGGGGTCTTTGTCGATGATCGCGGGGCGTCCGGGGCGGTGCTGGCGGCGGTGTTCACAGGGCGGAGGCAATCCTTCAATGGCCGGTTGAACAGGCTGTTGAACACCGGCTTCAAAATGGGTTTCAAGCGCGGCCTCAGCGCGGTCCATCGCCCCGGACAAGGCGTCGGAGACCGCGCGCAATTCGCGCAGGGATTGGCGCAGTTGATCCGCCGCACCGCTCATCTCGCCCTCGCGTCGCGCAGGGTGCGCTTGACGTTGGTGCTGGTGGTTTTCAGAGTTCGGCAAATCTGACTGACGCTAAGGCCCTCGGCATGAAGGGACCGGATCAACCAATTCTTCGGCATTGGCACTTCGGCCCGGTTCGACGGCATTCGCGCGCTCAGCTCGCGCAATTGCGCGGCACCAATCAGGGCCTCGGCCTGACTGCGCCCGCAGGGATCATCCGGGAAGTAGAGGGGCGTGCCACCAAACGCAATCAGAAAACGAACGGCAACACTTGGCCCCAAGACTTCGACATAGGCGTCAATATGGGCCGGGTGTCGCGGATACCTTATGGCCGGAAGCGCGCTCATTCGACTGCGCTGGACAGGTCTTTGGTGACAGTTACTTTCACGACCATGCGCGACACTCCTGAAATAGCTTTGCGAGGACCGGATGTTGCTGACCGGTCCGGCCCCCGCACGCCCCGGCTTTCAATGGCCAGGGCCGACAGGGCGGCAAGGGTGGAGACCGCCGCCCATTTCGATCAATCGCCTATCAGGCGTTCCGGCGTGACCCCAAGCTGTTCGCTCAAGAGCATGACCTCGGCGGAATGCTCGGGCTTGCTCATGCCAGGTATGCCCTTGGGGACAACAGAGGTTGTCAGGTGCGCATAGGCCGGGGCGGTATTGGCGATAAAGGCGTCAAAGCTGGCCTCATCCTTCATGCAAAGTTCCAGCGCCCATGCCTTGCCGCCCGTGGTCAGGTATCCGGCATTCCAGGCGTCGTTGACTTTGCGTTGCGCGCGCTCTTCACGGAAGGTCGCAAGCTCCTTGTTGCGGTCATTCATCGCTTCTCGAAGGGCCTCGATGGGAGCGAATTTGCTTGGGTCAGGATTGGCCCCGTCCAGGCGTTGCCGCAGCGCGGCAAAAAGGTCTTCTTCGGTGGCGTCTTCGTCCAAGCCAACAAGCTTGGCAAGGCGGGCCATGAGGCCGGTCATATCCGGCGCGGTCTTTGGCGTGGTGGGATCGGGCATTGTGTCCTCCTGTGCGGCAAGCGCCTTGATGTGCAGCGCCGGGTTGTGGACAAGCGCCGCTCCCCGGATCAAGGCCACTTGACCCGAGTTCTTTTCGATAATCAGCGTCGGGCTGAGAAACCGGTATTCGCGCGCGGCAATCATCGCGCTGGCGCGGTCGGTCCATTCGACGCGGCCCCAAATACCATCGGCACGGGTGGCAAGTTCCTTGATCCACCCCGCCGCTGGCACAGGTCCGGAAAGCTTGGCCTTGGGGTTGTCGTTCTGGTGTTCGTAGTCAATCGGCAGATCAATCCCGCCAGCCGCAAAGGCGGCAAGAATGGCGTCCGGATCGTCCACCACAAAGTTGCGCCCGTCGCGCGCGGTGATCGCCCCCAATGGCGTGAGCTGCACCCAGTCGGGCGCGTAGGGAAGCGCATTGTCGCATTGGACGGTGAAGGTCGGCCCCATGGTCGATCCTCCGCCTTACGCTTCAAGCCACGGGCTGACAATCAGTTCAGCCGTGCCCTTGTAGGGGTTGGAGCCGCCGCCGTCCTTGTTTTCAGTATTGAGAAGGTGCAGGGCTTCGTCTTCGAGCGAGGGCGGCACCACAAGCACCTTGGGTTTCACGCCCAAAAGCCGCCCGCTGTTGCTGCGATAGCCCATCATCGCGGCGCGCGCGGCGGCGTAGTTCGCTTCGTCCAGGGTATCGGTGCTGCCATAGGCAAGCTGCCACAGGCCAAAGCCCGCATTCACCCGAGCCCGGACCCCGTAAATATATTCATCGTGCATGAACACATGCGGGTTTTCGGCTTCGGTCAACGAGGTGAATTCGTATTTCTCGCGCTCCTGTCCGCCTCGGCAATTGCGCCGCATCCTTAAAACTGTTCGCCAATCGCTTGTCGCCAATAAAGGCCGCGCCAAAATGGCCTGCTTCTGCAACGCCGCGAAACCATTCTACAGCGCCCCAATTATCAGGCCCCCGCGCGTTTTCCTGAACAAGGTACTGCGCCTCATCGATGATTACGAAACCGCCTGGACCAATCTCCTCGGCAATCTCGTGGCCAGTTTTCGGCATGTTGCGCGAATTCGGCTCCGGCATGTCCAAAAGCTCACAAAGCCGATAAGCGAGGTTCCATGCGCCACCCTCTTGAGCGCGTGCCTCGGAAACCAGTGTGTCCCGCGCTTCTGTCTTGAATTTCCACATTGTGCGGCTCTTTCCAACGCCGCTGCCGCCGATTATCATAGTCAGGCGTGACCGCGCTCGCGCCCTGCGCAAAGCAAGAAGCATAGCGCGTGAGGATGGTGTTTCCACAAAGTGCGGCAACCTCACTGGCTCCTCCCGCTTGATCTGTGTGACATTTCCTGTCATGTCTTTCTCCTGTTTGTTGGGCTTGCGCCCGCTGCTATCGGTCGGGTCGGTGTTCCAGCACCGCCCGACCATCTCAGAACCGCTCCGCTTGGCGACGGGCTGTCGCTTCTGCAAGGTTCCTCAATCTCTCGTCAGTCACGTAAGAAACCGCTGTCTCGACCTTTTCGACCTCGGGCACGAAGGCTTCCCGGCGCGGCAGTTCGACAACCTTCTCGCCGGACACGTTCCGTGCCGGTTCCGGGTTGCGCATCTGCGCCAGCAGGAGAACCCGCAGTTCTTCCCGCTTCTCGTCCGAATACTTCATGCCCAGGCCTTTGAGGATCTTGTTGATCCGGCGCTTCTCCGTCAGCGCCGCCCGCCGCCCTTCCTCGCTACCATGCGCGGTTTCCTCCACGTTCGGCAGGGTTTCCAGCAACAGCCGCCCAGGTTCATCGCTGCCTTCCCATGTGCAGACCATGGCGGGCGCGGTGAAGTCATTCGGATTGAACCCGACAAGCACTTGCTTGCCGACGAAGTTCAGCATCACACCTTGCGTGGTGGCATCCCCGAAGAACCCCTTGTCGAACCGGATACGCCCGTCCGGCTGGACCGTCTTCGGTTTCCAGACCATGCCAAGGCGGCGCTTCATCAGCGGCGTGACAACACGCGCGGGGCGATCCTTCAACAGCCGTTCAAACGCCATTGCACGGCTCTCGCCCTTGCGCAGGTCCTTCACCCGGTTGTCCGTCGCCGCGTTCAGATCGGCAACTGCCTTGGCAAGAACCTTCTCGAAGAGGTCGATGGGCACGGGCGCGCCTTGCCCGACCTCAGGGTCATTTGGGCCGGGGCGCTGTGCGCGATAGAACAGAGGATGGTTGTCCACCTTCCGTAGATGCGACCACACGTTTTCTTGCAAGTTGCTTTTCTTCGCAGCGATGCCGGTATTTGCCAGCTCGATTTGCAGAATGGAGAGGACGCCCGGCACCTTCCAATCGGGGTTCTTCATCTGCTTCCGCTTGAAAAACGGATGCTTCCCGCCCGCGATGCGCTTTGAATTGAAGGCCCCGCCATTATCGAACCTGATTTTTATCGGGCGTCCATTGGTCTCACAAGCGACGGTCACAGCCGCCTCGGTCACGTCCGCATTCTCGGACTTACCCACCGCAAAACCGACTTTCTTTCGGCTGGCGCGGTCCACCAGTGCGACGACCACGGGGCAACCCACATAGCCATCAGGCCAGATGCAGCGAACCTTGAATTCCCGTCCGTCACCGTCCCACAAATCGTTGGCCAGCATGTGGCGCGCGGTCTGCGTTTGCGACAGGCGAAGCATGGCTTCCGCGCGCTCTTCGCCCAACTCGATAGCAAGGCGCTCGATCGGGTTCATTGCCGTCCAGCGCCGCCGGATTGTGTGCAGCTCAGGCCAATCCCAGCCTTTGTCCGCCGCGATCCCAGCAACTAAATGATAGGCTTCCTTGAGCGGGAGGCGCGTTCCATTTTTGCCGCCGAAATAGACGCAGCTACAGAGCATTTCCCAAGCTGCTGGCGAAACAGGGTCCGGTTCGCTGCCGCCACACCATCCCGGTTGCAGAGCCGGTGCCCAGTTCGCCGGGTCAATGCCTTCGGTCAGGGCCTTCCAATTCTTCATCGAGTTGCGCACCGGGAAGTCTCGGAACTCTTTCTTGCCCGCCTTTTCGATTTGCGGCCAACTCATGCCAACCTGCTCATGCTTGACGATAAAGAGCAGCTTTGAAGCACGGTCATACGCGCGCTCCTGCGTACTACTCGGAGCCTGCGAAAGTCGAAGGTGCGCTGCGTCGTCATAGTGACCGGGGTCGATGCAGGCTTCTTGGGCAAGCTGCGTAAGGTAGGCCGCGCGAACGTCTTCTGGCAGGTCAACTACTGAAACGAACTCTGGAAGCCGTCCATCTGTCTTGTCGTGGTAGATAGGCACACATTGGCTATTGAGCCATCGGCCAGCCGCTTTTCGATCACTTGGAATGCGCCCAACTCCGAGCAACATGGTAACGGAGACCAATGGTGCGTCCAGATTTGGTAAATCCTTTGGCGTCGTCTGCATTTATGACGCCTTGCGATGCAAGATCACGCCGGGCAACCGTGATGCTTCTGGTAGTTTTTTTAGACCAAGATCTACAGCGATTTGATGACTGATACCGCGCTTACATGCCAGCGCGCCTTGCATAACGGCGTAGACTGTCCTCGGGTTGTACCCACGTAGCTTTGCCCAGTCGGCAATCGAGATGCCTTCTGCCTCGAATTGACGGCGCACAAGATTAACTTGTTCGGGCTTCCACCCTTTGGAATTAGGTTGCTCCACGGTACGCCCCAATGTTACACGATAGCGAAACTATAGTACAGGTATGTCACGCTAATGAAAACATCAAGAAGAATTTTCGATAGCGAAACAATGCGTGGCATTGGTGCAAAGCTTCGAGAAGTAAGGGGTGACCGAACGCTTGCTGAATTTTCCAAAGCGCTTGGGTTGGCGCGTACGACATGGTCGAACTACGAGGCGGGACGGCGGCTTCCGAGCCATGAAGTACTGGAGCGGCTTTGGGCCGTCGAAGGAATACCAGCAGACCAGATATTGCCGTCCGCTTCTTTGAAACGGACAGTGGCACCACAGGGGGCGTCAGGATGGTTCAGCTACATTCCAATCCTGTGGCTGTTCGGCCATCTGAGGACGTCCGGCCGTTTTGCTTCTGAGAACGAAGCACTCCTTTGGTGGTCTCAACGGGTACCGTCGTTGGCGGATGAATTTGAGAACCGTGCGTTTGAAATGGCGGCGCTGCATGATATTGACTTGGAGGATGCCGCCTTGCTTGTTTGCCAAGACCTGGAAGGTCGCAGTGAAGACGAGCTATTCGAGTTTCTCGAAGGTGCGTGACAATCATGGTCATGGGCAAAATCGCCCATGATATGCTCTAAAAAATCGTTTCTTTTCAATGCCCATCATTTCTCAAAGCGGCGTTGAATGAGCCTTTTGAGGCCGAAACTGTCAAAACCTCTGTAACTGACCACCCCATAACCCATTGATTTTACAGCGCCCGATTTTCGGCCCCTGTCAATTTCATCTGTAACCGCTCAGGAAATGGGGGCGCTGCCCCCGTCACTCCTGCGGAGCGCCTCCCCCGGGGTATTTTTGACAAGATGAAGCGACGGGCTTGTTCATTCCTTTCGCGCAGCGCACCTTGAGGCAAAACAGGAGGTTTGCCATGAGCCATGGGTATGAGAGCGGGCGTCTGAATCTGCCGTTCACCGGGATCTGCACGTTTGCCAAGAAACCCTATGTCGGGGACTGGACGACGATCGAGGCCGACGCTGCCATCCTTGGCGCACCCTTTGACGCGGGCACCCAGTGGCGGGCGGGCGCGCGGTTTGGCCCACGCGGCGTGCGCGAAGCCTCGACCCTGTTTTCCTTCGGCCATGCGGGCGCCTATGACCACGAGGATGACGCCACCTATCTGGGCGAAGAGGTCCGCATCGTCGACATGGGCGACGCGGATATCGTGCATACAGACACCTTGCAGAGCCACACCAATATCCGCGCGGGTGTCGAGGCGGCCTTGACCGCAGGAGCCCTGCCCGTGGTCATCGGCGGCGATCACTCGATCAACATCCCTTGCATCGAAGCCTACGAGGGCCGCCCGCCCTTCCACGTGTTGCAAATCGACGCGCATCTGGATTTCGTCGACAAACGCCACGGTGTCACACGAGGCCACGGCAACCCGATGCGCCGCGCCGCTGAAAAGCCTTGGGTCACAGGCCTCACGCAGGTCGGCATCCGCAACGTCAGTTCCACTGCGAAAGAAGGCTATGATGCCGCCCGCGCCATGGGCTCTGACATTCTGTCCGTGCGGCAAATGCGCAAGCTTGGCCCGCAAGGCACCGCCGCACGCCTGCCCAAGGGCACTCCGGTCTACATCACCATCGACATTGACGGTTTCTGCCCCTCGATCGCTCCGGGAACCGGAACACCCAGCCACGGCGGGTTCCTCTATTATGAAGTGCTGGAGCTGCTGCAAGAGGTCACCCGCCATCACGACATCGTCGGCATCGACCTCGTCGAAGTGGCGCCGGACTACGACCCCACCGGATCAACCTCGATCCTCGCGGCGCAACTTTTGATGAACCTGCTGGGCTTTGTGTTTCATGCGCGCTCAACCGCCCGCTGACCGGCGGGTTTAGATCGCGTCGAAACGCCCTGCCCAAGGCTCCCCGGCCAGACCGAAACCCAACGTCCTGACGTTGTCGTCGCCTTTCCACTTGCTGAAAAACAGCGCGCGGAAGCGCACATTTGGATCACCTCCCGGCCGGCAGCGCAGAAACCCGCGTATCGGACAATTTGGCCCTTGCCGCCAAAGGCCCGGCGCGGTCTTCTGTGCGCGAGCAGTCAAATCACAAAACTCGGGAATTCAACTATGGCCCTGCCTCTCTCTGGCCTTATGGTCCTTGATCTCACCCACGTTCTTGCCGGTCCCTATTGTTCCATGACACTGGCCGATATGGGCGCAACGATCATCAAGGTTGAGCGTCCCGACGGCGGTGACGACACCCGCGCCTTTCCGCCCTTCAAGGATGGCAAAAGCGCCTATTTCGCCGCCATCAACCACGGTAAAAAGTCGATCGCCCTCAACCTGAAGAACGAAGACGACTGCGCCATTTTCGAAATCCTGCTGGCCCGCGCCGACATCATTCTGGAAAATTTCCGCCCCGGCGTGATGGAGCGGATGGGCTATGGCTATGAAAGCCTGCACCAACGCTATCCCCGGCTGATCTACGGCGCGGTTTCGGGGTTTGGTCACACTGGCCCGGATGCCAAGCGTCCGGCCTATGACATGGTGGTTCAGGCGCGCGGCGGCGTGATGTCCATCACCGGCGAAAAAGACCGTGATCCGGTGCGCGTCGGTGCTTCGATCGGCGATATCGTGGCGGGAATGTTTCTGGCGCAGGGCGTTCTGGCCGCGCTATATGATCGCGAAAAAACCGGCAAGGGCCGCAAGATCGACGTCTCGATGCTGGATAGTCAGTTGGCCATTCTCGAACATGCCATCGCCATCACGACCATAACCGGGAAACCGCCCGTACCTTCGGGCGCGCGCCACCCGTCAATCACCCCATTCGAGACCTTTCATGCCTCGGACGGGTTGTTCGTGATCGCGGCGGGCAATGACAAACTGTTCGAAAAGCTCTGCATCACGCTGAACCTGCCGCTGGTCGGCGACGAACGCTTTGCCACCAACGCGGAGCGCTGCAAACACGCCCGCCTTCTCAAGCGGCTGGTCGAAGCCGTAACACTCGACAATACCCGTTCCTACTGGATTGCCAAGCTGACCGCTGCGGGCGTTCCCACGGGGCCAATCCAAAGCGTCGATCAGGTGCTCAAAGACCCGCAAATTCTGGCGCGCAACATGGTTGTGGACGTATTGGACAAAAACGGGCGGGCGGCCTTCAAGGCGGCGGGCAATCCGATCAAGATGTCAGACGCGACGGATGCGACGACACGCGCCCCTGCGCCGGATCTTGACGGCAACCGGGGCGAAATCCTGCGCTGGCTGGGGCAGGAATAGACCGCCACGCCGGATTCTGACAAAATAGGAGAGCTTTAGGGCCCTTATGGCGTGTTTTGACATTGGAATGACGTCTGCCGCCTTTCCATTCCAGCGCGCGCGCGTATGTTCCCCACAAACGCGCGAAAGCAGGACAATGGCATGAGCACCGATCCCCTCGTCATCTTTACCCCATCCGGCAAACGCGGGCGCTTTGCAGTTGGCACACCGGTGCTGACCGCGGCGCGACAGCTTGGGGTCGATCTTGATTCTGTCTGCGGTGGCAGAGGCATCTGTTCCAAATGCCAGATCACACCGTCGTATGGCGATTTTCCCAAGCATGGTCTGCATGTGGCCGAGACTGCCTTGTCCGAATGGAACGCGGTCGAACAGCGCTATGACGACAAGCGCGGATTGAAACCGGGGCGACGTTTGGGCTGTCAGGCAACCGTTCAGGGCGATGTTGTGATTGATGTGCCACCTGAATCTCAGGTCCACCGCCAGGTCGTGCGCAAGGCCGCCAGCGCCCGGGTGATCGAAATGGACCCGGCCACGCGCCTTTACTACGTCGAGGTGCTCGAGCCGGACATGCACGAACCCACCGGCGATCTGGAACGCGTGGCCCGTGCGCTGAAAGAGCAATGGGGCATCGACGATGTCCAGGCCAGCTTTGCGGTGATCCCGGGGCTGCAAAAGGTGCTGCGCAAGGGCGATTGGAAGATCACCGTTGCCCTGCACACGGCAGATGGCGCCGCGCCGCGCATCACCGCCGTCTGGCCCGGCCTGCACGAAGCCGGCATTTTCGGGCTGGCGATTGACCTTGGATCAACCACCATCGCAGCGCATCTGACCAACCTTGAAACCGGCGAGGTCAAAGCATCGTCCGGGATCATGAACCCGCAGATCCGCTTTGGCGAAGACCTGATGAGCCGGGTGTCCTATGCCATGATGAACCCCGGCGGCGACGTGGAAATGACCCGCGCCGTGCGCGAAGCCCTTGACGCGCTGACGCGTGAAATCGCCGCCGAGGCGGGCATCGACACCGGGTTGATCCTTGAGACAGTCTTTGTCTGCAATCCGGTCATGCATCATCTGCTGCTTGGCATTGATCCAGTGGAACTGGGCCAGGCCCCCTTTGCGCTGGCGACATCGGACGCGTTGAACCTGACTGCGGTGGAACTTGGCCTTGCCGCCCTGCCCGCCAGCGCGCAAATCTATATCCTGCCCTGCATTGCTGGCCATGTCGGCGCCGACGCCGCCGCCGTGGCGCTGAGCGAAGAGCCGGGCAAGAGCGAAGATCTTGTGCTGGTCGTGGACGTCGGCACCAATGCCGAGATCCTGCTGGGTGACAAGACCCGTGTGCTGGCCTGTTCCTCGCCCACCGGCCCGGCCTTTGAAGGTGCGCAGATCAGTTCCGGCCAGCGCGCCGCCCCCGGCGCGATCGAGGCAATCCGCATCGACCCAATCACGAAAGACCCGCGTTTCAGGGTGATCGGCTGCGACAAGTGGTCGGACGAGGACGGCTTTTGGGAAGAAACCGCGCAGACCGGGATCACCGGCATCTGCGGCTCGGGCATCATCGAGGCGGTGGCCGAGATGCGTATCGCAGGACTTGTCGACCCCTCTGGCCTGATCGGCAGCGCCGCGCAAACCGGCACCGAGCGCTGCATCCCCGAGGGCCGCACCCACGCCTATCTGATTCACGACGCAAGCGCCGAAGGCGGCCCACGCATCACCGTGACACAAGGCGATATTCGCGCCATCCAATTGGCAAAATCCGCGCTCTACGCCGGCGCCCGCCTGCTGATGGACGAACGCAATGTCGACAAGGTCGACCGCGTGGTGCTGGCCGGAGCCTTCGGCGCCCATATCTCGCCGCTGCACGCCATGGTGCTGGGGATGATCCCCGACGTGCCTTTGGACAAGGTCACCAGCGCGGGCAACGCTGCGGGCACCGGCGCGCGCATCGCGCTGTGCAATGTCGCCGCACGCCGCGAGGTTGAACGCGTTGTGGGCGAGATCACCAAGGTAGAAACCGCCATCGAGCCGCGTTTTCAGGAACACTTTGTCAACGCCAACGCCATCCCCCATGCCACCGATCCTTTCCCGGAACTTGGCAAGATCACGCAGCTGCCGCATGTCAGCTTCAACACCGGTGGCGGCGATGGCGAAGGCGGCGGACGCAGACGCAGGCGGCGCGGTTAAAGGGCTGTGAAAGCGCCCCGCCGCATCGGATTTTCGCCAATGCGGCGCGGGCAGGCTCTTGCACTGGTCCCGCGCCCTCGCTAGATAAAGTCTCAGCGGCGGGTATGGTGAAAAGGTATCACGGCAGCTTCCCAAGCTTTAGTTACGGGTTCGATTCCCGTTACCCGCTCCAACCTTCGGAAAATTCAACCAAGCACCCGCGCGCGAAGCTGCGCGACCCGATCCCGAACCTCGTCCCGGATTGGCCCGCCGCGTGGCTTATCCTTGAGCGTTGTCAGCATGTCCGGGGCGGGCTGTCCCTTGCGATGCCAGTGCAACCCACGCAAGAGCGCGCCAGCTGCATCCGGCAGGTGGTCAGGGATGTCAAACCCGGCAATCTCGGCCCAGACCCCGCTCCAGCAGCGCCCGACGGACCAAGGGTTGTATCCCCCGCCGCCCGAGACAATCAGCCGGGGCGCCAAGTCGCGCAGCGCCCGGATGGCGGAGCGGTGCGCATTGTTCGACAGCGCCAGCCGGGACAAAGGGTCTTCGGCCAGCGCATCCGCCCCACATTGCAGGAAAATCGCGTCAGGGGCGAAATCCTGTACCGCAGGCAAGATCAACTCGTTCAGAACAAGGGCGAAGTCATCGTCGTGAAATCCGCGTGGCACAGGCAGGTTGACCGCGGCGCCACCGGCGTCCTCCTTCAGCGCGCCGGTAAAGGGCCAGCGCTGCTCCTCATGGACGGAAATCATCCGCACATTTTCAGACCCGGCAAATCCAGCCTCGACCCCGTCGCAGTGATGTGCGTCGATGTCGACATAAGCCACCCGCTCCAGACCCATCGCCAAAAGCCGCTGAATCGTCAGAACTGGTTCGTTCAGATAGCAGAATCCGGCCGCGCGATCCGCAAAGCCGTGATGCGTGCCGCCACCGGGATTGTAGACGACGCCCCCGCGCGCCACCAATTCGGCCGCCAGCAGCCCGCCACCAGCGGCGGTGGCCGGACGACGGAACATCTCGGGGAATACCGGGTTGGACAGCGTGCCCAGCCCGTGGCGCTGCGCCACCTGATCGCTTACCTCGCCCTGCGTTTCGGCCCTTACCAAAGCCGCCAGATACTCCTCGGTGTGAAAACTGCGCAACGCCGAAGGTTTGGCGCGCGGCGAGGTGCGATATTGCGCCTCGGGCAGCCAACCCATCGCCTTGCAAAGATCCATCACCGTCGGGACCCGCTCGATGGAAAGCGGATGCAGGCGCCCGTAGCTGGAGCCGCGATAGATCCTTGAACCGATGAAAATAGGCGTCATAAGCGGAACTTAGCGCCCTGGCTGCCGTGTCGACAGCAAAAGCGAGGTTTCTGAGGTCGCCACCCCTTCAAACCGCCTAATTCTGTCCAGAACCTGGTCAAGCGCCTCAAGACTGCTGGCGCCAAGCTCGACAATGACATCCCATCGTCCGTTGGTGGAATGCACCGCACGGACCTGCGGGAGCCCCATGATCTGCCGCTTGATCCGGTCGGCGCCGCGCCCTTCGATCCCGATCATCATCAAGGCGCGCACGGGATCGGCGGTCACGTCCTCCTTCAGCACCACCGAAAAGCCCAGTATGACCCCTGCCGCGCGCAGCCGTTCAATTCGAGCGCGCACCGTGGTACGCGAAAGCCCCAGTTGAACCGCCAGATCAGACAGCGCCGCCCGTGCGTCATGGCGCAGCGCAGCGATCAGCCGGTGATCCACATCATCCAATTCGGACATTTACCCCCTCCGTTTTGCACAACATATCCCCGTTTAGTGCAAATTGCACGCTTAACCCCTGCGCAAATCGGGAAGAGATTGCATCAACACTTGCGAACAGGACTTACGACATGAGCAAATCCATCCTTCTGGTCGGCGCGCCCGTCGACAGCGGCAAAACGCGCCAAGGCTGTCTTATGGGGCCGGATGCCTATCGCACCGCCCGGATCGAGGGCGCGCTGCGCGACCTTGGCCATTCGGTCAGGGATCTGGGCAATGTCACGCCAGCTGCCAGCACGACCCAGGATCAAGCGCATCTTTTTGCCCTGCCCCAAACCGTCGCCTGGACACAGGCGCTGAGTTCCGCTGCCCGTGCCGCCATGGACGACGGCCTGCCGATCTTTTTGGGAGGAGATCACGCGCTCAGCCTTGGCACGGTGCACGGGGTTGCCGCGCATGCCGCCGCACAGGGCCGTCCGCAGTTTGTCCTTTGGCTTGATGCGCATTCGGATTTCCATACGCCGACAACCACCCAGTCGGGAAATCTGCACGGCACGCCGCTGGCCTATGTCACGGGACAGCCGGGCTTTGACGCCTTCCCCGCCGTCCCGCATCCCGTACCGCAAGAGAACCTTTGTATCCTTGGCCTGCGCTCGGTCGATGATGCTGAACGCGCCGCGCTGGAGGCGACGGACATCCACCGCCACGACATGCGGGCCATCGACGAGCATGGCATCAAGGCCCTTCTGGCGCCTTTCCTGACCCTTGTCGCGCAGGCTGGCGGCGCCCTTCATGTCTCGCTCGACGTGGACTTTCTGGACCCGAGCATCGCCCCCGCCGTTGGCACCACCGTTCCCGGCGGCGCCACGGTGCGCGAGGCACATCTAGTCATGGAGATGATCCACGACAGCGGATTGATGACCTCGATGGATCTGGTTGAGCTCAACCCGATGCTGGATGAGCGCGGGCGCACGGCTCAGGTCATGGTCGATCTTTGCGCCTCGGCCCTTGGTCGTCGGGTCTTTGACCGTCCGACGCCGCGCCTTCTATGACCTGACCGGTTATCACCGAATTCAAACGCCGCTCATCCCAAGGAGCCCTCCATGACCCCCTCGCACAAAGCCCTCGTTCCGTTTGTCTCGGTCGATCACATGATGCAGTTGATCCACCGTATCGGCCTGCAAGAGATGATCACCGGCATCGCGGCCTGTATCGAAGAAGATTTCCGCCGTTGGGAATGTTTCGACAAGACGCCCCGCGTCGCCGCCCATTCCGAGGTTGGCGTGATCGAGCTCATGCCGACCGCCGATGAAACGCATTACGCGTTCAAATACGTCAACGGCCACCCCAAGAACACGCGCGACGGGCTTCAGACCGTGACGGCCTTTGGGCTTTTGGCGGACATGGACACGGGCTATCCGCTCCTGCTGTCGGAAATGACCTTGCTCACGGCGCTGCGCACAGCCGCCATGTCCGCCGTCGCGGCGAAATATCTTGCCCCCAAGGGCGCGCGGGTCATGGCGATGATCGGCAATGGCGCCCAGTCGGAATTCCAGTGCCTTGCGATGCAGGCGCTGGTCGGGATCGACACGGTGCGGCTTTACGACACCGACGCCGCCGCAACGGTCAAATGCGCCGCGAACCTGCGCGGAACGGGGTTGACCGTGATCCCCTGCGCCTCGGCCCAAGAGGCCATGGAAGGCGCGCAGATCGTCACCACCTGCACCGCAGACAAGAAGAACGCCACGATCCTGAGCGACAACATGGTTGGCCCCGGCGTGCATCTGAACGCCATCGGCGGCGATTGCCCCAGCAAGACCGAGCTGGCTTCGGGCATCCTGACCCGCGCCGATATTTTCGTTGAATACCCCGAGCAGACCCGCATCGAAGGCGAGATCCAGCAACTTGCCCCTGATCACCCGGTCACCGAACTTTGGCAGGTCATCTCCGGCGCCGCCAAAGGGCGCGAGACCAGCCAACAGATCACCCTGTTCGACAGCGTGGGCTTTGCCATCGAGGATTTCAGCGCCCTGCGGTATGTGCACACAAAGGCCCTGGAGACCGGGCTGAACCTGCCGCTTGACCTGCTGGCTGATCCTGACGACCCGCGCGACCTGTTTGGCATGCTGCACCGGGCGAAACCCGCCCAGGCCGCCTGATCCGGTGTCGGAATGGCGCCGGAAGTCGGCGTCAAACTGCCGCGCGCGAGTCTGAGCGCTGTCAAAAGATCGTCCGCCCCCCTATCAGGGGCCGCATGACACGCGATATCAAGAACGCTCCGTTGGCATTGATGATCCTGATCATTGGTCAAATCCTCTGCGCAGGGTTTTTCCTGTTTGACGTGGCCGAGGATGGGCTGGACCTTGCATGGCCTCCCTTTCACGACATTCACTTTGTCATCGAAACCTTTGCTGCCCTTGCCTTGATCGCCGCCGTTGGCGTCGAGGTTCGGTTCCTGCAGCAGTTACTGCGCCGCAAAGCCCATCTTGAATCGCAGGTCTCCATCGCCGCCGGCGCGTTCCAGGACATCATGGAAGAGCGGTTTCGCGACTGGGGACTGACCCCCTCCGAGGCCGACGTGGCCATGTTTTCATTGAAAGGCATGAACATCGCGGAAATCGCGGCGCTGCGGGGTACGGCTGAGGGCACCGTCAAAGCGCAGCTTGGCGCCATCTACCGCAAGGCCGGTGTCACCGGACGCGGCGCGCTGCTGGGACTTTTTGTCGAAGACCTGATGCAATCCGCAAAGCCTTTCGATCCGGCACCCTATACTGCCAAAAGCCATGCAACTTCGGGGTGACAGCGCCCGCCCGCTCTGGCATGACTTCGCAAAAGTACCGGAGCTGCCATGACCAACAAACTTGCCATCATTCTGGGGATCGTGATCGTCGCCGCCCTGATGGTGGACTATCTGGCATTTGGATCCGAACACTTTTTGTTTCTGGGTAAAAAGATGTTTGTCCTGATCGACTGGCTGGCCTTCTGGCGCTAAGCTCTGGTTTATTCGAAAAATTGGCGGCGCGGCGTCACCACGGCGTTGACATTTTGCCCCGCCTTTGGTTGTTAGCGTTAACACCCACACATTGGCCAATCGGCACGAAGGGAGAATTCCATGACAGTCAAGGTTGCAATCAACGGTTTTGGGCGTATCGGACGCAATGTGCTGCGCGCGATCATCGAATCCGGCCGCACCGATATCGAAGTGGTGGCGATCAACGATCTTGGGCCCGTTGAGACAAACGCGCACCTGCTGCAGTACGACAGCGTGCACGGACGTTTCCCGGTCGAGGTCAAGACCACGGATGACAGCATCGATGTAGGCCGTGGCCCGATCAAGGTGACCGCAATGCGCAACCCCGCCGATCTGCCCTGGTCGGATGTGGACGTGGTGATGGAATGCACCGGGATCTTCACCTCCAAGGACGCCTGCAAGGCGCACCTAGAAAACGGGTCAAGCCGCGTTCTGATCTCGGCCCCCGGCACCGATGCCGACAAGACCATCGTTTTCGGCGTGAACGACAATGTGCTGACCTCGGACGATATCGTGGTCTCGAACGCTTCGTGCACCACCAACTGCCTGTCGCCTGTTGCCAAGGTTCTGAACGACAGCGTTGGGATCGTGAAAGGCTTCATGACCACGATCCACAGCTACACCGGCGACCAGCCGACGCTGGACACCATGCACAAGGATCTGTATCGCGCCCGCGCCGCGGCGCTGTCGATGATCCCGACCTCGACCGGTGCGGCCAAGGCTGTGGGTCTGGTGCTGCCGGAACTGAACGGCAAGCTGGACGGCGTCGCAATCCGCGTGCCCACGCCCAACGTTTCGGTTGTGGACCTGACATTCGAGGCAGCCCGCGCCACCACGGTCGAAGAAATAAACGATGCCATCCGTGCGGCCGCCAATGGCCCATTGAAAGGCATTCTCGGCTATACCGACAAAAAGCTGGTCAGCTCGGACTTCAACCACGACCCGCATTCGTCGATCTTCCACACCGATCAGACCAAGGTCATGGACGGCACCATGGTCCGTATCCTGACCTGGTACGACAACGAATGGGGCTTTTCCAACCGGATGTCCGACACGGCTGTTGCCATGGGCAAGTTGATCTGAGGCGTCAGACTTTCCAAAAACCACAAAGGGCCGCAACACGCGGCCCTTTTTCGTTTGTGCGGCGTCCGCTCAATCGACCGAGACAGCCCCTTTTGCCGCCCGATAGGCCGACGCCGCCTGAGCGGTCGCTGCAGGCAGGCTTTTGCCCCCGAGCATTGGCAAACACTGCGTTGCGACTGGCACCGGCGGCTTGAGAACCGCCTCTGCGCGCCCGGTTTGAACCATGGCCACTTCCTGCACCGTCGCCGCCCCCCGGCCCGGCGTCCGTGTCAAGGGAAGGGCCGCAGCATATCCAATGTGCATGACACTCTCCATCCTTGCGAGGCTGCTGCCCCGGCCCGATGCCACGACTCATACGCCTCATGATTTTTTAAGGTTAACCGAAGGGTGGTAAATTTTTGATTAGCTCTCATACAGGGCTGATCCAAGGACCGATGAACGCTTAACCAAGCCAGTAGGTTCCATGCGTTTTCTGCAATGCGGCTTGACCAAAGCGGCAATTGTTCTGCACTGCAGCAATTCCTATGTTTGCGGTACCAGAAACGGAAACACCTAATGGAACAGGAGATTTTCCATGAACAACTTCTTCAACACTGTCCGCGTCCGGATGGAAAAGCGCGCGCAATACAACCGCACCGTCCATGAAATCCGCAACATGCCGCAGGATGTAGCCCAGGATCTGGGTATCTTTCCGGGTGACGCGCGCCGCATCGCTCACGAAGCTGTCTACGGCTAAGCGCCAGAAACGTGGAGGACGGACCTAAGGGCCAAAGGCCCGTGATATCAATAAATTAGAGCGTCGATCATGATCGAAGGATCATGGACGGCGCTCAACTTTTCGTTTTGCCCAGCTTTTCAAGCAAAGCCTCGCGCACCGGCGGAGTGACGAACTTGGCGACATCGCCATCCAGACGCGCAATTTCTTTCACCAGCTTTGACGCAATTGCCTGATGCCTGGCCTCGGCCATCAGAAAGACCGTCTCGACCGAGCTGTCCAGCGCCCTGTTCATCCCAACCATCTGATATTCATACTCGAAATCAGCGACGGCCCGCAGACCGCGGACAATGATCTGCGCCCCGACATCGCGCGCGCAATTGATCAGCAGGTTCTCGAAGGGATGAACGACGATCTCGGTGCCGGTGGCTTTCGACAGCGCTTCACATTCGGCTTCGATCATGGCGACGCGCTCTTCCAAACAAAAGAGCGGCCCCTTGTCGCGATTGATGGCCACGCCGATCACCAAACGATCGACCAAGGCGGTTGCCCGGCGAATAATGTCGATATGCCCAAGGGTTATGGGATCGAATGTCCCGGGATACAAACCAATACGCATGGGGGTCTCCCCTCTTCGCCACGTTGGGGCGCACGCAACAATATTGCGCAGCGGAATGCAACCCAGAAAGTTGGCAAAAGCCTCAGTGGCCCATGATCATGCCTTCAAGGGCACTCTTCTCCATCGCAAGTTCGGACAGGCGCGCCTTGACGACGTCACCGATGGTGATCAGCCCGATCATTTCGCCGTTTTCGACAACCGGCATATGGCGGAAACGTCCTTCGGTCATCTTGCTCAGCACATCATCGGCCTTGTCCGACCGCGTGCAGGTGACCAGTTTCTTCGTCATGTAGTTGTCGACGGTTTCCGACATGCAGGCCGCGCCGTGGGCTGCGAGTTCCCGCACGATGTCACGTTCGGACAGGATGCCCTTTGCATCTTTCCCGGTTTCAGAGATCACCACGGTGCCGATCCGTTTTTCGGCAAGGATCTTGGCGGCGTCGGAAATCAAAGTCCCGGGTTTCACCGTGACCACACCGTCGGATCCCTTACTCTTCAGGATGTTCTGCACTTGCATGTCGGTCCTCCTTAAATGCGCTGCCCCTCGGTACAGCGTCCTCCGGGTGCGTCACTCTGTCAAGTCAGACATTCAGGCAAAGGGCCTCAAGACGCGCAAGTTCGGCCCGCATGCCGTCCACAAGGGCCATTGCAAAACGATTCATCCGTTCAAGGCGGCGATCATCGACATGGCGCACAAGATAGAAACTTCGGATCAGGCTGACCTCATCGGTCAGAATGCGGCGCAGATCGGGGGCGCTTGGCAGAGCAAAGTCATGCACGATACCCACCCCTGCGCCCTGCCGGATCCAGTTGAACTGCACCGAAACGGAATTGGAGGTCAGTGGCACCTGGGTCAGGCCAAGTTCGCCCAGATAATCCAACTCCTTGTCAAAGATCATGTCGGGAATATAGCCGGTGATGCGGTGATCATGCAGGTCACTGACCGCACGAATGGGGGTGTTTTGCGCAAGATACTGCTTGGATGCAGCCAGATGCAGGCGGTAATCGGTGATCTTTTGAACCGCCAGACGCCCGGCTGTCGGGGCGCTGACGGCGATGGCCATATCGGCCTCGCGCCGGGACAGATTGACCACACGCGGCAGCGCGACGATCTGCACTTCAAGGTCTGGGTTCTCGGCGGAAATCGCGGCGCAGACCTGTGGCAAAAGGAAATTGGCGCAGCCATCCGGCGCGCCGATCCTGATTTGGCCAGACAGCCCCTCGGCGCCGCCGCGCACCGCCTCTGACGCAAGGCTGAGCGCCTGCTCGGCCTCTTCGGCATGGCGCAACATGCGCGCGCCCGCCTCGCTCAGCGCATAGCCCTGCGGACTTTTGACAAACAGCGCCGCACCCATGCTCTGTTCCAGTCGGGCGACACGCCGGCCAACGGTCGCCGGGTCCATTCGCAGCAACCGCCCGGCCGCCGACAGGCTTTCGCCGCGCGCGACCGCAAGGAAAATGCGCAGGTCATCCCAGCTATCCGACATCACGCCCCTGCATTTTTGCAAAACCCTTTTGCCACATTGCCCCTTTATTGCGCATTTTTGCAAGAGTATGGTCACGCCAAATCTTGGAGGATCTGCAATGCAAGAACTGTCTCACTATATCAACGGCGCACACGTCAAAGGCACCTCGGGTCGCTTTTCCGATGTCATGAACCCCGCAACCGGTGAAGTTCAGGCGCAGGTGCCGCTGGCCACCGTGGACGAGCTGAACGCCGCCGTTGCCGCCGCCGCCGAGGCGCAAAAGGTATGGGGCGCCACCAACCCGCAGCGCCGCGCCCGCGTGATGATGAAGTTCGGTGCCCTGATCAACGAACATATGGACGAACTGGCCGAGCTGGTTTCCCGCGAGCACGGCAAGACCTTGCCCGACGGGCGCGGCGACGTTCAGCGCGGTCTTGAGGTGGTCGAAGTTTGCATGGGCGGGCCGTCGCTGCTCAAGGGCGAGTTCACCGACGATGGCGGCCCCGGCATCGACCTTTACTCCATGCGCCAACCGCTGGGTGTGGTTGCGGGCATCACGCCCTTCAACTTCCCTGCGATGATCCCGCTTTGGAAGATGGCCCCTGCCCTGACCTGCGGCAACGCCATGATCCTCAAACCCTCCGAGCGTTGCCCCTCGACCGCGCTGCGTCTGGCCGAACTGCTGACCGAAGCGGGCCTGCCCGACGGCGTGCTTCAGGTGGTCAACGGCGACAAGGAAGTGGTCGACGCGATCCTCGACAACGACACCGTGCAGGCCGTGGGCTTTGTCGGCTCGACCCCGATTGCGCAGTACATCTATGGCCGCGCGGCCAATAACGGCAAACGCGCCCAGTGCTTTGGCGGTGCCAAGAACCACATGATCATCATGCCCGACGCCGACATGGACATGGCCGCGGACGCGCTGGTCGGTGCCGGTTACGGTGCGGCGGGTGAACGCTGCATGGCGATCTCGGTCGCGGTCCCGGTGGGTAAGGAAACCGCCGATACGCTGATCGAAAAGCTGATCCCGCGCATCGAAAAGCTGAAGGTCGGCCCTTACACCGCAGGCACTGACGTAGATTACGGCCCGGTCATCACCGCCGCCTCCAAGGCGCGGATCGAAGGGCTGATCAACTCGGGTGTCGAACAGGGCGCAAATCTGGTGATCGACGGACGCGGGTTTGAACTGCAAGGCTATGAGAACGGCTATTTCGTCGGCCCGTCGCTGTTCGACAACGTGACCCCGGACATGGACATCTACAAAGAGGAAATCTTTGGCCCGGTTCTGTCCCAGGTGCGCGCTGACAGCTATGAAGAGGCGCTGAAGCTGACCATGGACAACCCCTATGGCAACGGCACCGCGATCTACACCGCCGATGGCGACACCGCGCGCGACTTTGCCCACCGGGTCAATGTCGGCATGGTCGGCATCAATTTCCCGATCCCGGTTCCGCTGAGCTATCACACCTTCGGCGGCTGGAAGAAGTCGGCCTTTGGGGATCTGAACCAATACGGTCCCGACGCCTTCCGCTTTTACACCAAGACCAAAACCGTCACGGCGCGCTGGTTTTCGGGGATCAAGGAAGGTGGCGAATTCAACTTCAAAGCCATGGACTGATTGGCCAGACAAAGACAATTCGCTTAAATTGGGGGCGCCGATTGCGGTGCCCTCATTTTTTTGATGAAATACATTGCCCTTACGTCAGTTTCGAATAACTAACTAATTCAAACCAGACAACGGAGCCCCCATGCCGATCCGCTTCTCGATACATCCGGACAGGCGGCTTGCGTTTTTCAGGTTTGAAGGAGAAGTGGACACGTCAGACTGTGCGAACGTTTTCGAGGACTATATCTCGGCCAAGGGGTTTTCACCTGATCTGGTGATGCTGAGTGACACAAGTTCACTTGTCTCGATCAATTCGGATTACAGCAGTATTCTGTCCCGGCTCTTGGAGTTACGAAAATCCCTGAAGGTTTTTCAGCGCCCAATTCTGAGCGTCATCTATGCACGAAGTGACGCGATCTATGGCATGGCGCGTTTGCTGGAGCAGGTTCAAAACCCGATTTCAAACATCAAGATTATCGTCTGCAGGGATCAATCAGAGGCTCTGCGACTGGCCGGACAGCCTTACACAAGCATGCAAGCCCTGAACGATGCCATTGAAAGCGGAACGAACTGACAAAGAACCCACAGCTTTCCGGCTTGAACGGCAGGGCTTATGCTCATTTAAGGATATACTATCGCTATAGTTTTACTATCGCTATAGTTGTGCTATAGAGATCCATGCCTGTGACACAGCGGGCATGTGTTTTGATTTCACAAATTAGGTTTCTGTTATGCCGGTCTGTTACCAGATTTACTCCGCCCAACAATGTATCGTGTTCCGAAAATACGGCACGTATACAACTCAGGATTGTCGAACATCGACCAAAAGCGCATTGGCGGAACCCAACTATTTGCCGCAAATGGCGCAGATCTACGATCTGAGCGATGTCACGGATTTCGATGCGAACTTCGCCCAGATCTCCAGTTTGGTTACTTTCCTGGGAGAGATCTCATCGCAGGTGGATCAAAATACACCACTCGTCATCATCGCGCCAAAGGACATTCAATTTGGTATGGCGCGCATGTTCCAGCAGTTGATGGACGGCCGGACGCCCTTCGACGTCCATCTTGTGCGCAACTGGGCAGAGGCGGCGAAAATCGTGGATCTGCCCCCCGAAAGATTTCAGGAAATGCTGAAAATCTCCGCCTGATCACCACGGCTTGCCCCTGCCGAAATTCCCATTGCTCTCACGCCCGGTTTTGCGCTCAACTGAACCGACCAGAAGGGGAGTGAGTACAATGCAGGAACCAGAGTTCACGCTCGGTATCGAGGAAGAGTACCTTCTGGTCGATCTGGACAGCTTTGCGCTGATCGAGGCGCCAAAAGGGCTGATGGAAGATTGCGCCGCCGAACTTGAAGGGCAGGTCAGCCCCGAGTTTCTGCAATGCCAGATCGAGATTGGCACAAAACCCTGCGCCGATATCGCCACGGCACGCGAAGATTTGAAACGCCTGCGCAGCACGGTGGCCAAGCACGCCCGCGCACGCGGAATGGCGCCGATCGCGGCCTCTTGCCATCCGCTGGCCGATTGGAAGAACCAGCACCACACGGACAAGCAGCGCTACAATGAACTCAGCCGGGATCTGGGCGGCGTTGTTCGACGTATGTTGATCTGCGGCATGCACGTGCATGTCGGGATTGGCAGCGATCAGATCCGGGCGGACCTGATGCGCCAGATGAGCTATTTCCTGCCGCATCTGTTGGCGCTGTCCACATCCTCACCGTTCTGGCAAGGACAGGACACCGGCCTTGCCTCGTACCGGATTTCCGTCTTTGACAACCTGCCCCGGACCGGCCTGCCGCCGCAGTTCGAAAGCTGGTCGGATTACCAGCGCTCGGTCCAGATGCTGGTGGATCTGGGGGTGATCGAGGATAGCAGCCGGATCTGGTGGGATCTGCGCCCCTCGTCCCGGTTCCCGACTCTGGAAAGCCGGATCATGGATGTGCAGCCGCGCATGGAACACGCCCTGACGCTGGCCGCGCTGAACCAGTGCCTGCTGCGGATGCTCTGGCGGCTGAGGATCAAGAACCAGCGTTGGCGCATCTATGACCGTTTTTTGATTGGCGAAAACCGCTGGCGGGCGCAGCGCTATGGCGTCGACGAAGGGCTGATCGATTTTGGTGCCGCCGAGATCGTCGACTTTCCGGCGCTGGTCGATGAGATGATCGAATTGATCGAACAGGACGCGGGCATTCTGCGCTGCCTGCGCGAAGTGGAACGCGCCCGTGAGATTGCCTTGGAAGGCAACAGCTCGACCCGCCAGCGCGCCGTACTGGCCAAGGCCAAGTCGGAGGGGCTGGATCACGAAGGCCAGATGCGTGCTGTCGTTCAACATCTGGTCGAAGAATTTCACGCGGACCTTTAAGACCTTTGACCGACACCACAGCCAGCCAGACCTGCGCCCTTGGCAGTCCGGCTCCCAAACGGTAAGTGCGGCGTACAAAGCATGAGGGCTTTATGAAAATCGCCATCGCCACATCAGATTATTTCTTGATGGGGGAAACCTTTATCAACCGCCATATCGAGCACATGTTCGGGGGCGACACGGTGGTGATATGCGGGCGCAAGAACGGTCAGGACCCTCTGGGAAAACCGCTGTTTGAACGCCGTGCACCGTTGACGTTGCGCGACAAGTTGGCAGCCCCCTTCGCGGCGCTTTCGGGTGCGCTCCTGCACGGCACGTCGCGGCTGCCCTTCGGCGACAATCGCGCACGGCTGATCGCCTTCCTGAAAGAACATCAGGTCGAGGTAATCCTTGCCGAGTTCGGAACGCAGGCCCTGGTGGTGGCGAAACTGGGCAACGATCTGGGTATCCCGGTCTTTACCTACTGGCGCGGCACCGACGCCTCGGCGGCGCTACAATCCAGCCAAAGAGTGCGGTCCTACCGGCTGATGATGCCGCGGCTGGCAGGTATGTTCTCGGTCAGTCAGTTCCTGCTCGACAATCTCGCCGCGCATGGCGTGCGCCATGACAACGCTCATGTAGTGCCCTCTGGTGTGGACATTCGCAGGTTCACACCCGGCAAAAAGCGCCCCGGCAGTTTTCTGGCCGTCGGGCGCATGGTGGAAAAGAAGGCACCCCAGATCACCCTGCGCGCCTTTGCCCAAGCTGCACAGGGGCGCGATGCCCATCTGACATTCATTGGTGACGGCCCCCTGCTGGAGCCTTCCAAAGCCCTCGCAGCGGAACTTGGCGTTGCTGCGCAGATCAGTTTTACCGGCGCCCTGCCCCATGATCAGGTGCGCCAGCATCTGCAGGACACCGAGGTTTTCCTTCAACACTCGATCACCGCCAAGAACGGCAATACCGAGGGCCTGCCTACCGCTATCCAGGAGGCGCTGGCCTGCGGTTGCATCACGCTCTCCACCCGCCACGCCGGCATCCCCGAGGCGGTCGAAGATGGCGTCAACGGATTGTTGGTGGACGAATGGGACGAGGCGGCTTTTGCGGACCGCATAACGCAGATCCTCGACATGCCCGATCGCAGCACCATGAGCGCGGCGGCCCGCGCCACGGCTGAAACAAAATTCGACAATACCGTGGGTCTGCACAGGGTCGAAACCGTGATCCGCACCACCGTGTCGGCGTAACGCACGGGCATTCCGAACCCGGCTTCCCGGAATTCCTCCCAAACCCCAAGTCGGGCTGTCATTTTAGCGCAAACACGATGGCCGCCCGCCTTGCATCCGCACGCCACTTCCTGCACAATCTGAACAAGCGTTCAATTCAAAGGCAGGGAGGGCCAGACATGGATTTCGCACTTACCGAGGAACAGACCGCCATCTTCGACATGGCCCATGCCTTCGGGCAGGAACATATCGCCCCCCATGCCCGCGAATGGGAAGCGCAGGGCACCATCCCGAAAGAGCTTTGGCCGCAACTCGCGGAACTGGGGTTCGGCGGGCTTTATGTTTCCGAACAGGCTGGCGGTTCGGGCCTCAGCCGACTTGACGCGACACTGGTGTTCGAAGCCCTCTCGATGGCCTGCCCCTCGGTCGCCGCCTTCCTGTCGATCCACAACATGTGCGCCCGAATGCTGGACAGCTTTGCCAGCGATGAAATGAAGGCACGCATCCTGCCCAAAGCCCTGACGATGGAAACCGTGCTCAGCTACTGCCTGACAGAGCCGGGCTCGGGGTCCGACGCAGCCGCGCTGAAAACCCGCGCGGAAAAGACCAACGAAGGCTTCAAGCTGAACGGCACCAAGGCCTTTATCTCGGGCGGTGGTTATTCGGATGCCTATGTCGTCATGTGCCGCACCGGCGAAGACGGCCCCAAGGGCATCTCGACCCTCTACGTCGAGGATGGCACCCCCGGCCTGTCGTTTGGCGGGCTCGAGGACAAGATGGGCTGGAAGTCGCAGCCCACCCGGCAGGTGCAGTTCGACGACTGCACAGTGCCTCACGACATGTTGGTCGGAGAAGAAGGTCAGGGGTTCAAATACGCCATGGCGGGCCTGGACGGTGGCCGCCTGAACATATCGGCCTGTTCGCTCGGCGCAGCCCAGACCGCCCTGAACATGACGCTGCAGTACATGTCCGAACGCAAGGCTTTCGGCAAAAGCATCGACCAGTTCCAGGCCCTGCAATTCCGACTTGCCGATATGGAAATCGAACTGCAGGCCGCCCGCACCTTCCTGCGTCAGGCTGCATGGAAACTGGATACCAAGGCACCCGACGCCACCAAGTTCTGCGCCATGGCCAAGAAATTCGTCACCGAAGCAGGCAGCAAGACGGTTGACCAATGCCTGCAACTGCACGGCGGCTACGGCTATCTGGCCGATTACGGAATCGAAAAACTGGTACGCGATCTGCGCGTGCACCAGATCCTTGAAGGCACCAATGAGATCATGCGCCTGATCACCGCCCGGCATATGTTGGCGAACTGACCCGCCCCTTCACTGGTCCAGAAATATCCCGGGGGTCCGGGGGCAGCGCCCCCGGGGCTGTCCACGAAAAAACGCAAGGCCGCTGCCATGTCCGATATTCAAATCCGCAAAACAGGCCGCGCAGGCCTCATCACCCTGACTCGTCCCAAGGCGCTGAACGCGCTCAGCTATGACATGTGCCTGAGTGTCGAAAAAGCGCTGGAGGCGTGGCGCAACGATCCGGAAATCGAGCTGGTCCTGCTGGACGCAGAAGGTGAACGCGCCTTTTGCGCCGGCGGCGATATCGCCGAAATGTACCAGACCGGAACCGAGGGCAATCTCGACTATGGACGGCAATTCTGGCGTGATGAATACCGGCTGAACGCCAAGCTGGCGGAATACCCCAAACCCATCGTTTCCTTCCTGCATGGCTTTGTCATGGGCGGCGGCGTCGGTCTGGGCGGGCATTGTTCGCATCGCATCGTTACGGGCAGCACCCAGATTTCCATGCCCGAGGTCAGCATCGGGTTCGTTCCCGACGTGGGCGGGACCTTCCGGCTTGCTCAAGCGCCCGGGCGGCTGGGTGAATACCTTGGACTGACCGCCGCGCGCATGGGCCCCGGTGACGCGATCTACGTCGGATTTGCAGATTTTTACGTTCCTGAGGACCAATGGCCCGCGCTCAAGGCAAAGATGATTGAAACCGGCGATGCAACGCTCGCCCGCCAAAGCGCCCTGCCCCCACCGGAAAGCCCGCTTGCGGCTCAGCAGCCCCAGATCGACGCGCTCTTTGCCGGGGAGGCTCTGACAGATGTGCTCAACGCCCTGCGTGCAGATGATAGTGAGTTCGCCGCCAAGACACTGAAAACTGTTGGTCGTAATGCGCCGCTTTCCATGGCTGTCACGCTGGAAATGATCCACCGTCTGCGCGGCACGGGCCTGACGATCCGCAAGGCGTTGGAGTTGGAATACCGCGTCAGCCATCGGATCATGGAACACGGGGACTTCCTTGAAGGCATCCGCGCCGCCATCATCGACAAGGACAAAAGCCCGAAATGGCGGCACGATCTGGACAAGGTGCCCGCTGTTGACGTCTCACGTATGCTGGCGCCACTTGGCAAAGAGGCGCTCGATTTCAGGGAGAAGAGCATGAAGATCGGATTTATCGGACTTGGAAACATGGGCGGCCCGATGGCGGCGAACCTGTCTGCCGCAGGGCATGACGTGACCGGATTTGACGTGGCTGGCGTCACGGTCGAAGGCACAGCGCAAGCCGAAACAGCCGCAAAGGCCGCCGCGGGCGCCGACGTGGTCATCACCATGCTGCCCAATGGCGCCATCCTGCGCAGCGTCGCGGATGAGATCATTCCCGCGATGCAGCCCGGCGCCGTGCTGCTTGATTGCTCGACCGTCGATGTGGACAGCGCCCGCGCCGTCGCCGCCCAGGCCGAAGCCGCAGGCCTTGGCGCACTTGACGCCCCGGTGTCCGGTGGCGTTGGCGGAGCAACGGCTGGCACGCTGACCTTCATGGTTGGCGGCAGCGATGACGCCTTTGCCAAGGCCAAGCCGCTGTTCGACATCATGGGGCAGAAGGCCGTGCACTGCGGCCCCTCGGGCAATGGTCAGGCGGCCAAGATCTGCAACAACATGATCCTTGGCGTCACGATGATCGCCACATGCGAGGCTTTTGCCCTTGCCGACAAGCTTGGTCTTGACCGTCAGGCGATGTTTGACGTTGTCAGCACTTCTTCGGGCTATAGCTGGTCGATGAACGCCTATTGCCCGGCGCCCGGGATTGGCCCGAAATCCCCGGCAGACAACGGCTATCAGCCCGGATTTGCCGCCGATCTGATGCTCAAGGACCTGCGCCTGTCGCAGCAGGCCGCAACCAGCGCCGATGCGGACACCCCCATGGGACAGGCCGCGATGGAGCTGTACCAGCGCTTTGTCGAGGACGAAGACGGATCCGGCAAGGATTTCTCGGCCATGCTGCCGCGCTTCGAGGCCCGCACGCGAAGTTGATCCATGTCATATTCGGAACATGCTATATTGAGTAAAGGATACTTATAGATCAACCTTTTCCGGGGGAAAGCATGTTTTCCAAGAATATGGGTCAGACCGACCGCCTCATTCGCGCCATTGTCGGTGTGGTCCTTGTCATTGCCTTCTTCATGATTGCGGGCAGCCTTAAATGGCTGGCGCTGATCGTGGGCATCGTGATGCTGGCCACCTCTGCGATGGGCTCATGCCCGCCCTATGCGCTGCTGGGCATCAACACCTGCAAGACCAAATCCTGAAACGGACAAGGGGGCCCAAGCGGCCCCCTTTCCAATTTTGCGCGACACCGACCAGATCAAAACCGTCGCCGCGCCCCATCACTCGGCCGCAACCTTGCGCGATTTCAGCATCGGTTTGAGATAACGCCCTGTGTGCGAGGCTTCTACCTCGCTCACTTTCTCCGGCGTACCGACCGCGACGATCTCGCCGCCGCCATCGCCGCCTTCAGGGCCGATGTCGATCAGCCAGTCAGCGGTCTTGATCACATCAAGGTTATGTTCGATCACAACCACTGTATTGCCCTGATCCACCAGCTCGTGCAGCACCTCCAACAGTTTGCGCACGTCTTCGAAATGCAGGCCTGTGGTCGGCTCGTCCAGAATATACAGCGTTCGTCCGGTTGACCGTTTCGCCAGTTCCTTCGACAGCTTTACGCGCTGCGCCTCGCCACCCGAAAGGGTCGTCGCCTGCTGTCCCACCTTGATATAGCCAAGCCCCACGCGGGCCAGCGCATCCATCTTGTCGCGGATGCTGGGCACCGCCTTGAAAAACTCCTGTCCCTCTTCCACAGTCATATCAAGAACGTCGGCGATGCTCTTGCCTTTAAAGCGAATTTCGAGCGTTTCGCGGTTGTACCGCTTACCCTTGCAGGTCTCGCATTCGACATAAACGTCGGGCAGGAAATGCATCTCGATCTTGATGACACCATCCCCCTGACAGGCCTCGCAGCGCCCGCCTTTCACGTTGAAGGAAAAGCGCCCGGGCTTGTAGCCACGCGCCTTGGCCTCGGGCAGACCGGCGAACCAATCGCGGATCGGGGTAAAGGCGCCAGTGTAGGTCGCCGGGTTGGAGCGCGGCGTGCGCCCGATGGGGCGCTGGTCGATGTCGATCACCTTGTCCAGATGCTCCAGCCCCTTGATCGTTTCGCAAGGGGCCGGTGTCTGCCGCGCGCCATTCAGCGCCATGCTGGCGGTCTTGAACAGCGTTTCGATCGTCAGAGTCGACTTGCCGCCGCCGGAAACCCCCGTCACGCAGACAAACTTGCCCAGCGGGAATTCAGCCGTCACCTCGCGCAGATTGTTGCCTGTCGCCTTGACCACCGTCAGCTTTTTCTTGTTCCCCTTGCGCCGCTCGGCGGGAACGGGGATTTCGCGAAGACCTGACAGGTATTGACCGGTGACGCTGGCCGGGTCCGCCATGATTTCCGCAGGCGTGCCCTTGGCCACCACTTGACCGCCGTGCACCCCGGCGCCCGGTCCGATGTCAAAGACATAATCCGCCTCGCGGATCGCCTCTTCGTCGTGTTCGACCACGATCACCGTATTGCCTTGATCGCGCAGGTTTTTCAGAGTGTCCAGAAGGCGCGAGTTGTCGCGCTGGTGCAACCCGATCGAGGGTTCGTCCAGCACATACAGCACCCCGGTCAGCCCGCTGCCGATCTGGCTGGCCAGCCTGATCCGCTGGCTTTCGCCGCCCGACAGCGTTCCGGCGGCGCGCGACAGCGTCAGGTATTCCAGCCCAACGTTGTTCAGGAACCCAAGCCGTTCACGGATTTCCTTGAGGATCGCCTTGGCGATTTCGTTCTTTTGCTTGCTCAGCGCCTCGGGCACCGATCCGCACCACTCAAAGGCCTCGCGGATCGACATCTGAACCACCTGCCCCACGTGCAGCAATTCATCCGGTCCGCCCTTGGCTGGACCGATCTTGACCGCCAAGGCCTCTTCGCGCAGACGATAGCCGCCACAGGCGCCGCAAGGCCGGTTGTTCTGATAGCGCTCGAACTCTTCGCGAATCCAGTTCGAATCGGTTTCGCGATAGCGGCGTTCCATATTCGGAATGACGCCTTCAAAGCTGCGGCTGACCTGATACACCCGCCCGCCCTCGTCATAGCGGAACTGGATTTCCTCATCGCCCGACCCGTAAAGGAACACCTGCTGCACATGCGCCGGAAGGTCTTTCCAGCGGGCCTTCTTGTCGAACTCGTAATGCTTGGCGATGGCATCGATCGTCTGCAGGAAATACGGACTCTTGCCTTTGCGCCAGGGCGCCAGTGCGCCATCGGAAATCTTCAGCGTCTGGTCCGGCACCACCAGCCGTTCGTCAAAGAACAGCTCCACCCCAAGGCCGTCACATTCCGGACATGCCCCAAACGGCGCGTTGAAGGAAAACAACCTCGGCTCGATCTCGGGGATGGTGAAGCCGCTGACAGGACAGGCAAAATTCTCGGAAAATGTCATGCGTTCAGGCGCAGGCGCGTCTTCGCCGTCCGCCGCTTTGGGTGCCGTCTCAAGGATCGCGATACCATCGGCCAGATCCAACGCAGTGCGGAACGAGTCCGCCAGCCGGGTCTCCATCCCCTCGCGCACGACAACCCGATCCACCACCACGTCGATGTCATGGCGAAACTTCTTGTCCAACGTCGGCGGGTTGTCCAACTCGTGGAATTCGCCGTCCACCTTCACCCGCTGAAACCCCTGCTTGCGCAGCTCAAGGAACTCCTTGCGGTACTCGCCCTTGCGGTCGCGCACGATCGGCGCCAGCAAAAAGGCGCGCGTCCCCTCTTCCAGCGCCATCACCCGATCAACCATGTCCTGCACCTGCTGCGCCTCGATGGGCAGTCCGGTGGTCGGACTAAAGGGCGTGCCAACCCGCGCAAACAGCAGCCGCATATAGTCGTAAATCTCGGTCACCGTGCCGACGGTCGAGCGCGGGTTCTTGCTGGTCGTCTTTTGTTCAATCGAAATCGCCGGGGACAGGCCGCTGATATGATCGACGTCAGGTTTCTCCATCATATCAAGGAATTGCCGGGCATAGGCGCTCAGCGATTCGACATAGCGCCGCTGCCCTTCCGCATATATCGTGTCAAAGGCCAAAGACGATTTTCCTGACCCTGACAGCCCGGTAATCACCACCAATTCATCACGCGGGATATCCACGTCAATGGACTTGAGGTTATGTTCGCGCGCCCCGCGCACTTCGATATATTTCAACTCAGCCATTTCGTACCCCGGATTCACGACCGACTAACAGATAGGCGAAACCGAAAGGATCGCCAATGGAAAATTGAGAACATTAAGGGAACGTGAGGCTTTCCTCTTTACATTCAATTTACAGAATGTATATCTCTTGGGCAACAGCCCAGGAGACGCTCAATGTTTGCATTTCTGAACAATGCCGCGCACAGCGGCGATATGACCCCGCAAGAGGCGATCACACGCAGTGCCACACAGGACATCATCGTGATCGACATCCGCGACCCGATGGAAGTTCGCATGTCAGGCAAAGCCAAAGGCGCATTGGAAATCCCAAGCGCGACCCTGCAAATGCGTGCCGATCCGCGCAGCCCCGAATGCCTTCCGGAACTGAAGAAAGGCAAGCCGATTGCGGTCTACTGCGCTTCGGGCGCACGCTCCTCGATGGCAAAAATGATGCTGCAACGCATGGGACACGAAGAGGTCCACAACATCGGCGGCCTCGGCCATTGGCAAAGCGCTGGTGGTGAAATCACCCGCTAAGCCTTTCACTGGTCCGGAAATATCCCGGGGGTTTGGGGGCAGCGCCCCCAAGGCCTGCGTGGCCTGAACGCAATACAAAACGGCGCGCGCCGCAAGGCGCGCACCGTTGGATCAAACCTAGCGATACAGCAGCGACACCCCGTTGGCGAACAGATGCATCTTCGACGGCTCAGCGCCGAGCCGAATCTCGGATCCGCGCGCATCCCGGTGGATTCCCGGCAGCTTGGCGATCACCGGGTCCGCGACGCCTTCGGGCTGGAAGTACAGCAGCGTCACCTCACCCAAGGCTTCGGTGAAATCCACCTTGCCGGAATAGACGTATTCGGCGCCCAATGTCTCAATCATATCTTCGGGGCGCACGCCAACGTTGACCTTCAGCCCCATGTCCGCCTCGCTGGTGGGATAATCCGACAGCACCTCGCCGCCGCCGGCCAGCTTGACCCGGGTCTGGGGCCCTGTGCCCGTCACTTCGCCCGGAAGAAGGTTCATCGAGGGCGAGCCAATGAATTGCGCGACGAATTCGCTGTTCGGCCGCTCGTATAGATCGAGGGGTGAGCCGACCTGCGCTATCCCCTTGTTCGCCAGCACCACAATCCGGGTGGCCAGGGTCATCGCCTCGACCTGATCGTGGGTCACATAGATCATCGTGCGGTCAGGCATCTGTTCTTTGAGCTGCGCGATCTCGATCCGCGTCGCCACACGTAGCGCGGCGTCAAGGTTCGAAAGCGGCTCGTCGAACAGATAGACCTTGGGGTCGCGCACCAACGACCGGCCAATCGCCACCCGCTGTCGCTGGCCACCCGAAAGCGCCTTGGGCAGGCGATCCAGATACTCTTCCAGTTGCAGCATCTTGGCTGCGCGGTTCACCGCCTCGTCGATCTCGGCCTGCGATTTCTTGGCCAGTTTCAAAGCAAATGACATGTTCTCGCGCACGGTCATATGCGGGTAAAGCGCATAGGACTGGAACACCATGGCAATGCCACGCTGCGCGGGGGGCACGTCATTCACCACCTGCCCGTCGATTTCAAGCGTGCCGCCAGTGATCTTTTCAAGACCTGCGATCATCCGCAAAAGCGTGGACTTGCCACAGCCAGACGGTCCGACAAAAACGATCAGCTCACCCTGCTCAATTTCAAGGTTGATATCCTTGAGCACGTTGACCGCGCCGCCATAGGTCTTTTCGACCCCCTTCAGCTTTAGATTGGCCATGCCTCCCCCTCCTTCTATCGTTATCCGTTATGCCGATTGACACAGCGCCAGCGCTGGCTGCCATGGGCCAAGATGCAGTTTGCCATCGGGAGCCGGTCCTGTGCTGCCCAGTTCGATGCCGATCTGGTGCCACTTTCCCTCTGGCATGTCGATTGTCCAAGGCTCGCCGGACAGGTTCACCGCGACAAAGATTGTCTCATTTTCATCTTCACGCAGAAAATGCACCACACTGCCTGTGGCTTGCACCTTGTCGTGTGTCCCCTTGACCAAAGCCCTGTGCGAGTGGCGAAAATGGATCGCCTTTCGATAGTGGTGCAGCAGCGCCCCGGGGTCCCTTTCCTGCTCGGACACCGCGCGCGGCAGATGATCATGGCTGATCGGCAACCAGGGGTTGCCGCTGGTAAAGCCGCCGTTCTGGTTGTTGTTGTCCCAGACCATCGGCGTGCGGCAGCCATCGCGGCCCTTGAACTCGGGCCAGAACTGGATGCCGTAAGGGTCCTGAAGATCCTCAAAGTTAAGATCGGCTTCGGGCAGGCCCAGCTCTTCGCCTTGATACAGGCAGACCGAGCCACGCAGGCACATCATCAGCGTGGTATAGGCCCGCGCCGCCGCATCCGGCAGGTTCCAGCGCGAGATGTGGCGCGGCACATCGTGGTTGGAAAAGGCCCAGCACACCCAGCCGTTGGGCGCCTTTTCATCGACAAGGTCCATGACGCTGGCGACATATTCGGCGGTCGGAGGCACGGAGGACAGCAGCTCAAACGCATAGCTCATCTGAACCTTGTCCCCGCCCGAGGTATATTCGCCCAGAATATCAAGCCCGTAGAGGTCATCGCCCACCTCGCCAACGGCGGCCGCGTTATAGCGGTTCATCAGCGTGCGCAGCTTGCGCAGGAACTCAAGGTTCTCGGGGCGGTTCTTGTCGTAAAGATGTTCCTGCCAGGTATAGGGATTCACGGCGGGTGCGCTGATCGGGTTGCGCTTGTCTTCGGACAGTGCCGGGTTGTCGCGCAACTCCTGATCGTGAACGTAGAAGTTGATGGTATCCAGACGGAAGCCATCGACCCCGCGATCCAGCCAGAACTCGGCCACCTTCAGCAGCGCCTCCTGCACCTGCGGTTCGTGGAAATTCAGATCCGGCTGCGAGGTCAGGAAGTTGTGCATGTAATACTGGCAGCGCCGCGAATCCCATTCCCAGGCCGAGCCGCCAAAGATCGACAGCCAGTTGTTCGGCGGGGTGCCATCGGGCTTCGCATCGGCCCAGACGTACCAGTTGGCGCGGTCATTGGTCTTGTCCGCGCGGCTTTCCTCGAACCATGGATGATCCTGCGAGGTGTGCGACAACACGAGGTCGATCATCACCCGCAATCCCAACTGATGCGCCATGCCAATCAACGCGTCGAAATCCGCCAGAGAGCCGAACATCGGATCGACATCGCAATAATCGCTGACGTCATAGCCAAAATCCTTCATTGGCGATTTGAAGAATGGCGAGATCCAGATCGCATCAACACCGAGTGAAGCGATATGCGGCAGACGGTGGGTGATCCCCAAAAGGTCTCCGACCCCGTCGCCATTGCTGTCTTGATAGCTGCGCGGATAGATTTGGTAAATCACCGCACCGCGCCACCAGTCTGGATCGGTTGTCAGCGTTTTCGACATATCGATTTTCGCCTCTGCGTTCATGATGGTGCCTCCAAGCCCCGGGGTGCCCCGCGACCTTTCGTCTGTCGCCCCGGGGCCGTGGTCCCGGGGCTGAGATTTTCTATTTCACCGAGCCAGCCAGAAGACCGCGCACGAGATACTTTTGCATGGCAAAGAAGACGGCCAGCGGCACGGCAATGGAAACGAAGGCGGCCGTGGCCAGAATTTCCCAGTTGCCCCCGCGAGTGCCCAGCAGTTCAACGATCTGGTTGGTCATGACCGTTGTTTGACCAGTCGCATCAATCAGGAACACCTTTGCCACCAGAAGATCGTTCCACGTCCAAAGGAACTGGAAGATCGCAAACGAGGCCAGCGCCGGGAAGGACAATGGCAGAATGATCTTGGTGAAGATCTGGAAATCCGTCGCCCCGTCCACCCGCGCATTCTCGATGATGTCACGCGGCAGCCCGACCATGTAGTTGCGCAGAAGGTAGATCGCCAATGGCAGGCCAAAGGCCGTATGCGCCAGCCACACCCCCAAGTAGCCTTTGCCGATGCCAATGGACAGGTGCAGTTTCAGCAGCGGGATCAGCGCCAGTTGCAGCGGCACAACCAGCAGTCCCACCACAAAGGCCACCAACAGTGCCCGCCCCGGAAAATCCATCCAGGCCAGCGCGTAGGCCGCAAAAGCCGCAACCACGATCGGGATGATCGTTGCCGGCACCGTCACGGTCAGCGTGTTGAAGAACGCCTTGGCCATGCTGTCCGTGACATTGCCGGAAAACAGCACGCGGTCATAGTTGGCGGTGGTGAACTCGGGAGCCTTTTCAACGGTGACAAAGACCCGCTGCCCGCGTCCGGAAATCTGCTCGTCATTGCCGCTCCAGACGTAATCGCCGGACTCAGTGACGCTCATCGTCTCGCCGTCCCCCATATCGGCAGTCTCGCCCGGTCCGTACGCCGCCACATCGCGGGACGAGGTGCCCCAAGCCGAGACTTTGCTGTCGCCCGGTGTCGTCCCCGCCTCAACGAAAAGGTTGCCCTGCACCACAAAGCGCGCGCCCTGAGCCACCCGCGCCTCATCCGGGTCAGCGCTGCGGAGTTGCTCGACCGCTTCGGTCGGGAACATCGACGCCCACCAGCCCGATCCAGTGATCTGATCGCCCGTCCGAAACGACGACACGAACAGCCCGACGGTCGGGAACAGCCAAATCGCCACCAGGAACACGACCGACAGATGAACCGCCCATGTCAAAGAGGATTTGCTACCTGCGATATTATCCATAAGCCTATCCCCCTCAGCGCATTTCTTTGCGCGCGTTGTACACGTTCCAGATCAGGATTGGTGACACCAGCAACATGATCACGATGGCACTGGCCGATCCCACACCCCAATCCCCTGCGCGGAACAGTTTGTCGTACATATAGTTGGCCAGAACCTGGGTTTCCCACTGGCCGTTGGTCATCGCAAACACGATGTCAAAGATCTTCAGCACCACCAAGGTGATCGTCGTCCAGACGACCACGATGGTCCCCATGATCTGCGGCACCTTGATCTTGAAGAACACCTGAAACGGGTTGGCGCCATCCACGATGGCCGCCTCGATCGTCTCTTCGGGGATACCGCGCAGCGCCGCGCTGAGGATCACCATGGCAAAGCCGGTCTGGATCCAGATCAGCACCACCATCAGGAAAAAGTTGTTGTAGAAGTCCAGTGTAAGCCATTGCTGCGGCTCTCCGTAGGGCAGGCTTGCCGTCACGATATCGACGATCTGCAACAGGGAAATCACCACCAGCCAGGCGGCAATCGCCGCCGCCAGCACCCGCAGCACCTTGAAGCCCGAGCGTCCTTGCCCGCCGATCAGCGGATGGATCAGGATCCAGCCGACATAAGCCACCATCGCCGCAAAGCTCAGAACAATGAGCAAAGGCACCACTTTGAGCATCAGCACACTGCCGAACCCGCCATCAAATTGCAGCCAGACCGCATTCAGCACGCCAATCTGCGGCTGGTCCGCCGCCCGCGCGTCATAGATCAGCTTGAAGATCACCGAGGCTCCGACAAAGGAAATTGCCATCGGCATAAAAATCAGCGACTTGGCAAAGGCGCCCCACTTGATCCGGTCGGTCAACTGCGCCGCCAGCAGGCCAAACGCGGTCGAGGCCGCCGGCACCACGATCAGCCACAGCATGTTGTTGCGCATGGCCTCCCAGAACTTTGGCTCATTCAGCATCTGGCTGTAATTCTGCAATCCGACAAATGCCCCGCCGGCGTTGCGATCGGTCAGCGACAGGCGCAGCGTTTCAACGACCGGATAGGCCAGATATAGTCCCAGCGCAAAGATTGCGGGAAACAGGAACAACCACGGCCTGACCATATTGGCGCGGTTGATGTTGCGCCCGGCATCATCGTGCCGGAACGGAAAGATCACTTTATCAAGCAACTGGTTTGACAGATAAAAATACCCGACGCAGCCGCCGACACCGATGATGATCGTCATCAGGCCCTGAAGTGCTGGATGCATGTTTCCCTCCCCCGCAAATGGCGCTTGGCGCCTTTCTGTGGACCGGTCCGGGCACTTCCGGGCCGGTCCTTATCGCATCAGGAACCCGGCGTTATTTCGGCCAGCTGTCCTGGATTTCCTTTGCCACATCGGCTGCGGACTTGCCGCCGGTGTAGTCGACCATGCCCGTCCAGAAGCTGCCCTGCCCAACGGCGGGCGGCATCAGGTCCGAGGCATCAAACCGGAAGGTCGTCGCGCCCAGCAGGATTTCGTTCATCTTGCGCAGCGTCGGGTCGCTGAACTTGTCGAGATCGACCCCCTTGTGCGGCGTCAGAAAGCCCTTGCGGCCCATCCAGATCTCATGCGCTTCGGGGGTTTCGAGGAACGCGATCAGCTCGTGCGCGGCCTCGTTTTCGTTGGTGATCGCCCACAGCGTCCCTGCACCCAGCACCGGGTTGCCCAGCTCCTTCTCGGCGTAGGCCGGGAAGTAAAAGAAATCGACATCTTCGCCAACAACGCTGCCTTCGGGGAAGAACGACGGGATGAACGACGCCTGACGGTGCATGTAGCACTGCGGCGGTGCTTCAAACATGCCCTTGGGGCTGTCGCGGAAGTCGGTCGAGGCCACGGCCGCGGCGCCACCGGCAACAAAGTCGTCATTGCGCGCGAACCAGCCGAATTCGTCGATCGCTCCGACCACACGCTCATCGGTAAACGGGATCTCGTTGCTTACCCACTGGTCATAGACGTCGGGGCTCTGGGTGCGCAGCATCATGTCTTCGACCCAGTCGGTGGCCGGCCAGCCGGTCGCGCCGCCACTGCCCAGACCGATACACCACGGGGTTTCGCCATCTGCGACGATCTGTTCGGTCAGCGCCTTCAGCTCCTCCATGGATTGGGGCACTTCGTAACCGGCATCCTCAAAGTTTTCAGGCACGTACCAGACCAGCGATTTCAGATCGACCTTATAGAAAAAGCCGAACAGCTGATCGTCGCCATTTTCGTCGCCGTATGTGCCCAGATCAACCCAGGATTGGCCAGCGGCATAGTTGTCCCGGACCCAATCAGCCGTACCGTCCCTGAGCGGCGTCAGGAAACCGCGCTCGGCCAGGCTTGCGGCCAGGGCGGGCTGCGGAAACACCGATACGTTGGGCGCGCTGCCCGCTTCGGTGTCGATCACGATCTGCTGCTCAAAGCTGTCGGAGCCGGTATAGCGCACGTCGTGGCCGGATTTTTCCGCAAAGGCACTCAGCACGGCCTCGACATGTTCCTGGTCTGCGCCGATCCACGGCCCGAAGACGGTGATTTGTTCAGCCTGCGCAGCGCCAGCGGTCAACGCCGCGACGGCCACGCCCATTAGATAAGTTCGTTTCATGGAAGTCCTCCCGTTAGTCTGTTTTTGTACGCCAATGATGTACCAGTCCGGCGCATGAGCAAACGATAAGTTTTAACCAAAGCGCTTTGGATGGATCAGCAATTGCTTGATTCTCGGATTCTGTCAATCCAAGACCTTCTCAAACCGCTATAAAATTACGCCAATGCGCAGAATTATCGTGCAGCGCCCCAGATTTTTCTTTCGGCGCGGGCACATGAATATCTTTACAAATCCAAATCGCTTTGGTTCGTATAGACTCATGAACCTCAAAGAACTCTCTCAGCATCTTGGCCTGTCGCAGACCACGGTTAGCCGTGCCTTGAACGGCTATCCCGAAGTCAGCGAAAAGACCCGCGAGAAGGTTCTCAAGACCGCACAGGCCATGAATTATAGCCCGAATGCGCGTGCGCAGGGCCTTGCCACGGGGCGTGCCAAGGCCATCGGGCACGTTTTGCCGGTCTCTGACCAACATGAAATGGTCAACCCGATCTTTGGCGATTTCATTGCCGGGGCCGGTGTGACCTACGCAAAACACGGCTACGAGGTGGTGATCTCTCTGGTCGAGGACAGCAAGGAAGAGGCCGCTTATCAGTCAATCAAGGCGCGCGGCAATGTCGATGGAATCATCGTGCATGGCCCTCGCATGGCGGACCGGCGGATCGAATTGCTGCACAACCTGAAGTTGCCCTTCGTTGTCCATGGCCGCGCCTCCGAAGTGAATACGCCTTATTCCTATCTGGACACCAACAACAGCCGGGCATTTCAACGTGCAACGGACTTTCTTCTGGATCTGGGCCACCGCAAGATCGGGCTGATCAATGGTCTGGAGTTCATGGACTTCGCTCATCGCCGCCGCATGGGATATGAGCAGGCCTTGAACAATCGCGGCATAGCGATTGATCCCGGGTTGATGCGTTCGGCCGAAATGACCGAGATCTTTGGCTATACTGCGACCAGCGACATGCTGGCCAGCGACACCCCGCCAACTGCTTTTATTGCCGCCTCCATGATCACAGCCATTGGCGTGCGCCGCGCCATCCACGAACGCGGGCTGGAAATGGGGCGAGATGTGTCAGTCATCACCCATGACGACGATCTGAGCTATCTCAAGAATGGCCATGACGTTCCGATTTTCACCGCCACACGCTCCTCCGTTCGGACGGCGGGGGCGCGCTTGGCGGAAATGCTGTTGCAATTGATCGATGAGCCGGGCCAAGGCCCATTGACGGAACTGATGGAAGCCGAGTTGATCATCGGAAGCTCGACCGCCCCCGCCCCCACCTGAGGACGCCATGAAATATACACGCAAAGATTTCCCCGATGACTTCCTGTTCGGGGTTGCCACGTCGAGCTATCAGATCGAGGGCCACAGCTTTGGCGGCGCGGGCCGCACCCATTGGGACGATTTTTCCGCCACGCCCGGCAACGTAAAGAACGCCGAAAACGGCGCGATCGCGGTGGATCACTATCACCGCTACGAACAAGATCTTGATCTTGTCGCGGCGGCCGGGCTGGACTGCTATCGGTTCTCGACATCATGGGCGCGGGTCATGCCCGATGGCAAGACCGCCAACCCCGAAGGGCTCGACTTTTACGACCGGTTGACCGACGCCATGCTGGAACGCGGCATCAAGCCCTGCGCCACGCTGTACCATTGGGAACTGCCCTCGGCGCTGGCCGATCTTGGTGGCTGGCGAAACCGCGACATTGCCTCGTGGTTCGGCGACTATACCCAAACGCTGATGTCGCGGATCGGCGACCGGATGTATTCCGTCGCCCCGATAAACGAGCCGTGGTGCGTCGCCTGGCTGTCGCATTTCATGGGCTACCACGCCCCCGGCCTGCGCGACATTCGCGCCACCGCCCGCGCCATGCACCATGTGCTTTTGGCCCACGGTACGGCGATCCAGACCATGCGCGATCTGGGCATGGATAACCTCGGGGCGGTCTTCAATCTGGAATGGGCCACCCCGGCAGACGGCTCCCCCGAGGCTCAGGGCAAAGCCGCGCTATACGACAGCATTTATAACCACTGGTATCTCAGCGGCGTGTTCAAGGGCGCATACCCGGCAAATGTCCTCGAAGAGCTGGAGCCGCACATGCCGCAGAACTGGCAGGACGACTTTCCAACCATCACCACCCCGGTCGATTGGTGCGGCCTGAACTACTATACGCGCAAGCTGATCGGCCCGGACGCCGGCCCATGGCCCGCCCTGAAAGAGATCGAAGGCCCCCTGCCAAAGACCCTCATGGGATGGGAGATATACCCGGAAGGCCTGTACAACTTCCTCACCCGGACCGCGCGTGACTACACAGGCGATCTGCCGCTGATCGTCACCGAAAACGGCCTTGCCTCGCCGGATGTGATCGAAAACGGCAATGTCGATGACCCGCAGCGCATCGCCTATCTCAATGCCCACATGGACAAAGTGCGGAAGGCGATCGCCGAAGGCGTGCCGGTAAAAGGCTATTATATCTGGAGCCTGCTGGACAATTACGAATGGGCCTGCGGCTATGAACAACGCTTTGGTTTGGTCCATGTGAACTTTGACACGCTTGAACGCACGCCCAAAGCCTCTTACCACGCACTGGCAAACAGCTTGAGGCGGTAGCATGACGGATCAACTGGCAGTGGTCGCCGATATTGGCGGAACCAACACACGGGTGGCTTTTTCGCGCGGCACACAGGTGCAGATGCACACGGTCAAACGCTACCGCAACGCCGACCAGTCCGGGATCGAGGTGATCCTGCGCGATTTCCTGGCAGGCACGGACGCCCGCCCGCACGCCGTCTGCGTCGACATGGCCGGTCCGGTCAAGGATGGCGTCGGGCAGATGACCAACCTCAGCTGGAGCATCGCCGCCGACAGCATCGCGGCAGAAACCGGCGCAAAGGTTGTCTCGGTGCTGAACGACATGCAGGCGCAGGGCTTTGCGGTGGCGCATCTGGATCATCACTCGCAAAAGCCGATATTGCCGGGGCGCCCGGCAGAGGCCAACGCGACCCGACTAGTGGTCAATGTCGGCACCGGGCTCAATGCCTCGCCGGTCTATCACATGGGCGGCCAGACCGTGGTGCCCCCCGCCGAGGCCGGTCACATCACCCTGCCTGTCCAGACCGAAGAAGAACTGCGCCTCAAGGAATGGGTGGCGCAAAAGCACGGCACGCCGGGCCTTGAGGATGTTCTGTCAGGGCGCGGCTTTGAGCGTATCCATGCCTGGCTCAGCCATGAGGCCGGTGATGACAGCGCGCCGCTGGACGCGGGCGCCATCATGCAGGCCTTTGAAAACGGCGATCCCCGCGCGACCCATGCCGCCAAACTGTTCGTGCGCTTCATGGGCCGCTATGCCGGGAACCTTGCGTTGATCACCCTGCCCTTTGGCGGCGTCTATCTGGTCGGCGGGGTTGTGCGCCACTTTGGCCCGCACCTGCTGCGCCTTGGCTTTGCCGAAAGCTTTGCCGACAAGGGCCGCTTTGGCCCCTATATGACGCAATTTCCGGTCCATCTGGTGGATGACGATTACGCCGCCCTGACCGGTTGCGCAGGCCATCTGGCCGAGCGTTTGGCAGAGTGAACGGCCAGATCCAAGCTTGGCTCAGAACAGGAAGTCATCCGCGCTCAGGTCGGCAATGGACAGATTTTCAAGAACGATAACCTTCAGGAAACCGGGGAGATTGAGCACGACATCGTTGCCGGCACCGCCTTCAAGCGTGTCGTTTCCAGTCCAACCATTCAGGACGTCATCGCTGTCCGCGCCAGACTGAATGCCGCTTTTCTCGTTCCCGTTCAGAATGTCGTTGCCCGGGGTGTCCTGCAATGCGTCATCCCCTGCGGTACCAACAATTGGACTTGCCATGGAAAACGCCTGCAAAAAAGACGGGGTACATGCAAGGCGCGGAACCGAGCGCCATCCAACTCCCCGCTAGACACATGGACGTTCAAAGCCTCAGAACAACTTTTCCTGCCAATAACCTGTGCCTGCCCTGAGCGCCGATGCTTTGCCCCCACGGGGCGCGCAGCGCCAACCCCGCGGCGCAATTCGAAAGATTGCCCTCAGCGCACCGCCAGACTTGCACGCTGGCCTGTTCCACGCGATACCTTTGTTAACGTTATCAGCACAGCCGAGGCCAACATCATGAGCATTCAGACCGTTGCCACCCAGCCCATCGCGGGCCAAAAGCCCGGCACCTCGGGGTTGCGCAAGACCACACCCGAGTTTCAGAAGCACCACTTCCTTGAGAATTTCATCCAGTCGATCTGGAACGGCATCGGCGGTGTCCAGGGCAAGACCCTTGTGCTGGGCGGCGACGGGCGCCACTTCAACACCGAAGCATCGCAGGTGGTTCTGCGCATGGCCGCGGCCTCGGGCGCAGCCAAGGTGATCGTCGGGCAGAACGCCCTGCTTTCGACCCCGGCAGCCTCGAACCTGATCCGCAAGCGCAAAGCAGACGGCGGGATCATCCTTTCAGCCAGCCACAACCCCGGCGGCCCCGAGGGCGACTTTGGCGTCAAGTACAACACCGCCAATGGTGGCCCCGCGCCTGAAAACGTCACCGCAAAAATCTATGCCGCCACGCAACAGATCAGCGAATACCTGATCTATGAAACGCAAGACATCGACCTGTCTGCCATCGGCGAAAGCACCTTGGGCGGCATGACCATCGAGGTGGTCGATCCGGTCGCCGATTACGCCGAGTTGATGGAGCAGATCTTTGACTTCGAGGCGCTCAAAGCAATGTTCGCGGGCGGCTTTCGGTTGCGCTTTGATGCCATGCATGCGGTCACCGGCCCCTATGCCAAGGCCATCCTCGAAGACAGGTTGGGCGCGGCGCCGGGCAGCGTGATCAACGGCGTGCCCTCGACCGATTTCGGCAAGGGTCACCCGGACCCGAACCCGATCTGGGCAAAACCCCTGGTCGATGAGATGATGGGTCCGGACGCGCCCGATTTCGGCGCGGCCAGCGATGGCGACGGCGACCGCAACATGATCGTAGGGCGCGGCATCTACGTCACCCCTTCGGACAGCCTTGCTGCCCTGGCGGCCAATGCGACGCTGGTGCCGGGTTATGCGGGTGGTCTGAAAGGCGTTGCACGCTCCATGCCGACCTCAAAGGCGGTGGACCGGGTCGCCGAGTCGCTTGGCATCGAATGTTTTGAAACCCCGACCGGCTGGAAATTCTTCGGAAATCTTCTGGACGCTGGCCGCGCAACGCTCTGCGGGGAAGAAAGCGCAGGCACCGGCAGCGACCATGTGCGCGAAAAGGACGGCCTTTGGGCAGTACTGTTCTGGCTGAACATCCTCGCCAAGCGGCAGATTTCGGTGGCCGATCTGATGGCCGATCACTGGAAAACCTACGGGCGCAACTATTATTCCCGCCACGATTACGAAGGTGTCGATGCCGAAGCGGCCAACGCTTTGATGGACAATCTGCGCGCCCGCTTGGCTGACTTGCCCGGCACAAGCGTCGCGGGGCTGACCGTGACCGCAGCAGATGATTTCGCCTACGACGATCCCATTGACGGCTCGCGCAGTGCCAAGCAGGGCATCCGCATCAGCTTTGACGGCGGTGCCCGCGTCGTGCTGCGCCTGTCCGGCACAGGCACGGTCGGCGCCACGTTGCGCGTCTATCTCGAGACCGTGGAAACCGAGGCGCTGGATATGGACGCCCAAGCGGCATTGTCCAAGGTCATCGCCGCCGCCGAGGAACTGGCGCAGATCAAGGCGCGCACCGGCCGCAACGAACCGGATGTGATCACCTGATTTGGACACTCTTCGCGCTATTTTCCTGATGATCCTGGCCATGGCTCTCCTGGCCGGGACGGATACCTTCATCAAACTGTCGACGCAGGTTGCCTCGATCGGGCAGACCATGTTGCTGCTCAGTGTTGGCGGCACCTTGCTGTTCATCCTGCTGGCAAGGCTGCGGCGCGTGGCGATCTTCACGGCCGACGCGCTGCACCCGATGATCTTTCTGCGCAACGCACTTGAGATCGTCGCCGCCGTCGGCATGATTGTCGGCGTCGCCAACACATCGTTGCCGGTTTTCGCCGCCATTACCCAGGCCGGGCCACTGGTCGTGACCATGGGCGCCGCGCTGTTCCTCGGGGAAGAAGTGGGCTGGCGTCGCTGGCTGGCGGTGATCGTCGGGCTGATTGGCATGCTGATCGTCATTCGCCCCTTTGGCGCCAGCTTTACCGGCTGGGAGCTTTTCGCAGTCATGGGCATCACCGCGTTGTCGGCCCGCGATCTGGTCACCCGGCTGTCACCCCTGCATGTCCCGGCGCTGGCGATCTCCACATGGGGGTTCATGGCCACGATCATTCCGGGGCTGATCCTGCTGGCCATGGCCGAAAGGCCCCTGACAACCGATCCGGCAACGCTGTGGTTCATTCTAGGCGCGGTCTTTGTGACCACCGCCGGATATCTGTCGATCACAACCGCCATGCGCATGGCACCGGCTTCGATCGTCTCGCCCTTTCGCTACACGCGGCTGATCTTTGCGACCCTTCTGAGCATCGTGGTTTTCGGTGTTTGGCCAGACACTTGGACCTTGGTCGGCGGTGCGCTGATCCTTGGCGCCGGGCTTTACAGTTTCCTGCGCGAAAGGCGGCTCGCCCGTGTCGCCGTTAGCGGCGATCGTTAGCGCAACCCCCTGCCACAAGGCTCCGTTAGCGTTAACGGAATTGTTTACATTCTCGCCATGCCTGATATGACAGCAGCAAATTTAATCGCCAAAGGGACCGACCCCATGAGCACCATCATCGACATCCACGCCCGCGAAATTCTGGACAGCCGGGGCAACCCGACCGTCGAGGTCGACGTCACCCTCGAAGACGGAACCATGGGCCGCGCCGCTGTCCCCTCTGGCGCCTCTACCGGCGTGCACGAGGCCGTCGAAAAGCGCGATGGTGACAAGTCGCGCTACATGGGCAAAGGCGTGTTGGAAGCCGTCGCCGCCGTGAACGGCGAGATTGCCGAGGCGATCCTTGGCTACGACGCTACCGAACAGGTCGCCATCGATATGGCGATGTGCGAACTCGACGGCACCGACAACAAAGGCCGCCTTGGCGCCAACGCCATCCTTGGTGTGTCGCTGGCCGTGGCCAAGGCCGCCGCGGACTTCACTGGCCAGCCGCTGTTCCGGTATGTCGGCGGCACCTCGGCCCGCGTGCTTCCCGTCCCGATGATGAACATCATCAATGGCGGCGAACATGCCGACAACCCGATCGACATTCAGGAATTCATGATCATGCCGGTCAGCGCCACGAACATCCGTGACGCCGTGCGCATGGGATCGGAAGTTTTCCACACCCTGAAAAAAGAGCTGTCCGCCGCGGGCCTGTCCACCGGCATCGGCGACGAAGGTGGCTTTGCCCCCAATATCGCCTCGACCCGCGAAGCGCTGGATTTCATCCTGCAGTCCATCGAAAAGGCCGGCTACAAACCGGGCGAAGACATCTACCTCGCGCTCGACTGCGCCTCGACTGAATATTTCAAGGACGGCAAATACGAGATGAAAGGCGAAGGCAAATCGCTGACATCCGATGAAAACGTCGCCTACCTTGCAGCGCTGTGCAGCGACTACCCGATCATCTCGATCGAAGATGGCTGCGCCGAGGATGACTGGGACGGCTGGCGCACCCTGACCGAGGTTCTGGGCGAAAAAATCCAGCTGGTCGGCGACGATCTGTTCGTCACCAACCCTGCGCGCCTTGCCATGGGGATCGAGAGCGGCTGCGCCAACTCCATGCTGGTCAAGGTCAACCAGATCGGCACGCTGACCGAAACCCTGCGCGCCGTTGACATGGCACACCGCGCCCGCATGACCAACGTCATGTCGCACCGTTCTGGCGAAACCGAGGACGCAACCATTGCCGATCTCGCGGTTGCCACCAACTGCGGTCAGATCAAGACCGGCAGCCTGGCTCGGTCGGACCGGCTCGCCAAATACAACCAGTTGATCCGCATCGAAGAGCTGCTGGGCGAGACCGCCGAATACGCAGGCCGGTCGATCCTGAAATAAGACTGCGTAGGGGCCGCCGGTGTGGTGGCCCCCAAACGCCTGCCCCCGTAATTGCCATCCCAAAGGACCCACCCTCCGGTTTTTCTTCCCAAATGGAAGTTTTGCGCGTAGCTTAACTGGCTAATAGTTAAGTGATTTGAACGGACCATATGTTTGGCAATTCGGTCGACGCCAAAATTGAAAAACTACGGCGCGCAGACTTTGGTTCCTGGGCAGAGGCGGCGTTTCGCTATGTCCTTGTTACAATTTCCATAACGCTGGTTTTTCTCGCGACGCGGAATGCCTTTTTCCTGTACTGGATCGCGGCCTACCTTCTTGCCGAATTCGTCTTTGCGGTCGCTCTTCATGTCAAACCCAAGAGCAACCGTGAACTGCAATTCGTGGTCTGCCTTGCGCTGTACAATATCTCGGCTCTCATTTTCCTTGCCTGTCCGCTCTACCTGATCACGCTGGAAGGCACGGCATATGTCTTCGTCGGGACGATTGGCTTGGTCGGACTGCTGCTTTACAATTTTCACCGAGGCGATGTTGATACCATCCTTGCGGCATCCGATGCGGTGCAATTTACCTTTGCCATTATCGTCTTGTTCGTCGTTCTGGCGCCCCGAATGGAAGGTATCTACCAGCTCGCCGCCGCAAGCTTTGCCTGTCTGGCCGTGTTGACCTACTATTATCGCGCCATTCTGGGACAGCAGGCACATAACAAGGCGCTGCGCGCGTCGCAGATGCGCTATGCGCAATCGCAAAAGGCCCGTGCGTTGACCCAGTTTGTCGGCGGCGTCGCGCATGATTTCAACAACATCCTGACCGCAATCCTTGGAAATCTGGAGCTGTACAGCGCCGTAATGGACGAAAAGGAGCGTGACCGCGCGGTCCATGATGCCCAACTGGCCGCGCAGCGCGCAGCAATGACCGTGCGCCAGTTGCTGGCCACAAGCGGACGCGCGCGTTTGCGTCCAGTCGCTCTCAAGGCCTCCTGCCTGCATGCGCACATGACGTCATTGCTGAACGACCTTCTGGATCGCGGCATTACCCTGCATTCAGAGGTACAGGATCCCGACTTTGCCGTCTTTGCAGACCGGGACATGCTGGACACCGTTTTGATACAGCTTTGCCTGAATGCGCAGGATGCCCTGAAAGGGCGCGGCACGATCTGGCTGAAGTCCCGCGTAGTCAACGAACGCCCCGGAACCGACGGCGCGCCGGAATCCGCCCCGCCCTATTTGGCGATCACGATCGAGGACGACGGGCCCGGAGTGGACGCGGAATCTTTGCCGATGCTGGCCGAGCCCTTCTTTACAACCAAAGCGGTTGGTCAGGGCCCCGGGCTTGGCCTTTCGTCCGTAAAGGGATTTGCGCAACAATCCGGCGGTGCCCTGAGCCTGGAAAACCGCCCCGAAGGCGGCCTGAGCGCCACCTTGCTGCTGCCGAAAGCCTAACTGCCCGGCTCTTTGTAAACGCCCTGCTCTTTCAGCGCGTCGACAACTTCTTTCGGCATGTAGTTTTCATCGTGTTTCGCAAGGATTTCATGCGCTTCAAAGGTGCCATTCACATAGCGCCCAGTGCCGACCATGCCTTGATTTTCGGCGAAAAGATCGGGCAGCACACCGGTATAAACCACCGGAATGGTCGCGCCGCCGTCGGTCACGCTAAAGCGGATCTCGTGGCCTTGCCCGCGCACCAACGATCCCTCTTCCACAAGCCCGCCAATACGGAACGTTTCAGACGGGCTCGGGGGCGAATCGAAAACCTGACTCGGCGAGCGAAAAAAGTTGATCCCGTCGCGCATGGCATAGCCGATCAAACCGGTGGAGACGATCAGGGCAACCGAGGCCAGTGCAATCACCTGCATCCGGCGTTTCTTTTTCAGCGACTTCAAAGCCATCCGAGGCCTCCTGCAATCGACGCGTTGTTCCAAACCTATATAAGCGATTCAGAATACGAAACGAAGCCCCCGCGCGATTTGCCGCGCCCGAAGCTCCGCCCGAACGGTCTCAGGCTTGGACTTACCCAGTCGCAGGCTGGGGTTTGGGGGCTTGCCCCCAAGGCCTGCGTGGCCTGAACGCATACCAACCTGTGCGCCTCAGGCGCCCCTTTGGATCAAGGAAAGCAAGGCGAAAGCATCAGGCCTGCCGTCTCATCTTCGCCGAGCATCAGGTTGGCGTTCTGCACCGCCTGCCCCGAACTGCCCTTGGTCAGATTGTCCAGGGCCGCCACCACGATGGTCCGCCCGGAGATACGGTCGGAAACCACACCAATATGGCAAAAATTCGAGCCGCGCACATGGTGCGTACTCGGCGTTTCGCCCATCGGGAGAACCTCGACAAACGGCTCCTCAGCATAAGCGCTCTGGAGCGTCTCCAGCACCGCCGATACATCCCCGCGCACATAGGCCGTCGCCAGAATGCCCCGGTTGAACGGTCCAAGATGCGGCGTGAACTGGATTTTCACCTCGCGTCCGGCAATGGCGCTGAATTCCTGATCGAATTCGCCCAGATGCCGGTGCGTGCCGCCGACCGAATAGGCATTTGTCCCCTCGGACAGTTCGGCATGCAGCAGGTTCTCTTTCAAGGACCGTCCTGCCCCCGACACGCCACATTGCAGATCAAGGATGATCTCATCGAGATCAATCACCCCGGCCGCAATCAACGGCCGCAGAATGAACTGACCGGTCGCCGCGTTGCATCCGGTGCCCGCCACCAGCCGCGCTTTGGAAATTTCGGCGCGGTAGAACTCAGTCAGCCCGTAGACCGCCTCTTTCTGCATTTCGATGGCAGCATGTTTGTTGCCATACCACTTTTCATATTCCGCAGGATCGCGGAGCCGGAAATCCGCGCTCAGATCAACGATCTTCACAGACGTCGGCAATTGCGAGATCACTTCCTGACTGGTCTTGTGCGGCAGGGCGCAGAAGCACAGGTCGATCTGGTCAAAGTCGATCTGTTCCCATGTCACCAGATCCGGCAGATCCAGATGGCGCAGATGCGGAAACACCTGAGCCATGCTCTGCCCCGCCTTGGAATTTGCGGCCAGGGCTTTGATTTCAAACGACGGGTGCGTGGCAATCAGCCGGACAAGCTCGGCGCCGGTATAGCCGGACGCGCCGATGATGGCGATGGAATGGGGCATGTGAGAACCTGAATGTAGAGGGGCGCCGGGACAGGCCAAAACGCCGGGATCAAGGGAAAACCAAGACTAAGCGACGTGTGCCGCGCTGGCGCGTTATCGTCGCAAGGACCGGACTGTCTTGGCAAGCATCTGTTGTCTCATTGCCCGTTGCTATATCGGCGCAGCGGTCCGGGATCAATCCTCTTCATTGTCCCCAACGCGCCGCCATCGTTTCCGGTTGGCCAAGGGCTGAACGGAGCCTTGTTTCAAAGACCTTGGCCCGCGCCAATATCGCGGCCTGTCAGGCCGAGGAAAATTCAATCTTGCGACGCAAGAATTGTGTCGCGTGCCGCGAGACTTTCTCGGGGTTGCCGGTGGTCAAAAAACAGCTGTCGGTGCCGCTGCCCAGCATTCCCGGATGGCGCGTCAGATAGTCGGCCAGCGACTCGGCCACCAGATTGGCCTGACTGTAGACATCCACCTCCGCGCCAAGGGCATCCTGGAATATCTCTTGCATCAACGGGTAGTGGGTGCAGCCCAAAATGGCCGCCTCGGGCTTTGGCATCTTGCGTTTCAGCGCGTCCACATGCGAGCGCACCAGCGCTTCGGCCAGGATCATGTCGCCCTCTTCGATGGCATCGACCAGACCGCCGCAGGCCTGCGCCTCCACATCGACCCCAATCGCGCGGAAGGCCAGTTCGCGCTGAAAGGCGCGGCTGGACACGGTGGCGGGCGTGGCAAACAAGGCCACATGTTTCACCGCCACTTCGCGCGGAGGCGAGTTGTCGCCCCACTGGCGTTCGGTCAGCGCCTCGATCAGCGGGACAAAGACGCCCAGTACCCGCTTGTCACGCGGAATCCAGCTTTCCTGCATCCGCCGCAGCGCTGCGGCGCTGGCCGTGTTACAGGCGAGGATCACCAGATCGCAGCCTTCGTCCCAAAGCCGTTCGGTCGCGGCGCAGGTCAGGTTGTAAACGTCATCCGCATCGCGCACGCCATAAGGCGCATGAGCGCTGTCCGCGAAATACGCAAAGGGGACATCCGGCAGCCGCTTGCTGACTGCATCCAGTACCGTGAGGCCGCCAAGGCCCGAATCGAAAACGCCAACTGCCATGGTTCAGGCTCCTGCCACTCAATATATGCGCCGAGGCGGCTCATCGCCGCTCTTTTGTTTTTCCTCGAACTCAAACCCGTACTCATAGGATTTGAGCGGGATTGGGGATAACTCATACGTCGCTTTTCTAAGGAAATCCATAAGCGCGCGCGCATCCCTGGCTCTTGCGGCGATCTGCTCGGGCGCGATGGGTTGGCCGATGGAGACCCGCACCGGTGTATCCACACGTTTGCGGAATTCCTTGATCAAAAGGCCCATGCGCAGGGTGCTGTGCAAGTGGCTGGCCAGTTGGAACAGCCGCGAGGTATGGCCGTCAAAATAGATCGGCACCACGCGCGCACCGGATTTGGCGATCATCTTGGCGGTGAAGGTGCGCCAGCCGGGATCCATCGGGCGCGCGAAGGGTGTAGCGCCAGTCGCCACCGTGCCGCCCGGGAAAATCCCGATGCACCCGCCCTGCCCCAGATAGTCCAGCGCGGCCTTGCGGGTTTCGAGGTTCAGGCGCAGTGCCTCTTTGCTGCCGTCGAAATCGACCGGCAGGATCACCTTGTTCAGATCCTCAGCCTTGCGAAAGACGCTGTTGGCGAGAATGCGGAAATCACCGCGCACCACCGACAGGATATGCCCCATCATCAGCCCATCGAGAATGCCGTAGGGGTGGTTGGCAATGACGATCAGCGGCCCGTCCTTCGGAATGTCATCCAGATGCCCCGCCATCACCTCAAGCCCAAGGCCGTAGCGTTCCACCATAACCTGCCAGAAATCGCGCCCCTCGGCGATCTCGGTCTCATAACCCTGCGCGCGTTTCATCAAGGACAGACGGCCCGTGGCATTCTCCATCAGGCGTATCACCGCCTTCCCGCCCCGCGTCGTGGCCGAGTAGCTGTAGGATATGTCGCGGGCAACCTGACGCCTCTGTGGCATCGCCATGGTCCTCATAATCAGTGCGCAGCTTTTAACGCTGTTTCCCCGTCATGGCGAGAGGATGTAACGCAGAGATAAAGGTTTTCTGACAGGGAAGCCGACAGGCCGCTATTCAGCGGCCTGCTTCATTGGGGCTGGCCCGGCACGCAGCGCGCCCAGCAGTTCTTCGCGCCGCTTTGCCGCCTTGGCCTCATTCGCTTGCTTGACCGCGCCAAACCCCCTGATCTGCAGGGGCAATTCGGCCAGGGCCACAAGCGCGTCCATCCGGTCTGGCCCCGCCTTGGGCAGCCATTCCGCCATGTCTTTCTCATATTGCTTGATCAAGGCGCGCTCCATCCGGCGTTCTTCCGAGCGGCCAAAGGGGTCAAAAGGTGTTCCCCGAAGGCGCTTCATCCGCGCCAGCAGCTTGAACCCGCGCAGCATCCCCGCGCCGTATTCCTTTTTCAGCGGGCGCCCGTCCGAGCCTTCTTTGGACAGGATCGGCGGGGCAAGATGGTAGGACACCTCGAAATCCCCATCGAACTGCTGTTTGGCCTTTTCGACGGTCTCAAGGTGCAGACGCGCGACCTCGTATTCGTCCTTGTAGGCCAGAAGCTTGTGATAACCCTTGGCCACCGCCTCGCGCAGGCGGGCGTCGCTGATCCCGTCCACCAGCTTGCGATAACGCTTGGCCAGCCGTTTGCCCTGAAACTTGACCAGATGATTGGCGCGGAAGGCGATCTTGTCCTCCAGCGATTTGGGAAGCTGAACGACACTGGGCGACACCATCGCCGCCGCTTCATCCGGATGCACCATGGCCCAACGGCCCATCTCAAAGGCGCGCTGGTTCTTTTCCACCGCCGCGCCATTCAGCGCAATCGCTTCGAAAATGGCCTCATGGGTCAACGGAACCAGCCCCTTTTGCCAGGCCGCGCCAAGGATCATCATGTTGGAAAAGATCGAATCCCCCAGCAGCGTCTTGGCCAGTTCCGAGGCGTCAAACAGGCTGAGACGGTCCTGCAGCCGCGCTTGAAGAGCAAGCTCCAACCTGTCGACAGGCAATGAGAATTCCGTATTTCGGGCAAAGTCCCCGGTGATGATTTCGTGGCTGTTGACCACTGCGCCGGTGCGGCCCGTGGTCATCAGGCCAAGGGTCTTGGCACCTGCCGAGACCACAAGGTCGCCGCCGATCAGCGCATCGGCCTCGCCTGTTGCAACGCGCACAGCCGAGATATCGTCAGGCTTTTCCGCCAGCCTCAGATGGATGTGCACCGCACCGCCCTTTTGTGCGAGGCCGGCCATCTCCATCATCGCGGCGCCTTTGCCGTCGATCTGCGCCGCCTGCGCCAGCACCGCACCGATGGTCACAACACCCGTGCCGCCAACGCCCGTGATCACCAGATTATGTGTGCCCTTGATCTTTGGCAGGTCCGGGGTCGGCAGATTTGGCAGGTCCAGCGATTTGGTCGTGGGTTTCTTGATCGTCGCTCCCTTGAGCGTCACGAAGGACGGACAGAACCCCTTGAGGCAGGAAAAATCCTTGTTGCAGCTGGATTGGTCAATCGCCCGCTTCCGGCCAAGCTCGGTCTCGATCGGCACGATCGAAACGCAGTTGGACTGCACCCCGCAATCGCCGCAGCCTTCGCAGACATCGGTGTTGATAAAGACGCGGCGATCCGGGTCGGGGAACTTGCCGCGCTTGCGCCGACGCCGCTTCTCCGCCGCGCAGGTCTGGATATACAGCAGCACCGACACGCCGTCGAAATCGGCCAGTTCCTTTTGCACCCGGTCCAGTTCGGCCCGCTCGTGCAATTCGGCACCCGAGGGATACCCCTTGAGATCGATTTCCTCTTTCTCATCATAGACTACGGCGATTTTCTTAACGCCCATTGCCGCCACTTCGGCAGCGATCCGTTCGGGCGACAAACCGCCTTCGTTGGGCTGCCCGCCCGTCATTGCAACCGCGTCGTTGTAGAGGATCTTGTAGGTGATATGCGTGTTGTTCAGCAGCGCCGCGCGGATCGCCTGCACGCCGGAATGGTTGTAGGTTCCGTCGCCAAGGTTCTGGAACACATGCCCGCGCTTGGAGAATGGCGCCTCGCCGATCCAATTCGCGCCTTCGCCGCCCATATGGGTAAAGCCGATGGTCGAACGGTCCATCCACTGCGCCATATAGTGGCAGCCGATCCCGGCATAAGCGCGGCTGCCCTCGGGCACCTTGGTGCTGGAATTGTGCGGACAGCCGGAACAAAAGTAGGGAATGCGCGCCGCGATTTCTTCGGCGTTGTCCGCTTTGGTTGCATCTTCAATAGCTTGCAGCCCGGCCTTCACACCATCAGTGCCGCGGCCTTCCTCGATCAGGATGTCGCCCAGCTTGCGGGCGATCCAGACCGGATCCAGCGCGCCGCGCGTCGGGAACAGCTCTTCGCGGTGCAGCGCCCCTGATCCGCCCTTGTACCAGCCATAGACGCGCCGCCCGCGCCGGTCATCAAAGATCGCTTCTTTGACCTGCACTTCGATCAGCTTGCGCTTTTCTTCGACGATGACGATCAGGTCCAGCCCCTCGGCCCAATCGTGAAAACCCTTCATGTCCAGCGGAAACACCTGCCCGACCTTGTAGGTGGTGATGCCCAGCCGCTCGGCCTCGGCCTCGTCGATCCCAAGCAGCGACAGGGCGTGCAGCAGGTCGAGCCAGTTCTTGCCCGCCGAAACAAACCCGATCTTGGCCCCCGGTTTGCCCCAGACCCGTTTGTCCATCTTGTTGGCATGGGAAAACGCCTCGGCGGCAAAGCGTTTGTAGTCGATCATCCGCGTTTCCTGCGCGGTGGGCGTGTCGATCAGGCGGATGTTCAACCCACCCTCGGGCATGTCGAACTCGGGCACCACCAGCTTCATGCGATCAGGGCGGCCATCGACCACGGCTGTCGCCTCCACCGTGTCTTTCATCGTCTTCAGGCCAACCCAGACACCGGCAAAGCGGCTGAGCGCATAGGCGTAAACGCCATAATCCATGATTTCCTGCACACCAGCGGGGGAGACGACCGGCATATAGGCATCGACCAGCGCCCATTCCGATTGGTGCAGCACGGTCGAGCTTTCGCCGGTATGGTCATCCCCCATGGCCATGATCACACCGCCGTTCGGCGAAGTGCCCGCCATATTGGCATGGCGCATCACATCGCCTGAGCGGTCCACCCCCGGCCCCTTGCCGTACCACAGGCCAAAGACCCCGTCGAATTTGCCTTCGCCGCGCAGTTCGGCCTGCTGGCTACCCCATAGGGCGGTCGCGGCGAGATCTTCGTTCAGCCCTTCGCGAAACAGAATATCCGCTTCGGTCAGGATCTTCTCGGCCCGGTGCATCTGTATATCAACCGCGCCAAGCGGCGACCCGCGATAGCCTGTCACATAGCCTGCGGTGTTCAGCCCGGCCGCGGCATCACGCATTTTCTGGATCAGCATGAGCCGGACAAGCGCCTGAGTGCCGTTCAACAGCACCTGCTCTTTGGAAAGATCGAAACGGTCGTTCAGTGAAATCTGGTGCGAGCTCATCGGCGCCTCCCAACGCTGAATATTTCGGCAGTATAGACCAAAGTTAGGTCATAAAAGCTGACCTGAACAGCGAATTTTTTGTGTTTTTCACCAGTTACAATAAGATGGCATTGATTTAGTCATTCGTTTCATCAGTGCCGCCTCAAAAGGAAAGATGTTGTCATTATGGACTGGGACAAGCTTAGAATCTTTCACGCGGTTGCGGACGCCGGCAGCCTGACCCATGCCGGGGATGCGCTGCACCTGTCGCAGTCCGCGGTTTCACGGCAGATTCGCGCGCTCGAAGAATCGCTGAACACCACGCTTTTCCACCGACATGCACGCGGATTGATTCTGACCGAACAGGGCGAACTGCTGTTCGACGCCACCCAATCCATGCTGAAACGGATCGACGCCGCCACCGCGCGGATTCGCGACAGCGAAGAAGAAGTCTTTGGCGAATTGCGCGTCACCACGACCTATGGGTTCGGCGCGCTTTGGCTGGCGCCGCGTCTGACCAAGCTCTACGAAAAGTTTCCAGATCTGAACATCGACCTGATGCTGGAAGAGCGTGTGCTTGACCTCCCCATGCGCGAGGCCGACGTCGCCATCCGCATGAAGGAACCAAGCCAGGCTGATCTGGTGCGCAAGCGTCTGATGACCGTAAAGATGCGGCTCTATGCTTCGCCCGAGTATCTCGAGGCGCATGGCACGCCACATTCGATGGAAGAAATCAGCACACACAGGTTGATCTCTCAGAACATCAAATCGGCCCAGGTCAGCGCCGGCATGCAACTGGTTCAAGAGCTTATGACCTATGACATTCAGGCGACCTTGACCGTCAACAACTATTTCGGCGTGCTTCAGGCCGTCCTGTCAAATCTGGGGATCGGCGTGCTGCCCGACTATATCATCGAGGACTTCCCGCATGTGGTGCGGGTTCTACCAGATGTTGAGTCCACCGAAGTGCCCGTCTTCCTCGCCTACCCCGAAGAGTTGCGACAATCCAAGCGCGTAGCCGCGTTCCGCGACTTCGTTCAGGAAGAAATTATCGCGCACCGGCGATCCCGGAAGGCGATGGGGGCGGACTGAAATCTACTTTAACGGGTGTGGCATGCATATCACGCATACCGGCAATGCTGCACTTGCGGCATGATTATCCTTGATTGAATCATTCTTGATGCAATATTTGGCACATGGATGATGAAGCGCTGATTGGCGCAGCATCTTCATACCTCCCTGTTGGACTACGGCCGAGCTTTTTGCTCGGCCTTTTTTTTGGTATTGCCACCGGCTCCACTCGGGTAGAATCGACTCCAGAAACCTCGGAGGCTTGGCATGACAGTGGACCGTACACTCAGTTGCAAATGTGGGTCGGTGCAATGGCAGGTTGAGCCGCAGGCCACAGGCACGCATCTGGCCTGCTACTGCAACGACTGTCAGGCTTACGCCCGCCACCTTGGCACTGACGAGACCTATCTGGACGCGCAGGGCGGCACCGAGATTTTCCAGACCACCCCTGCAAATCTCCGGTTCCTCAAAGGCGATGCGCATCTTAAGTGCCTGAGACTGCGCCCCGATGGATTGCTGCGCTGGTACGCGGACTGCTGCAAATCGCCTATCGGCAACACGCTGAACAGCCCCGCGCTACCGTTTGTCGGCCTCGTCCTGCCCGCCGGGGGGCAAGGCTTTGGCCCGATCCGGGCGCGGGTCAACACTGGATCGGCCAAGGGCGCGGTCCAGGCCAAGGGCCTGGCCGTGACCGTCGTCTCGTTTTTGTGGCGGGCGGCGCTGGCGAAACTGTCGGGGGCAGGACGCCGGACACCGTTCTTCGACGCGTCCGGTGCGCCGATGGCGGCCCCGTTGATCGTCAGCGAAGAACAGGCTTAAAGCGTCAGAAGCCGCCCGTAGCCCGGAATGGCATCGGTGATCCCGGACAGCCGCAGCATGTGCCACGCCAGAACCTGATTGCTGGACAACACCGGCAGGCCGGTCTCGTCCTCCAACCGCGCGATGATATCCAGCGTGCGCAAATTGGTGCAGGACAGGAACACTGCCTGCGCCCCTCCCTGCGCTGCGAGCGTCCGGCCCGCCGCCAACAGCGACTCGCCGTCGATGCGGGCGACCCGGGTTTCCTCGGCCTCGTTGAAGGTGCCGAAAACCGGCGTGGCGATTCCGGCCGCTTTGAGCACCCGGCGCAGGCCCTCTGACACATCGGGAAGATAGGGCGACAACAGCGCAAGATTGCTGATCTCCAGCGCCTCGCAGGCGGCGATCAGGGCTGACACGGGTTCTGTAACCGCGCGGGTCGCGCAGCCCTCGCGCACCAGATCGGCCACCTTCTGCGCTCCGATGACCGAAGTGCCCGAGGTGCAGCCATAGCCTACCGTGTCAAAGCCGATCGGGCGGGGCAGCCGACCTGCGGCATCGGGCATCAGCGCCTCCATCTGGGCCAGGGTGTCACTGGTCACCTCGGGCGCCGAAGGAATGCGTGAAACGAACAGGGATACCCCGGACTCCGGCACCAAACGCCGGAAATCATGCTCGATCGTTTCGTCCGATTGCAACACGACCAGCCCCAGTTTGGCGCGCTGGCCAAGGCTTGGGCCAAGGGTAAAGGGAAAGATCTGCGTCATGAGATCACCGGCAGATCGGGCGCAGCGGGCGGCGACAGTTGATCCACGCCGTAGTCAGTGACGGCAAAGACGTCCTCGTGCACCATGATCCCGCCGCCATCCAAGGCGATGCCCGGCTCAAGTGTGATCACCATTCCCGGTTGCAAGACCGTATGATCGCCGGGGATCAGCGACAGCCCTTCGGTCAGCTGCATCCCCAGGCCATGCCCCAAACGCCCGGCCTCGCCTCCGCCAACGATCCTGTGCATGGCATGGAACAATTCCGCGGCCGTGGTGCCGGGGCGGGCAATGTCGCGCGCCGCCGCCGTCGCCTCTTGCAAGCGGTGCCAGGCGTCAAGCGCCTTGGGGTCCGCGCGGCCCAGCGCCCAGTTGCGATCAAAGTCCGAGAAATAGCCGTCGAACACCAGCCCGGTGTCCAGCATCAGCACGTCTCCTGCCTGCAAGGGCGTGTCGGTGGCGGGCGAGATGACATCGTCATAGCCCAGCGCCCCGGCACCACCTGCCAGATAGGGCACCCAATCGGCCCCCTCGTCCAGACAAAGGCTCTGAAACTGCCGGAACACCTGCGCCAAAGGCACACCGGGCGTGGCAATCTCCGGCACCCGGTCAAAGGCGCGTCCGGCGATCTGGCACGCCTGCCGGATCTTGGCGATCTCAGCCGGGGATTTCGCCGCGCGCAAGGCTGCCACCAAGCCGCCATCGTCGATTATCGCCAAAGTGCCAAGCTCGGCCTCAAGCAGGTTGAAATCGTTCATGGGCATGCGCAACACGCTTTCGCGCCCCATGGGCATACCGACATGCCCGGCGCCCGTCACCTCGCGCAGCGTATCGGCCAAAAGGCTGATCCCATCATCCTGCGGATCGGGCGATGACCAGGTGCGGATATCCTCGACCCATGTCTTGGCCATCAACGCCGCACCAATCGAAGGGATCACGGCAACCGGTTTGCCCCGCGCCGGGATCACAAGGAACCATGGCCGTGACGGGCTTTCCCAAAAGCGGGTGAGATAGCCGGTGAAATAGCGAATCTCGGCTTCGGTGGTCAGCAGCAGCGCGCCCAGACCGGCCCGCGACATGCCGTCCTGCGCGCGCGTCAGCCGCATTTCATATTCGGACCGCTCGAACCCTCTCATGCTTCGGGTTCTTCGCTGAGGATCGCCAGAACGCGGCTGTCCGGCCCAAGGCCCAGCGCCGCCGGGTCCGCAAGGGCCGACGCCAGCCCCGCCCCGCCCGAGGGCGTCGTCTCCAGCCCCTCGGCCATGAGAACGGGCATGGCCTGCGCCGCTTCGCGTTCGGTGATCAGGGCAAAGGCGCTGGCGTCCTTCGACAGCCCCTTCAACGCGATCAGCGAAGGCGCCTTGCAATCCAGCCGCCCCATCGAGGACACCGGACCATGGGTTTCAACCGCATGGCCCGCCTGAATGCTTTCATAGAGCGCAGGCGCGGCGTCTGGTTCAACCACGATGATCCTTGGCCCAGCGCCATAGACTTTGCGGAAGAAGCCCGCGCAGGCCCCCGCCAGCCCGCCAACCCCGGCCTGCAACAGAATATGCGTCGGCGTGTCCATCTGCTGGGTGCATTCCTCGGCCAGACGCAGATACCCCTCCATCAGCCTATACGGCAGATCGGTATAGCCTTCCCAAGAGGAATCGCTCAGCAAGGTCCAGCCGTTTTGCTCTGCCCCCTCAAAGGCAGCCTGCATGCTGGCCTCATAGTCGTGACCGGCGCGCAAAACCTCGGCCCCTTTGGCGCGCAGCCTTGCGGCAAATCCTTCGGGCACGGTTTCGGACAGATAGACCACGGCGCGCGCGCCAAAGATGCGCGCCCCTGCCGCCACCGACAACCCGTGGTTCCCTGCACTGGCCGTCACATAGCACCGCCCGGTCAGCGCAGTAGCAAGATCCCCTCCGGACTGCACGGCCTCATGGGCAATCACATAGGCCGCCCCCAGCGCCTTGAAGCTGCCCAGCCCCATACGGGCGCGTTCATCCTTGACGTATACTCGGGCAACCCCCAGACGCTGCGCCAGCCCCGCGGCGTCAATCATCGGGGTCGTGCCATGTGCGGGACATTGCTCCAACAGCCTGGACGGAGTTTGATTGTCGGTGCTGGGCGCCGGAATATCCGGCATCGCCATCCCCTGCCCCTGATATGGATTGTCGAATATCTGCATAAGCTTCCTTGCCATCGCGCGCCCGGGCATCTGAACCCGCTTTGACAGGCCCGGTCAATCCCGCGGCAGCTTGAGCGGAATACACATCCCCCTCACCGTACAATTCTTCCGCAAACACTTCCCCCTTGCCCGCCCATGTCGTAAAGAGCGCCCGACGCCACACGTGGGGACGACATGCAAGAACCTGCCATCACACCAGAGCTGATCGAAGCACACGGCATCAAGCCGGACGAATACGCCGAGATCCTGCGCATCATGAACCGAGAGCCCACCTTTACCGAACTGGGCATCTTCTCGGCCATGTGGAACGAACATTGTTCCTACAAAAGCTCCAAGATCCACCTGAAGACCCTGCCGACAACCGGGCCCCAGGTCATCTGCGGGCCGGGCGAGAATGCCGGTGTCGTGGACATTGGCGATGGGCAGGCCGTGGTCTTCAAGATGGAAAGCCACAACCACCCCTCGTATATCGAACCCTATCAGGGGGCGGCGACCGGCGTGGGCGGCATTTTGCGCGACGTCTTTACCATGGGTGCGCGTCCCATCGCGGCGATGAACTCGCTCAGCTTTGGCGAGAAAGACCATTACAAGACCCGGCAACTGGTGCATGGCGTCGTCGAAGGTGTCGGCGGCTATGGCAACTGCTTTGGCGTGCCGACCGTGGGCGGCGAGGTCCGCTTCGATCCTGCCTACAATGGCAACTGCCTTGTGAACGCCTTTGCCGCAGGTCTGGCCGATACCGACAAGATCTTTTACTCGGCGGCCAGCGGCGTTGGCCGCCCGGTTGTCTACCTTGGTGCCAAGACCGGCCGCGACGGCGTTGGCGGGGCCACCATGGCCAGCGCCGAGTTTGACGAGACCATCGAGGAAAAGCGCCCCACCGTTCAGGTTGGCGACCCCTTCACCGAAAAGCGCCTGATGGAAGCCACGCTGGAGCTGATGCGGACCGGCGCTGTCATCTCTATCCAGGACATGGGCGCGGCCGGCCTGACGTGCTCGGCCGTGGAAATGGGCGACAAGGGCAAGCTCGGCATCCGGCTCGATCTGGAAAAGGTCCCCCAGCGCGAAGCCAACATGACCGCCTACGAGATGATGCTGTCGGAATCGCAGGAACGCATGCTTATGGTCCTGGACCCGGCCAAAGAAGCCGAGGCCAAGGCCGTCTTTGACAAATGGGATCTCGACTTTGCCATCGTTGGTGAAACCCTGCCCGAAGATCGCTTTCTCATCGTCCATAACGGCGACATCAAAGCCGACATGCCGCTGTCGCGCCTGTCCTCCTCGGCGCCCGAATATGATCGCCCATGGGAGCCCACCGCCCCCGCCGCCCCGCTGGAAGACGTGCCGCAGATCGATCCCATCGGCGGGCTGCGCGCGCTGATCTCCTCGCCGAACTACTGTTCGCGCGAATGGGTGTACGAGCAATACGACAGTCAGGTGATGGGCGACACCGTGCGCATCCCCGGTTTTGGCGCTGGCGTGATCCGCGTCGCCGATACCGACAAGAAGCTGGCCTTCACCAGCGATGTCACCCCGCGTTATGTGCGTGCCAACCCGGTCGAGGGCGGCAAACAAGCGGTCGCCGAAGCGTTCCGCAACCTCAGCGCCGTTGGGGCCAAACCGCTTGCCACCACCGACAACCTGAACTTCGGCAACCCCGAAAAGCCCGCCATCATGGGCCAGTTCGTCGGCGCGCTGGACGGCATTGGACAGGCCTGCATCGCGCTGGACATGCCGATCGTCTCGGGCAACGTCTCGCTTTATAACGAAACCGACGGTCAGGGCATCCTGCCGACACCGACCATCGGCGCCGTGGGTCTGATCGCGGCGGGCGAAGAACCGATCCTCGACTATGCCCGCGACGGCCATGTGGCCCTGCTGGTGGGCGAAACCACCGGGCATCTGGGCCAATCAGCCCTTTTGGCCGAGGTGTTCAACCGCCAGGACGGTGACGCCCCCCATGTCGATCTGCAGGCCGAGCGTCGCAACGGCGATTTCATCCGCGACAATCGTGCGCTGATCAAATCCTGCACCGACCTGTCGGATGGCGGTCTGGCCATGGCGGCCTTTGAAATGGCTGAAGCCTCGGGCGTCGGTGTGCATCTGGATGCCTCGGATACCCCGACCCTGTTTGGTGAAGATCAGGCGCGTTACCTTGTGGCCTGCAACTTCGATCAGGCCGAAGCGTTGATGGGCGCCGCCGCCAAAGCCGGTGTGCCGATAACGACGGTGGGCAAGTTCACCGGCGACACGGTCCGCATGGGCAGCTCCGAAGCGCCGCTGGCTGATCTCGCGGCGCTTTATCGCGGCGCCTTTGGCGATATGTTCGGCTGACCGGCCTGTTCCCCTGACCGCAAAGACGCCCTCGCAGAAACCTGCGGGGGCGTTTTCATGACTGGCCCGAACATGTCTGGTATGCTGCCATTGCGGCGCGTTATGCCGCCGTAGCCCCGGCCGAGCCCCATTCGAGCCAGACGCGTTCTTCAGGCGTCAGAAGGTCCGAAATCGCCGCATCGTAGGCCGCGAGATCGTCCTTGGTCAGCTGACCCTCCCATTTGTTGGACGTCGCGCTGTCGAAAAACCCGGCATCGGCCTTCCAGAACCCTTGCCCGGCGGACGGCGTAAAGCGGTGCGCGTTGGCCTTCATGCTGTCGAAACGCGCGGCGTCCACGATTGCCGCCATCAGCTCTGGCGGGTGCGTAATCCCGACATGGTCTGCAATCTTTGCCACCGCTGCCGCAAGATCGCGCGTCATGTCGGCATAGTGGAGACGAAGCAAATTGCCCCGATCTTCGCGCGCCAATGTCTGGGTGTAATGGTTGACGACGCCGGCAAGCGAGCCTTCCCCGTGATCGCCTCGCAGAAAGATACGAAAGCTCTCGGACGGATCGTCCGGATAGAGGGCATCGACCAAATCGATGTTCATATTGCGCACATGGTTGCGGAATGAAAAATGCACATCGATCGGATTGCGGTAGACCGTGATGTAGCGCAACTCACTCCAGTAGGGCAGCCCATCGAAGGGTGTATGCGATTTCACCTGCCGCCGATGATCCTGCGCGGCCAGACGGGCGAGCACATCTTCAAGAGGGCGCAGCTTCATATCGATCCACGGGCTTTTCATCGAGGTCTGGGCGTCCACATCCGGCTGCCCAGAAATGAGCATGGCAAGAATGCCCTGCGTCCATGTCGTACCTGATTTCGGCGGCGTGTTGACTACGATATCCCCGGCTCGTGGCTCGAACGAATTCCAGCGCGCAGGGTCGCTTTCGGGTCCGGAATAGGTCGTTTGGGCGGGCTCAAATGGTGTGAGCATGGTCTTCCTCTTTTTCGAACCAGCGTAAGGGTGCAGGTGGCAAGATCCCAAGTGAAAAGTTAGCGAATGAAAGCGCAGAACGGTCGTTTGTATTTGTGTATCCGCGCAAACTGATCCCCTGAGAAAATCCCCTGCAATAAACTGCCGGCACGCCCCGGTTTGATTTTCGCGCGCTTTCGACCGGCATCACACACGTCTGCCAAGGTGTTTTGCTCAACGATCCTGTCGCCCCCTTTTCCTTCGCTCCTCCGCGCCCCATATTCCCCTTATGCTGAAGTTTACCCCCATCCTGCTTGCCCTGGCCTATGCCTTTGTCATGTACCACTTTTCCGCATGGCGGACGGGCAAGGAACTGGACGCCAAGTCCACGGAACTGGCCGATGCCAAGCTCAAACAGCTGACCGACCGCATGGCCGCCGCGTTGGGCCTGCCGCGCATTCGCGTGAACATCTACGAGATTGAGCCGGTCAACGGCCTTGCTGCCCCCGATGGGCGCATCTTCATCACCCGCGGTTTTTTCGCCCGCTACCGGTCCGGCGAAGTCACCGCCGAGGAACTGGCCAGCGTCATCGCGCATGAACTGGGGCATGTGGCGCTTGGTCATTCGCGCCGACGAATGATCGACTTTTCCGGTCAGAACGCCCTGCGCACGGCGCTCGCCATGGTGCTGTCGCGCTTTTTGCCGGGCATTGGCGTTGCAATTGCCAATGGTCTGACCTCGTTGCTGGCCGCGCGGCTGTCGCGCTCGGATGAATATGAGGCGGACGAATACGCCGCCGCGTTGCTGGTCAAATCCGGGATCGGGGTCGAGCCGCAGCGTTCACTGTTCCGCAAGCTTGAAGGTCTCACGCAGTCGCGTGGTGGCGCGGTGCCTGCATGGCTCATGTCCCACCCCAAGACCGAAGAGCGTATCAAGGCGCTGGACAAGCTGGAAGCAAAATGGGCCAAAGCCTGACCGCTTCAAAGGCTGCGTAAACCCGCAGAAGGAATGTGATTTACCCAGCCGCGCCTTCGGTCAATTCAAACGGCGCTTCGGCCACGTCCTGCCCGTTGATCTGAACAATCACCGCATGCGTCCCGGGATGCAGGCGAAAGGTTGTCGCATCGCCTTTCATATGGTGGGTCTTTTCCAGAACGACGGGCGCGCCTGCCTTGGCCTTGACGGCCTTCAGCTTGAACACCTTTTCTGCCGCGCCCTTGGGCCGGGCAAAGCGCAATCGGTAATCGACCAATAACGGCAGATCCTCTTGTGCTGTCACGTCGACGCAAAAATGCAGCCTCTCGCCGATGGCCACGCGGTCTTGCGCAATAGTCACCGTCGCTGCGACCTCACCGGTGCGATAACCCAGCAGATCCAAGGCGCCGCGTTCGCCGCGCTTCACGGCTGTGCGCAGGGCGTGGCGGGTCATCCAGCCCATCTCGCGAGGATCCTGCAACGCCTGCTCGCGCCAGTCGCGCAACCGCGCCACCACCACATCGGGCATCACCTTGGACAGATCGTTCATGTGATTGGCCACCGAGCGCGTGACATAGCGCGTGCCATCCCCGTGCAGCACATCCAGAAACCGCAAGGGCACCGCCGGGTCCAGCGTGATGTTGCGCGCCCAGGGCAGTTTTGGCCGCGTGCCTTCGCTCACCAGACGCCGCACGTGATAGTTGTCATCGCGCGCCCAATCTTCCAGCCGCGCCAGCGTTTCTTCCGGCCAACTGTTCAGGAAAGGGCGGATGTAGAACTCCATGGAAAAACGCTGGGTGGCGGCATAAAGCAGGTCCAGCGCCCGCGCGTGATGCGCCGCAAGCCCATGCCGCACCGCCAAAATCCCCGGCACAGCATGAATGAAGCGGCCAAAGTCATTGTCGGTCAGCCCCGGGTCCAGAGGCGGCGGCATCGCGGCCTCCAATGCCTCGGCCATGGCCGGAAAGCTGTCCGGCAGGCGCGGCTCAAGGCAATCGGCGATCCAGTCAAGCCGTTCCAGCAACCCGCGCCCTTCAAGGCCGACGACCACCTCGGCCACAAAGCCTTCGGGGTCAAACCCCGGCAGAACCGCGTAATCGCGGGCCAGATCGCCGATGCTGGCCAAATTGAACAGTTGATCCGCCAACGAAAACCCGGCGCCACCGCCTTTGCCATCCGGCCCGCGCGCCATCGGTTTACATGGTCGACAAGGTCGCGCCGCCATCCAGAAGGATGTTCTGCCCGACGATAAAGCCCGCATGTTGCGAACACAGATAGGCGCACATGTTGCCAAACTCTTGCGGCGTGCCATAGCGGCGCGCCGGAATGGTCTGTTCGCGCTGCGCCTTGGCTTCGTCCAGCGAAATGCCCTGCTGCTGCGCCACGCCGGTATCCAGCGAAACCGCCCGGTCGGTTGCATGAATGCCCGGCAAGAGGTTGTTCACCACAACGCCGAAGGGCGCCACCTGCCGCGACGTGCCCGCGACGTATCCGGTCAGACCGGTGCGCGCCGAATTCGACAGGCCCAACACCGCGATCGGCGCCTTGACCGATTGCGAGGTGATGTTGACCACCCGGCCCCAGCCCTTGTCGATCATCTTGGGCATGAGCGCCGTCATCAGGGCAATCGGCGTCAGCATGTTGCCGTCCAGCGCCTTGATGAAGTCGTCCCGGGTCCAGTCGCTCCACATGCCCGGAGGCGGGCCGCCGGCGTTGGTCACCAGAATGTCGACATCGCCCGCCGCCTCAAGCACCTTGGCGCGGCCCTCTTCGCTGACGATATCGGCGGCAACGGTTGTCACCTGCACCTGATAGCGGTCGCGAATCGTCTGTGCGGTCTCTTCCAACGCCTCGGCGCCGCGTGCGTTCATCACCAGATCAACGCCCGCTTCGGCCAATGCCTCGGCGCAGCCCCGGCCCAGACCCTTGCTGGATGCGCAAACCAGCGCACGTTTCCCGCGAATTCCAAGATCCATTGCTCTCTCCTCGATGCTTTGTTCGCCGCCATTGGCCGGTAAAAGGCCGAATGCGGGGCCATATGATGACACATTCCCCTTGCATACAATGGGGGTTCCGCTTGATTTTGCACCAGCAGTGTGTCCCCTTTTGGCCCAAACATGACCCAATCCGAAGCCCAACGTCCCAGCCAGAGCCTGCCTGTTTACCGGGCAGAATACCTGCGCGTGATCAACGGGGCCAACCTTGGGGATGCGCTCGGCTTTGCCGATGAGCTGATCATGGACGATGTCTATCGACTTTCCCCCCTGTCAGCGACGATCAGGCTGGGGGTGATCAACGCCGCCACGTCGCCCTTCACGATCGCCGAGGACAGCGAAGGCGGCACCCCCGGTGCAGACCTGCATCTGGACTGCTGCGTCACCTTCATGAGCGGCGATGGCGCGACCACCGAATGCCTTGTGCTGGTGGAAACCGACGGCGATGGAAATGTCGCGCAGATCTACATCCTGCCGCTGGCGCCGATGACCCCCAAGGCCGATTACGTCCTGGTCGGCGTGAACCGAGACAATGCCCTGCACCGCTTTGCCCAGGTCGCCTGTGTGTCCTTTACCAAGGGCACCGCGATCACCATGGCCTCGGGCGCGCAGAAACCGGTCGAAGAGATCAGGATCGGAGACAAGGTTCTGACCCGCGATGCCGGCATTCAGGAAATCCGCTGGATCGGCCACCAGACCGTGCGGGCCGTCGGAGCCTTTGCCCCGATCAGTATCCGCCAAGGCACGCTGAACAACACCCGCGATCTGGTCGTTTCGCCGGACTTTCGCCTGTTCATCTATCAACGGCAGGACCGCCTTGGAGCGGGCCGCGCCGAACTGCTGGTCCGCGCCCGCCATCTGGTCAACGGCGACACCATCACGCGCCTGACCGGGGGCTTTGTCGACTACTACCAGATGCTGTTTGACAGCCACCAGATCATCTATGCCGAGGGCATCGCCGCAGAAAGCATGTTGGTCGATACCCGCACCTCGGCGGTTCTGCCCGAGGAGCTGAACGAAAAGCTGTCCGAGCTGATCCCCGGCCACGCGGGGTCCGCCCATCGCGGGATCGAAGTGCAGGAAACCCTGCTGGCCCGCCCGGACGCCGCAGATATCCTGCGAAAGTCATCGGGCGGCTAAGCTGGTCTAGCCTTCCCGCAGCGCCGCGATCAACTCATCCTTGGACATCTCCGAGCACCCTTCGATGCCGATTTCCTTGGCGCGGTCGTAAAGATCATCCTTTGTCCAGTCTTCGTATGGCTGCGCCTTGCCGCCTTTTTTCGACGGGCTCATGTCGTCGTTGGCCTGTGCATTGCTGATCCGCGCTGCCATTTCCTTGGACATGCCTTTGTCGCGCAGCGCCTCGTACTGGTCTTCGTTCTTGATCGACGGGTTTGGCATAACGTGTCTCCTTTCCTGATGAAACGCGGCACGGCGGGCCCGGGTTCCCCCGATGCCATCGCCGCACCGGATCGCTAACGACATCCCGACCGCCGCCCGTGGATTGTGCATCGCCAAATTTCAGGGTAACGCAGCGCTCATGACGAACCGCCCAGACCTGCCCGCCGAAATCGCCCGCCGCCGGACCTTTGCGATCATCTCGCACCCGGACGCGGGCAAGACGACTCTGACCGAGAAATTCCTTCTGTTTGGCGGCGCCATTCAGATGGCTGGACAGGTGCGCGCTAAGGGCGAAGCTCGGCGCACGCGCTCGGACTTCATGCAGATGGAAAAAGACCGGGGCATTTCCGTCAGCGCCTCGGCGATGTCCTTTGATTTCAAGACGTTCCGCTTCAATTTGGTGGACACCCCCGGCCACTCGGATTTCTCGGAAGATACCTATCGCACGCTGACCGCCGTGGACGCCGCTGTCATGGTGATCGACGGCGCAAAGGGCGTCGAAAGCCAGACCCGAAAACTGTTCGAGGTCTGCCGGTTGCGCGATCTGCCGATCCTGACCTTTTGCAACAAGATGGACCGCGAGGCGCGCGACGTCTTTGAGATCATCGACGAAATTCAGGAAAATCTGGCGATCGACGTGACCCCGGCCAGCTGGCCAATCGGCATGGGCCGGGATTTTCTTGGTTGCTATGACATGCTGAACGACCGTCTGGAACTGATGGACCGCGCCGACCGCAACGTGGTGGCGGAATCGATCCAGATCAACGGCCTTGATGATCCTGAGCTGGAAAAGCACATCCCCGAAGCCCTGCTGACGCAGCTGCGCGAAGAGGTCGAGATGGCGCGCGAGCTGCTTCCCGAGCTGAACCCGCAGTCCGTTCTCGAAGGACATATGACCCCGATCTGGTTCGGCAGCGCGATCAACTCGTTCGGCGTCAAGGAATTGATGGACGGGATCGGCACCTATGGCCCCGAGCCGCAGGTGCAAAAGGCGACGCCTCGCGACATCGCCCCCGAAGAAACCAAGGTCGCCGGGTTTGTCTTCAAGGTGCAGGCCAACATGGACCCAAAGCACCGCGACCGCGTGGCCTTTGTCCGGCTGGCCTCGGGGCATTTCTTGCGCGGCATGAAGCTGACTCATGTGCGCACGAAAAAACCCATGGCGATTTCCAACCCGGTGATGTTCCTCGCCTCGGACCGCGAACTGGCCGAGGAAGGCTGGGCTGGCGATATCATCGGTATTCCCAACCACGGCCAGCTGCGCATCGGCGACACGCTGACCGAAGGCGAGGCGCTGAAAGTAACTGGCATCCCAAGCTTTGCGCCGGAATTGTTGCAAGGGGTCCGCGCGGGTGATCCGATGAAGGCCAAGCACCTTGAAAAGGCGCTGATGCAATTCGCCGAGGAAGGCGCCGCCAAGGTTTTCAAACCGATGATCGGATCCGGCTTTGTCGTCGGTGTCGTGGGCGCGCTTCAGTTCGAGGTTCTTGGCAGCCGGATCGAGCTGGAATACGGCCTGCCGGTGCGCTTTGACGCCTCGCAATTCACCAGCGCCCGTTGGGTGACAGGCGACCGCGCGGCGGTCGACAAATTCATCAACGCCAACAAGCAGCACATTTCGTACGACCATGACGGCGATGTGGTCTATCTGACGCGGCTTCAGTGGGACATTGACCGGATCGAGCGGGACTATCCCGACGTGACCCTGTCGGCAACCAAAGAGATGATGGTCTGACACGGCGACTGGTCGCCTGGTGTGTAATTCGCGGCGCGGGTGTGGCCTGACCAGCGGCTTGTAGAAGGCGCTCTTCCCCGGCGCTCAATGCAACCTAAAATTTAATTCCGCGCAAAATGCGCAACATTAAAGTGAAATTTCCTTGACTTAACGTCAACCCGAAGACGAGTGTGAAAGATACATTCAATCGGGGGGAATTCATGTCGGATCATTTCAAACAAACTCGCAAGGCGCAGTCCTTCATCTGGTCAATCGGGCTTGTGACGCTTTGCGGCGCGCTGCCGGTTCAGGCGCAAAACGTCTTGCCGACCGACGCCAAGGCAAGCTGCGCTGTCGATGCGGCGACCTTCAACAGTTGGTTCGATAGCGGCACCGCAGCCGACGGCGGATCGGTCAAACCTGCCAATGGCTTCAACTTTCCGCCCTCGGCCACAAACACCGATTGCGATTTCTACCAATGGGGGGCTCAGATGTTCCTCTGGCTGACCTCGCCGGACCCGGCGGGCGGGATAACCATCGACAACACAGATTTTTACGACGTCGTGTCCGCAGGAGACATGAAGCGAAAGTTTGTCGAAAACGATGGCGGGCCGACCTTGATGCAGTTGCGAAGCGTCAAACCGATCGATTCCGAAGGTACCGGACAGGCGGGCGGCGGCGATGTCCTGATCAGCGCCAACAACTCATTGGTGTATTACGGCGTGCACGCCAATGACATCTACGCCTGGTTCCGAACCGGTGTCACCGACGGAACCTTTACTGGCGACATGGCGGCAAACTTTCCAACCACCGAGGCCGACGTTCAGCAGATCGTGAGTTACGCGGCGGGCAAAGGCGCAACAATCACCGACATCGACGCCAGCACGATGGAGCTCAAGACCTCGTGGGTGGATGCCAGCACGGTGGCGGACAAGTCCACGTTCATCACCGCCAGCGCGGTCGTGCCAAACTACACCAAAGGGTCTGACACGCTGTGGACGCTGGATGGCACCCAGACCATCGAACTGGCGTTGGTTGGCGTTCATATCGCGGCCCCGGTTCTGGGCCACCCCGAACTGGTCTGGATCAGCTACGAACATATCTCGAACGCTCCGATGGCCGACTATGTCTATACCACGACCGGGGACACCCAATCGCTGCAGGCCTATAACGCAGCGGGGACATGGACCTTTGACGTCGACGAAACCTACACGCCCCCGGCGATAGTGCCCAACGCGGCGCAGCAAAAGAACGGCGACATCATGTCCCCGACCGGAACGCCCATTGGTCCGGTTGCTGTCGCGCTCAAGAACCCTTGGGGTGTGGCGCCGGGGCCGAACAATGACGCCTCCAACAATACCGATCTGGTCTCGCTCAATGTATCACTGATGTCGCAACTGGGCGGGCTTGGCGATCTGCGGGCGAATTACTTTCAGATCGGCGGCATCTGGACGGTGGACGGGCAATTGCCCCTAAGCGGCAGCGACGGGAACATTCGTGGCGGGCTGCGGCTGGCGAATTCGACCATGGAGACCTTTCACCAGTACCCCGATCACAACAGTTTCACTTCGGAGAATTGCTTTACCTGCCATGCGGTCGCCAAGGAAACCGATCCGGGCGTCAAGGTCAGCCATATCTTTGACAGCCTCGACGCACTAGGGCAGTAAACTCCCGATCGCAATGAAAAGGCCCTCCCCCCTTTTCGGGGCGAGGGCCATTTTTTCGGCGCGTGGTCAGTTGAGCAGCGGCGTGATGCGGCGCACGGCGGCGCGGCGGTTGGCACGCTCGGACTGGGTGGTTTCGATCATCAGATCGCTTTCACCATAGCCCTGAAGCACCATATTCTCCGGCGGCACATCAAAGTATTCGGTCAGCGCCAGCGCCACGGATTCCGCCCGGCGGTCGGACAGAGCAAGGTTATAGCTGTACTGGCCCACCGCGTCTGTGTGACCTTCGATCAGGAAAACCTCGCCGGGATTGTCGAGGATCATCTTGCGCATGGCATTGCCAAGCGCCGCGAGTTCTTCGGCCTCGTCGGGGCGAATGGCCGCTGAATCCGTGGCAAAGTTGATCGTGTCCACGCTGATCTCGGGCACCAGCTGGCGCACCGCGTCAATGTTGCGGATCTGGTTGAGCGAGAAGCTCCGGCCGACCTGCGTGCCCTGCTGGGCGGCAAGCGCTGCGGCCAGTTGATCGGCCTCGACCTCGCGGTAGTTCAGGCTTTGCCGATCACCGACCTGCGGCAGATCATTCACCACCACCTGAGCGCTGTCCTGCGTGTCGTCGAACAAAAGCACCTCGGTGCCATCAGGCAGAGTGCGCGAGCGGCGCAGCACCCGGCCGTCAGCAGCACGGATGGTTTCGACCACGGTGCCATCTTCGTAGGTCAGCACGTTGCGGGTCGAGCCATCGTCATAGCGGAAGGTCTGCACATCGGTGCCGGGGCGGCGCAGCAATTCGTCGTCGTTGCGCAGGACACGGTACTGGCCGTTGTCTTCGATCACGACGCGGTCGCCGCTGTTGGATACGACACGTTCATCGCCGCTCAGGATGTCGGCCAGCGCCACGGCGCCAAGCCCAAGAAGGGCCGCGCCTGCGATCGTTTCGGCGGTCTTGTCGTTGCCACCACCTGAATCGCCTTTCGGGCTGGGTTTGGCTGTCAAGAGATCCGTCACGAAATCCTCGGACGAGCTGCGCACATCCTTTTTCGAGACTGTTTCCTCGGTCATCTTGGCACCATCATCGCCGGCGCGGCCATCATTTACGGCGGCAGCGGCGGCAGGTTTTTTCTTTTTCTTTTTGGCGACGGCGTCTGCCTGTTCCTGTCCGCTAAGTTCGCGGAACAGATCCTCGACGGTTGCTGGCGCAGCCTTGTCCGCAGTCTGAGCCGGGGCGGCCGGTTTCGCAGGCTTTTCTACAGGCGTTTCGACGGCCCGTCCTTCAGCGGCCGGTTCCTTGGGCGTCTCAGCCACGGTTTCCGCGTCAGTCGGCGCTTCGGGCGCGTCAGCAGCTTCGTCCTTGGCCGGCTCTTCGGGGGCCTGTGTCACCGCCTGATCGGCAGGCTTGGCCGCAGGGGCTGCAGGCATTTCGGCCTGCTTCTTCTTGGCTTTGGGTGCCTTTGGATCAGGCGCAGGTTCCGCCTGTTCAGGTCCATCCAGCCCCAGTTGGTTAAGCAGTTCCGGATTCTCCGCCGCCTTGTCCAGTGCCTCGCAATCCAACCCCTTGGGCAAATCTTTCCCCGAGGCACACAGCTTTTCCAGCTTGCGCATCTGGTCTGCGGCTGGGCCGCTCAGGGCATCGGACAGGGCATTGCCCTGGGCATGGACGGGTAGGCTCAGAGCCAGAACGGTGGCCGATGCGGTGGCAAGCAATAGGGATTTCATGGCGTTTCCTTTCCTTTATGCCCGCTCAGGGGCTTGAGAGAGAAACGCGTCACATCGGTTTAGGTTGCATCGCTAATGCGTGCCCAAAGGTCACATAGGCGGATTGGCGCCGTCAGAGCAGCTGCATCAGCCGGGCTTTTTCACCCAGATCGTCGGGCCGAGAGATCGCCTCGGCCAGATCTTCGAGCGAGGCAATGGAATGACCTGCCCGAAAGCTGTCCACATGGGGCAGCATGGCGCGAATGCCGGTGGCTTTCGGCGCAAAGCCGTCCCAACGCAGCAGCGGGTTCAGCCAGATCAGGCGGCGCGAGGACAGGTGCAGACGCTCCATTTCCTTTTCCAGCGCGCCCGCATCGTCGCGGTCCAGCCCGTCGGTGATCAGAAGGACGACGGCGCCCTGCCCCATGACCCGGCGAGTCCAGTCACGGTTGAATTGGTGCAGGCATTGGCCGATCCGTGTGCCACCTTCCCAGTCGTGCGCCTCGGCGCCCGCCGCTTTCAGCGCCGCGTCCACGTCACGGGTGGCAAGATGGCGGGTGATGTTGGTCAGCTGCGTGCCAAAGGTAAAGGCATGCACCTTGGCCCAGCCCGCGCCTTTTTCGTTGGCCACCGCATGCAGAAAGTGCAGCACCATGCGGGAATACTGGCTCATCGAACCCGAGATGTCGCAGAGCACCACAAGATTGGGCCAGCGCGGACGCGGTTTGGCGCGCGCGATCGAGTGGATCTCGCCCCCTCGGCGCAGCGCGTCACGGATGGTCTTGCGATAATCCACCCGCGCGCCAAGAGCCGAGGCCATCGAGCGGCGGGACTTGATCGGCTTCACCGGCAGTTTGAGCCGCGCCAACATGCGTTTGGCCTGCGCGATCTCCTCGGTCGACATCTGCTCGAAATCCAAGGTGCGCAGCTTTTCCTCGGCTGACATCGTCATCGAGGCGTCAATCTCGATCTGGGTGGCCTCTTCGTCCTGCTCGGTTTCGGGCATTTCGGGCAACTCGTCGCCCAACAGCGCCTGCGCCGCGCGTTTCTCGGCGGCCATCGCCAGCTTTTCCTCCTGCACGCCACGGATCGCAGGCAGCATGAGGCTCATCATATGTTCAAGGTAGCGCGGATCGCGCCAGTAAAGACGGAAGATCTGCGCAAAGACGGTGCGATGCTCAGGGCGGTTCACGAAACAGGCATGCAGCGTCCAGTAGAAATCCATCCGGTCGGTAAACCCGGCGGCCTCGACGGCGCGCACAGCGTCAATCACCCGGCCCGGCCCGACGGGCAGCCCCGCCCGGCGCAGGGCGCGCGCGAAATGGATGATGTTCTGCGCAAGGCGCGGATTCTCGGGGACGTCTATGGGGGCGTATTCGGGCATGGCCGGACTATCCGTCACAGCCGCTCACAAGACAATGAGACGTTTGCATGATAGCCTTGGCAAATTGACGCCCCGCTAACCAACTTCAGCGATGACCCATGAATTTGTTCACCGATAGCAAGACCCCCGCCATCCTGACGATCTTCATTGCTGTGGTTGGCTTCTACATTTCCACCGTTGTGACAGAAATCCGCGGGCAGTCGGTGCTGACCTATCGGTTCGCGACAGGGTCTGACGGCGCCGCAACGTTGAGGTTGAAAAACGTCTCTCTATCCAGCCTCGTGCCACTGACACGCTTCGAGATCGCCTGCTCGGACCAACGGGCAGAGTGCCTTTCTGAAATGCCCGGCGGCGCGTTTCACGCCCTTGGCCGTGTCCCACCGGTGTCCCCGGCCAACACCGAAGGGGTCTCGGACGCGGCGGGCGCGGTGCTGGTCGCGACGCTGGTGCCGGGGGCAATCGTCGAGATCACGGTGCAAGCGGCAACGCCGGGAACGGATCTCGAGTTCTTTTACACCGCGTCCCGGGACAATCCGGAACCTCTGTTGCTGCTGGATGCTGGCAGCCCGACGGCGCTCTTCGTTGACAATTATTTCGACATCATGGTGCTGGCCTTTGTCATCGCATTGGCCGGTCTTGTGATCGTAATCCTCTACCCCCTGCTGCCGGGCCGAACAGCAAAGGCATCGGGCGCCGATGCGCCCAAAGAGTAAGGGCGACCCGAGGGCCGCCCCATTCCGTTTGAAACAAGACGCCTTTACGCCGCATCAAGCGAGGATTTGACCTCGTCCAGAATACGCTTGGCTTCAGAACCCTGAAGTTTGGCAATATCGTCCTGATATTTCAGGATCGCGCCAAGGGTGTCCGAGATGACCTCGGGCGACAGGTCAATCACGTCGAGCGCCAAAAGGCATTTCGCCCAGTCGATGGTTTCGGCAACACCGGGTTTCTTGAAGATATCCTCGGTGCGCAGGGATTGGACGAAGGCGACGATCTGTTTGGACAGCGTCTCGGAAACCTCGGGGGCGCGGCTGTTCAGAATCTCCACTTCGCGTTGGAAGTTCGGATAGTCGACCCAGTGATACAGGCAGCGGCGCTTCAGGGCATCGTGTACCTCGCGCGTCCGGTTGGACGTCAGGATCACGATGGGCGGTTCCGGGGCTTTGATCGTGCCGATTTCCGGAATGGTCACCTGAAAATCCGACAGCGCTTCGAGAAGGAAGGCCTCAAAGGGTTCGTCGGTGCGGTCAAGTTCGTCGATCAGCAGGATCGGCGCGCCGTTTTCATCCGGGCGCATGGCCTGAAGCAGCGGACGTTCGATCAGGAAATCCGGGCTGAACAGCTCTTGGTTCAGCAGGTCACGGTCGGCATTGCCCTGTGCTTCGGCGGTGCGGATGGCGATCATCTGCGCCGGGAAGTTCCATTCATAGACCGCCGAGGAAGCATCAAGGCCTTCGTAGCATTGCAGACGGATCAGACGCCGCCCAAGACACGTTGCAAGCGCCTTGGCGATCTCGGTCTTGCCGACGCCGGCTTCGCCTTCAAGGAACAGCGGGCGGCCAAGGCGCAGGGACAGGAACACCACAGTCGCCAGCGCGCGGCCGCAGACATAGCCGGTGTCGCCCAGAACCTTCTGAACCTCGTCGATACTATTTGGAATTTGCATATGAAGGCCTCCTTGCCCCTAGGAAGTGCCTGCCCCGCCCCAAAGGGTCAATAGCGCCAAGGTCGCAGATAGCCGGGATTTTTTCGTTGAAAAGTTGACGCGTACACCAAGCGGTGCGATGATTCGTGCCATGGTGATCACGGGCGTCGGCCCTAATGAAAACAAGCAATCTGGACGAGCAGTGATGTCCTTTGAACCAGCGGGGGCGCCGAAATGCGCATAACCGCAGTGACCTGTGTCAAGAATGAAGGCCCGTTCCTGCTGGAATGGATCGCCTTCAACCGCCTGCTGGGCGTGACAGATTTTCTATTCTATTCAAATGATTGCACCGATGGCACCGACGCCTTGCTAGATGCCCTGGCGGCGGGTCCGGAAGAGGCGTTCGGCCATGTCGTGCATCTTCCGAACCCGGCCAAGGGGCGCAACTACCAGATGGAGGCTCTGAAAGATGCCGCCCGCCGCCCAATCGTCAAACGTGCCGACTGGGTCTGGATCGCGGATGTGGATGAATTCCTGAACATTCATGTCGGCGATCACACAATCCCGGCTCTGATTGCGGCCTGCGGCGATCCGCAGGCGATCAGTGTGAGTTTTCAGTTCTTTGCCAATTGCGGCGTGGACGGGTTTCATGACCGCCCGGTTATCGAGCAGTTCACCCGCTCGCATAATCCCGACCTGTGGTGCGACCAGACCGCGATCGAGGTCAAATCGCTGATGCGGCGCGATTTCCCGCTGAAGTACTTTGGCGCCCACCGCCCCTTCTTCCGCGAGGATCTGCCACGAGAAAACATGCCGGTCTGGACCGATGGCGCCGGGCGGCGCGTGCCGCACAAATTCCTGATCGCCGCCAACCCGCGCCGGATACGCAAGTTTCCGGCCCATGGCGCTAGGCGCTTTGCGACGCTGAACCACTATGCGCTGCGCTCGCTCGACAGCTATCTGGTCAAGAACGACCGGGGCGATGTGAACCGCGAGAACCGCGCCTTTGACGACAGCTATTGGCGCGAACGCAACGATCCGGCATGGGAAGATCTGAGCATCCAGCGCTATGTGCCAGCGCTACGGGCCGCGCTGGACAAGATGAAAGAAGATCCCAACATTCGCGCACTTCACGCCAACTGTGTGCGCCTTCATAAAGCCAAGCGGGATGAGCTGATGGCCCAGCCCGCCTATGCGCAGATGTATCACCATCTCAAAGCCCTGCCGACGCAGCCGCCCACCGAATACGCGTTGATGCAGGAACTGGGGCTGGCCTCATGAGCGGGGTGAAACTGGTCAATCTCGGGCTGCCCAAGTCCGGCACCACGACCCTGGCCGAAGCGCTGAACAAGGCCGGTTGGTGCGCGGCGGATCACAAGGTGCGGCGCCTGCACACAAGCGAGCCGACCCTTGGCGGCACCTTCGTGGCGCGGCAGCTTTACAACGGCTATTTCAACAGCGGAAACCCTTTTGAGTTTCTGGACATGTACGACGCCCTGACCGAAATCAGCGTGCTGAAGGTCGATGTCTCGCTATGGCCGCAATGCGACTATGCCGTACTCAAAGCGATGCGGATGGTGCGACCGGAGATGTTGTTTGTCGCCACTTGGCGCCCCGCAGCCGAGCTTTCGGACAGCATGCGGCGTTGGAACAATCTTGGCAAAGACCGCCTGCCCTCGGGCACCCTGCCCGGCTTGCCGCGCGGGTTCGGGCAAAGCGACGCGGAACGCATTCGCTGGATCGAGGGCCATTATGACATGCTGCGCGATCTGTTTGGCGATGATCCGCGCTATCTGGAATTGCCCGTGGCGGCGCCGGACGCGCGCGACAGGCTTGCGGCCCATATCGAAATGGATATTCCGTGGTGGGGCCGCGCCAATGTGAACACCGAAAATCCCGCCGATCCGGCCAAGGGCGCCGCCTGATGCGGATTTTCCTGCACATCGGGCCTGATGGTCCGTCAAGCGACCGGATGCAGCGCATCATGGATGCCAAGCGCGGGCAGCTGGCCCGCAAGGGTGTGCTTTATCCGCGCTCACCCGGCGCGCGCAATCACACGCGTATCTTCATGGCGGTGAGCGATCCGGAAAACGTCGACAGCCTGCGCTTGAACCGCGGCTTTGCAGAGCCCGAAAAACAGGCCGCCCTGCGCGAGGATGTTGCCCGCGCACTGATGGACGAAGTGAAGGCCAGCGAGGCACAAACCCTGATCCTGTCGTGCCATCAATTTGGCAGCGCATTGGTCACGCACAGCGAACTGCTGCGCCTTCGGGATCTTCTTTCGCCGATTTCGGGCGATATCACCGTCGTCGCCCATCTGGACGATCCTGCGCGCATGCTGGTCCGGCGCTATGCTGCACAGCTTTTCGAAGGCCGCAGCGCCCCGCTTGATCTGGAACTTGGCCTGCTGGAGGCCGATGATTTTCGCGCCGCCGCGCTGGCCACCCGCCCCGAGACTAACCAGCAATCCGGTCAGTTCGGCGAGGTGCAAGGCGCTTGCTTTTGGCTCGATTTCAAAGGGCTGCAACACGCGTGGGAAGCGGTCTTTGGCGCCGGGTCGGTCCGGTTCCGCAGTCTGGATCAGGACCGTCTGGATCGCGAAAGCGCGACGGAAGAGTTGCGCGAAAGTTTCGACATCGCAAAGCGGATCGGCAAGGCCGAGCCTGAACCGGTCCCGGGCCTGCCCCCCGCCGCATGGATGACGCGCTGCCGGATGTTCAACGAGGTGCTTTTGCGGCTATTGCAGGTGCGCGACATGAGCGTGTCGCGCCCTCTGTGGCGCAAGCTGCTGGGCGAGATCAAGGTGCATGGCACCCCCATCCCGGCGGGAAGCCTTTCAGCGGTTTCCGACCGCTTTCGCGCCGACATTGAGGACCTTTGCAAAACCCATCCGGGCCTGAAGATGCCTCAGTTGAAGCCAGACACCCCCTGCCCGCCATGGGTCGAAGCCGATCCGCTGATGGGGTTTCGCGCAACCCAGTATCTGGCGGCGGTGGATTGGCGGCTGAAGCAGGCGCATAAGGTCGAACAGGCACCCGACCCCAAAATAGTGAAACAGATCGACGACAGTCTTTCACCCGCCGCACGGCAGTTCTTGCCCGCTCGTGCCAAGCAGAACTTCGCACAGATCCGCACCTCGGTCTTTGCGCCGCACAACTGTCTTGGTCAGGTCAACGAAGAGGAACTGGCCGCCGCCTTTCCGCCTGCGCCGCCGCGCGTTCTGCCCGCGGGGTCCGGCGGCAATGTCATCGTCGGCTGTATGAAAAACGAAGCGCCCTATATCCTTGAGTGGGTCGCCTATCATCGCGCCATCGGGGTGGATAATTTCCTGATCTACACCAACGATTGCGACGATGGGACGGACGCGATCCTGACCCGCCTGCAAGAGCTTGGCGTGCTTGAACACCGCGACAATTCGCAATGGACGGGCAAAAGCCCGCAGCAATTCGCGCTGGACGCCGCGCTGGAAGATCCCGTCGTCAAAAGCGCGGACTGGCTGATCCATATCGACGTGGATGAGTTCATCAATGTGCGCTGCGGCAATGGCACGCTGGACGACTTCTTTGCGCGCGTCCCGGACGCCACCAATGTTGCGATGACATGGCGGCTGTTCGGGCACAACGGCGTGACCGGGCTCAAAGACGATCTGGTGATAGACCAGTTCGACGCCTGCGCGCCGAAATATTGCCCCAAGCCGCACACGGTCTGGGGTTTCAAGACCATGTTCCGCAACATCGGCGCCTATCAAAAGCTGTCCTGCCACCGCCCCAACAAACTGACCAAGGGGTTTGAGACCTGTGTGAAATGGGTCAACGGCTCCGGTCAAGACATGACCGCCGAGGCGATCAAGAACGGCTGGCGCAGCTCCAAACGCTCGATCGGCTATGACCTTATTCAGCTGAACCACTACGCTCTGCGCAGCGCCGAAAGCTTCTTGATCAAACGCCAGCGTGGCCGCGCCCTGCATGTCGACCGTTCGATCGGGTTGAACTACTGGATCCGCATGGATTGGTGCGATCACCGCGACATCACGATCAAACGCAACATCCCGCGCACAAAGGCCGAGATGGCGCGCCTTATGGCGGATGACAGATTGCGCCAGTTGCACGAAGACGGCCTTGCATGGCACCGCGGCAAGGCGGATGAATTGCACCAGATGCCCGAGTTTCAGGACCTGTACGAACAGGCACTGGCGCTGCAGCTGAAAGAAACTGAACGGGTCGCCTATGCGCTTGCCCTCGATATGGAGACCTGAGCCATGGATGGCCCCGCCGAAACCCCTCGCAGCCCGTTCATCCGCTCGCGCGGGATGAACATCCCCAAACATCCGCAACTGACCACCGGCCGGGTGCGCGGTGCCCTGCGTGAAGGCACCTATGAGCGCAAGGAATGCGATGCGGTCATGCGGGTGGTCAAAGCCGGGGACCGGGTGCTCGAACTGGGCGGCGGGCTGGGCTATATGTCCACGCTCTTGTCGGTGAAAAAGAATGTCGAACGGGTCATCAGCTACGAGGCGAACCCGACCCTGATCCCCTATATCCGCTCAGTCCATGCGGCCAACAACGTGCAGAACGTCGAGGTGCGCAATGCCCTGCTGTCGCCCGCGGCGGGAGATCCGGTGCCCTTCTACGTGCGCAAGAATTTCCTTGGCTCCTCGATGGATCACGATGCCGACCCCGGCAGCATCGTCGAGACAGTTCAGATCGAAAAGCACCCGATCAGCGACACTCTGGCAGACCTCAAGCCCAACGTGCTCGTCTGCGATATCGAAGGCGCCGAAGCAGAGGTTCTGCTGTCAGGCGACTGGTCCGGCCTGCGCGCCGCGATCATCGAATTGCATCCGCAATGGATTGGTCCCAAAGGCGTGCGCGCGGTCTTTGACGCCATGCACGCCGGTGGGCTGACCTATTTCCCCAAAGCCTCGGAAGGAAAGGTCGTCACCTTCCGGCGCGAGTGGTGATCGCTTGGGCCGCCGATGAACATCACCGCCATTCTATGCGTCCGCAACGAAGGCGCCTTCCTGCTGGACTGGCTGGCCCACCATCTGGCCTGCGGCATCACGCATGTGGTGGCGCTGTCAAACGATTGCGATGATGGCACGGACGCCTTGCTGGACCGTTTGGCCGAATTGGGCCATGTCACCCATATCCGCAACGAAGGCCCTTACGACAGTGGTGGCATCCAGTTCACCGGCCTGAAGCTGGCCGACAAAAGCATGGCCGTTCGACAGGCCGACTGGCTGTTGCCGCTCGACATCGACGAATTCGTCAACATCCATATCGGCGATCACAGCCTGCCTGCCCTGATCGCCGCCTTGCCCGACGCCGATGCAATCACCCTGACGTGGCGGCTGTTTGGCAACAACGGGATCATCCTGTACGAAGACAGCCCGGTGACGGAACAGTTCACCAAGGCCGCACCTGAGATCATGCATTGGCCGTGGCGCGCAGCGATGTTCAAGACGCTCTATCGCAACGATGGCACCTATGGAAAACTGGGCGTTCACCGCCCGCGCAGCCCGGACAAGTCGCGACTGGCACTATGCCGTTGGTTCGATGGCAACGGCAGCGAATTGAGCGAGCCGTTCCGCACCAGGCGCATCTTCTCGAACTACGGGCGGCCAATGTACGGGTTGGCGCAGCTCAACCATTATCCGCTTGGCGCGATGGAAAGCTATCTGCTCAAGGTCGATCGTGGCCGTGCGGTCCATTCTGACCATCTGCTCGGCATGGATTATTGGGTCGAACGCAACTGGATCGAGGACGAAGACCGCAGCATCCTGCGAAGCGCCGGCAAGGTGCGGGACATTCGCGCGGGCCTTGCGGCAGATGCCACCCTGTCGGCCTTGCACGACGCTGCCGTGCAATGGCGCAAGGCCCGGTTTGAGGCGCTGATGACGCAAGAACCCTATCGCGCCCTGTTTGCCCGCCTGCTGATGACCCCGCCTGCCCGCCCCATTACCGAGGACGCCGCGCGCTTTCTGACCGGACATGCGCGGCGCGATCCAGGCAACCAAAGCTTGCCCTGAGGCAGCGCGCCTGCTTTTCTACCGCCATGAGCAGCGCCCCGATCTTTGACATCGACCCCAAGACGTTTCACGCCGATCCCTACCCCTCGCTGGCCCGGATGCAGGCCGAGGCGCCGATTGCCTTTGTGCCGCAGTTGAACGCCACCTTGATCACCCGGCACGCGACGATCTATGCGCAGGAAAAACGGACGCAGGTGTTTTCTTCGCAGCAACCACAGGGGCTGATGACCCGCCTGATGGGCGAAAACATGATGCGCAAGGATGGCGCGCCGCATCTGGAGGAACGCAAGGCCTGCTTTCCCGCCTTTTCGCCCCGAACTGTCAAAAACCACTGGTCCGCAAGCTTTGAAAACTCTGCCAGCGCGATATTAGCCGAATTGCGCCCGAAAGGCGCCTGCGATCTGGTGCGCGACTATGCCATGCGCGTTTCGGGCGAGGCGTTGCGCGCGATCACCGGGTTGCACGATCTGACATGGCAGAAAATGGATGCGGTCAGCCAGGGGATGATCGACGGAATCGCCAATTACGCGGGCGACCCGAAGATCGAGGCACGCTGCCACGCCGCGACGCGCAGGATTGACGCGGCCATCGAGGCCGGGCTGGACGCGCCGCCGCCGCTGTCTCTGCTGGCCGTGCAGCTGGATGCCGGTCTGCCAATGGACACGGTCCGCGCCAACATCAAGCTGGCCATCTCGGGCGGCCAGAACGAGCCGCGCGATGCCATCGCGGGCACCGCATGGGCGCTGCTCAGCCACCCTGATCAACTGGCGTTGGTGCGCAGCGGCACGGCCAGTTGGCGCGACGCCTTTGAGGAATACGCCCGCTGGATGTCCCCCATCGGCATGTCGCCACGCGAGATTGCCCAAGAGGATACAGTCGATGGCGTGACTTTCGCGAAAGGATCGCGCGCCTTTTTGATGTTCGGGATCGGCAACAGGGATGGCAGCGTCTTTGAAAGCCCGAACCGTTTTGATGTCACCCGCGATTGCAGCAAAAGTCTTGCTTTCGGGGCGGGGCCGCACTTTTGCGCCGGGGCGGCAGCCTCGCGCAGTCTGATTGCTGACGTGGCGCTGCCCAAACTGTTTGAAACGTTGCCGGATTTGGCTTTGGACGGGCCGACGCCCTTTGCCGGATGGGCCTTTCGTGGGCCGCTTTCCATGCCCGTGCGCTGGAAAACCTGAGCCTGCCCCTAGAATTTCCGCTCAATTTGCACAATTTAGCCTGAAACCTCGGGCATTGTTTCGGGAAAACCGGTCCACTTCAGGCCCGGAGCAGAGGATCGTGCAGAGATCATGCAGCAGGCAAACCATAATTTTCCACCCGATCTGTCGGGGCTTTCGCGCACGGAGTGGCTGACCTCGTTGCGCAAGATCGGCAATGATACCGGCTTTTCCGAACCCTTGGGGCGCGCTCACGCCGCGATATTCGTCGAAGATGGCGACACCCTGTTGGTCAACTTTGAAACCATGCCGGGAATCGAGGCGCTGTCGCCGACGCGAACTCCGTTCGGCTTTGAAATGACGGGCGCGCTTGGCTGGTCCTCCCTGTCGATCCTCGCGCATCGCGACACATGGTTCCGCGACCCCAAAATCTTTGCGTTTTTCGATCAGTTGCAGGACGACGGCTTTTTCGACGACTTCGAGAGGGTGATTTTTTACGGCGCCGGTCCCTGCGGCTATGCGGCCGGGGCCTATTCCGTGACATCGCCGGGGGCGCGGGTGTTGATGCTGCAACCGCAGGCCACGCTTGATCCGCGGGTCACCGAATGGGACGAACGTTTTGCCGAGTTGCGTCGGCTGAACTTTACCTCTCGCTACGGCTATGCGCCCGATATGATTGACGCGGCCCATCACGCCTATGTGCTGTACGACCCGCACGAGCGGCTTGATGCCATGCACTCCGCGCTGTTTGAAAAGCGAAATGTCACGCGGTTGCGGATGCCCTTCATGGGCGGGGCCTTGCAAAGCGATCTGATGGCGTTGGACCTGCTGCCTTCGCTCATTCAGGCCGTGGCCGAGGATCGGCTGAACACCTTCAGCTTTGCCCAGATGATGCGGGCACGGCGCGATCATCCGCCCTACCTGCGCAAACTTCTGGCCAAGTTGGATGCGGATGAGCGCAAGGAATTGGCGCGGATGCTGTGTTCGAACGTGGTCGCGCGGATGCACGCTCCGCGCTTTCGACGCCGCCTGGCCGAGCTTGAAGCCGAGGACGATCAGCCCTGAGCCTTAACCCTGACGATTGGTCAGGGCATCCCGGATCTCTTGCTGGAAATACCCAAGCGCCGCCCCGATCACAAAGATTGTCGGGCGCCCCGACACGTCGAGCAGCCAAAGCACCAGCGCCGCCCCGAACATGGTCACCAAAAGCGCGGCGATCCGGCGATCCTTGCCTTCGGGCAGCCGTTCGCGCCCCAGTGCAGAGATCAGGATTTCAGTGATGCGCGGCTCGGCCGGGCGTACCGCCCAGCCAGCCAGGGCCGAAAAGATCAAGGTCAGGATCATCATGTTCCCCAAGGGTGTTTTCACAAGGTTAACGCGCCGCTGGCCTCTGGTACAGAGCCGCGGCACATGCTAACGGGCTGGCATGACACATCTCACGATCCGCCGCCCCGATGACTGGCACCTGCACCTGCGCGATGGCGCCATGTTGACAGGGATTGCCCCGGAAAGCGCCCGCCATTTTGGCCGCGCCATCATCATGCCGAACCTGATTCCGCCTGTTGTGACGGGCGATCAGGCATGTGCCTATCGCGACCGCATTCTTGCCGCCCTTCCGGAGGGCGCAGATTTCACGCCGCTGATGACGCTGTACCTGACCGAACAGACCGATCCAGCCGATGTTGTTGCAGCGCACCGTGATGGCATCATCTCGGCGGTCAAGCTTTATCCTGCCGGGGCGACGACAAATTCGGCCTCGGGTGTGACCGATTTCGACAAGGTGCGCGGCACGCTTGAAGCCATGGCCGAGGCTGGCATTCCGCTGTGCGTGCATGGCGAAGTGGTCGACAGCGACGTGGACATCTTTGACCGCGAGGCGGTGTTCATCGACCGCGTTCTGGAACCTTTGCGCCGCGCGACCCCGGGGCTGAAAGTGGTGATGGAGCATATCACCACGCGGCAAGGGGCAGACTATGCCCGCGCGGGCGGCGACACCCTTGGCGCGACGATCACCACCCATCACCTTGTGATCAACCGCAACGCCATTCTGGTCGGCGGGATCAAACCGCATTACTACTGCCTGCCCGTCGCCAAACGCGAAGAACACCGCCTTGCCCTGCGCGCCGCGGCGACCAGCGGCAATGCGACCTTCTTTCTCGGCACCGACAGCGCTCCGCATATCGACCCGCTCAAGGAAAATGCCTGCGGTTGCGCCGGTTGTTTCACCGCGACCAATACGCTGTCGATCCTCGCAGAGGTCTTCGAGCAGGAGGGCGCGCTGGACAAGCTGGAAAGCTTTGCCTCGCTCAACGGGCCCGCGTTTTATGGGCTTGCACCGAACGAGGCGCGCGTGACTCTGACCAAAGGCGATCCGGTGAACTATCCGGCCAAGATCGAGACCGGCGATGGCTCTGTTACCGTGTTTGATCCTATGATGCCGCTGCACTGGCGCGTCGAAGAATAGGGGGCTCTGCCCCCGTCCCTTCGGGACTCCCCCGAGGTATTTTGAGCCCAAAGAAGCACCGGGCCCGCAAGAACAAAGGAAGCTGTTATGATCCCTTCGAGTTACCCCTCTGCCGAAGAAATGGCCAGACTGACCGCACGCATGCTGTGGGAGATCGAGGCGGTGAACTTTATGAAGGATGAACCGTTCAAGCTGGCTTCGGGGCAATTGAGCCCGGTCTATATCGATTGTCGCAAGCTGATTTCCTTCCCGCGGATTCGCAGCACCTTGATGGATTTTTTGACCGTGACGGTGATGCGCAACGCCGGGTTCGAGGCTTTCGACAACATCGCGGGCGGTGAAACGGCGGGCATTCCCTTTGCCGCGCTGGTTGCCGAACGCATGGCCTTGCCGATGACCTATGTGCGCAAGAAACCCAAAGGCTATGGCCGTAACGCCCGCATCGAAGGCGCGATGAGCGAGGGCGAGCGGGTGCTGCTGGTCGAAGATCTGACCACCGATGGCGGCAGCAAGCTGTCCTTTGTCGATGCGATCCGGGAAACCGGTGCCACCTGTGCGCATACGGCGGTGATTTTCTACTACGGGATCTTCCCCGAAACCATCAAGACGCTGGGCGATCACGGGGTGTCCCTGCACCACTTGTGCACTTGGTGGGATGTGCTGGCCGAGGCACCTGAAAAGCACGCAGGTGTGCTGGGCGAGGTTGAGTCGTTCCTGAAAGATCCGCACGGCTGGCGCGCGGCGCGCGCCGAGGATTAACCCCGGGGCAAGAAAATCACGTGGGCCTTCCCTGTGGCCCTGCGGTGACATACCCGAGTCGCACAAACCAGATGTTGACCGAAGCTTGGCAATTCTACACAATATGCGGTGGCGGGTAGGCTCACAGAGTTATCCCCAGAAACATACAATTTGCACCTCCGCGCGGCCACACGATAGGCACCGCGCTTGAGCAGACGGGGGGACAAGAGATGAACGAAATAGCGACAATCAATCCAATCGGCCTACAGGTCGAAGCCGCCGAAACCATGCCGCATTCCATCGAGGCCGAGCAGCAGCTTCTGGGTGCGATCCTGACCAACAACGACATTTATGATCGTGTTGCTTCGATCATTAATTCCAAGCATTTCTACGATCCGGTGCACAGCCGCATCTACGAGGTCGCCGCTGCCCGTATCGCCAAGAACAACCTTGCCTCGCCGGTGACGCTCAAGGCTTTCATGGAAGACGACGAGGGCCTGAAGGAATTGGGCGGTCCTGCCTATCTGGCGCGTCTGGCCGCCAGTGCTGTCAGCAGCTTTGCGGTGCGCGATTATGCGCAGATGATTTATGATCTCGCCATCCGCCGCGACCTGATCGGGTTGGGCCGCGAGATCAGCGAAAAGGCCGCCAAGGTCGATGTCTCGAGCGAGCCGCGCGAACAGATCGTCGAGGCGGAACAGAAGCTTTACAAGCTGGCCGAGCAAGGTCAGACCGAAAGCGGCTTTCAGTCCTTTCTGAAGGCCGTGACCGAAGCGGTGAATGTCGCCAACGCGGCCTATCAGCGTGATGGCGGCATGGCAGGGATTTCCACCGGCCTGAACGATATGGACAAGAAGCTGGGGGGCCTGCACCCTTCTGACCTTTTGATCCTTGCCGGGCGTCCGTCGATGGGGAAAACCTCACTGGCGACCAACCTCGCCTTCAACATTGCCAAGGCCTACAAAAGAGGTCAGCGCCCCGATGGCACCACCGGATCGATCGAAGGCGGCGTTGTCGGGTTCTTTTCGCTGGAAATGAGCGCTGAACAGCTGGCCAGCCGGATTTTGGCCGAAGCGTCCGAGATTTCCAGCCACAAGATCCGTCAGGGCGACATGGACGAAGGTGAATTCCGTCGCTTTGTCGATGCCGCCAAGGAATTGGAGGCCTGCCCGCTTTATATCGACGACACGCCTGCGCTGCCGATCAGCCAGGTTGCGGCCCGCGCCCGACGTCTGAAACGGACGCATGGGCTGGACCTTGTCATCGTCGACTATCTGCAGCTTCTGCGCGGCACCGCCGAAAACCGGGTTCAGGAAATCGGCGAGATTTCGATGGGTCTCAAGGCCATTGCCAAGGAACTCAACATTCCGGTGATTGCCCTGTCGCAGTTGTCGCGTCAGGTCGAAAACCGCGAGGACAAGCGCCCGCAGCTCTCTGACCTGCGGGAATCGGGGTCGATCGAACAGGACGCAGACGTGGTCATGTTCGTGTTCCGCGAAGAATATTATGTGGAGCGGGAAAAGCCCGGCGATCATGAGCTCGACAAGATGGCCGAATGGCAGGAACGGATGAGCCGGTTGCACGGCAAGGCTGAAGTCATTATTGGCAAGCAACGACATGGCCCCATCGGCACGGTCGAGCTGTCCTTCGAAAGCCAGTTCACCCGCTTTGGCAACCTCGCTAAGCCATGGCAGCAAGGGGACGACAATTTCTAGAGCGCAACTTCATTAGACAGCGCTCTCATAGGCGGATGGATCCGCCAAACGGCACTTGGGCGTCCCACCCCCTGGGGGCGCCCGATGCCACCAACGCCGCCTTGATACAGCCCATATGTGTAATGATCAGAGCGCCCTCGGGCGCGGCAGCGATGCCCTGCTGAACCCGGCCATAAAGCTGCGCCACGCTTTCGCCGCCATGGTCGCGGTAGTGGTGGAAATCCTCGGCCCAGGCGTCCAGGTCAGCGCGCGGAAGATCGCTCCAAAGCGTGCCCTCCCACGATCCGAAATCCATTTCCCGCCAATGACTTGAAACGGATACCTCAAGCGACATCTCACTTCCGATGCGTTCGGCCAAGTGGCGGCAGCGCGTCAGCGGCGAACAGATGATCGCGCGCGGCTTGGGCAGGTTTTGCAGCACCGCGGCGACCTCGGCTTCGAAGCTGTCGGCCAAGGATAGATCGGTCATGCCATAACAGGTGCCCTTGGTCACATCGGGCGTGGTATGGCGCAGCAGCGTCAGAGCCATATCAGGACCGCCAGAAGCGCCCCCAATTCGCCCATCTGCTGGGTTCCGCCCAGACAATCACCAGTGTAACCGCCCAGCTTGCGGACAAAGATCGCCCGAAAGGCTTGCCCCAGCAACGTGCTGCCGACGATGGCGCAGAGCGCGACGCCCGGCCCGGCAAGCAGCGCCAGCCCCAGCAGAACCCCGGCCGAGACCAGCAAGGCCACTCGATAGCCATCCTGCGTGACTGATGGCACGGTAAACTTGGCGCCATGATCGCGGGCGTAATCGGTGGTTGCGATCACATGCACCGCCGCCATTCGCCCCAGCGCATGCCCCGCGATCAACATGATCCCGGCCATCCAAGGACCAAGCGACACCAGAATTGCCACCTTCAACGCCAAAGTCGTGCCCAGCGTCACCGCGCCATAGGTTCCGATCCGGGAATCGCGCATGATCTCAAGCGCGCGTTCCTTTGTCAGTCCGCCGCCCAGACCATCGGCCGCGTCCGCAAGGCCGTCCTCGTGAAAGGCGCCCGTGGCCATGATCGTCGCCGCGAGGGACAAGAGTACTGCCACCAAATCCGGCACCCAAAGCTCGAACAACCAAAGTACCCCGGCGCCGATCGCCCCGACCAGACAGCCGACAAGCGGATAGTATTTGGTCGCGCGGACCAGCAGATCATCGGAAAACTCAAGATCGCGCGGCACCGGCAGGCGGGTCAGGAATTGCACCGCCAAGAGGAACAGGGTCCATTCAAGCCGCAGATCGAACCTCATGACGCCCCCGACACCCCGGCATCGTCAAAAGACGCCATCTCGTTCAACATGGCGACAGCGGCGCGTACCAAGGGCCAGGCCAGCGCCGCCCCGGTCCCCTCGCCCAACCGCATATCCAGTTGCAACAAGGGCTTGGCCCCCATCGTTTCCAGCACCACACGGTGCCCCGGCTCTCCGGAGAGATGACAGAACACCATCGCGTCGCGCGCGCTTGCCGTGATGCGCGCAGCCACCAGCGCCGCCACCGTGGCAATATAACCATCGACCAGAACAAGCCGTTTCGCCTCGGCGGCGCCCAGCATGGCGCCCGCCATCATGGCAATTTCGAAACCGCCAAATTCCGCCAAGGCCGCCATTGGCCCCAATTGTCCCGACACCCGCGCGCTGGCGCGTGCCAGCGTGTCGTGTTTCTGGATCAGACCATCGTCATCCAGCCCGGTCCCGCGCCCGACAAGCGCCTGCAGCGGCGCTTCGGTCAGCCGGTGCGCCACAAGCGCTGCGGACGAGGTGTTGCCGATCCCCATTTCGCCAAAGGCGCAAGCGTTCCAATCCCCCTCGGCCCCGATCTGATAGCCCGTCTCAAGCGCCTTTTCGCAGGTGGCGGCACTCATCGCCGGGCCGATCACGCAATTGCCTGTCCCCTCGCCCATCGAAGCCTCGCGCACCTCGGGATGATCGAACGATCCGCCGACGACGCCGGCATTCACCACGGTCAGATCCAGCCCGTTCGCGCGGGCAAAGACATTGGCCGCCGCGCCGCCGGATGCAAAGTTCAGAACCATCTGCCGGGTCACTTCGACCGGATAGGCAGAAACTCCCATCCGGGCGATCCCGTGATCACCGGCAAAGATCACCAGCCGCGCGCGCGACATTTCCGGGTCAAGCCGCTTTTGCAGGCGCGCCACCTTGGCAGCCAGAATCTCGATCTGGCCAAGTGCCCCCAATGGCTTGGTTTTCCCATCGATCTTGGCTTGAAGCCTGTCGTCAAAATCCATCATGCCCAAGCAGTAGCGCCGCGCGCGCGGCCTCACAAGCTGTCATGCGGCGCAATTCCCCCTTGACGCCCCGGCGCGGCATGCCAAACACGCATCATGACACAAGCACGTCTTTCTATTGATCTGAGCGCCCTGCGCGCGAACTGGCACACCCTCGCCGAGAAAAGCCGCACCGAGACCGGCGCCGTGGTCAAGGCCAACGCCTATGGCCTTGGCATAGACAAGGTTGCCCCGGCGCTTGCCGCCGAAGGCGCGCGGCGGTTTTTCGTGGCCATTGCCGAGGAAGGCGTCGCCCTGCGGCGCATCCTTGGCCCCGGCCCGGACATCTTTGTGTTTTCCGGGCATATGGCAGGCGATGCGGACCTGCTGCGCGAGGCGCGGCTGATACCGATGATCAACTCGATCGACCAGATGTTGCGCCACGTCGAGGGCCTGCCCGGCAGCCCCTTTGGCATCCAGCTTGACAGCGGCATGAATCGATTGGGGATGGAGCCCGCCGAATGGAGTGCGCTGCGCGACATCGCCCTTGCCCAAAAGCCGCAATTGGTGATGAGCCATCTGGCCTGCGCCGATGAGCCTTGCCATGGCATGAATCCCCACCAGTTGCGCGCCTTTCAGGATATGACCGACGGCATAGATGCGCCGCGCTCGCTGGCTGCGACGGGCGGCATCCTTTTGGGCGAAGACTATTGCTTTGACATCACCCGCCCTGGCATCGGTCTGTATGGCGGCCTGCCCTTTGTAGACGCGCGCCCGGTTGTCACGCTTTCCATCCCGGTGATTCAGGTGCGCGAAGTGGAGCCCGGCGAATCCGTCGGCTATGGCAACAGCTTTATCGCGCGCACGCCGATGCGCGTTGCCACCATCGCCGGCGGCTATGCCGACGGCATCCTGCGCGGCATGGGCCCCAATGCCTATGTCTGGGCCGGAGAGACCCGCTGCAAGATCCTTGGCCGCATCTCGATGGACCTGATCGGCGTGGATGTCAGCCACCTTGAGCAGCCCCCCGAAGCGTTAGAACTGCTGGGCCAGCACCAGTCGATCGACACACTGGCCGATTGGGCCGGCACCATCGGCTACGAGATCCTGACCTCGCTGGGCACTCGCTATGCCCGGGATTACCACGGCGCATGAACATTCTGTCCCCCATCGGAACGCTTGGCCGCACGGCGCTGATGTTTCTGGCTTCGGTCGGGCGCGTGGCCCTGTTCGGCTTTTCTGCGATAGGCCACATGTTCCGCCCGCCGTTCTACGGACGCGAATTTGGTCTTGCCCTGCTGAACATCGGCTGGCTGTCGCTGCCCGTCGTGGGCCTGACCGCGATCTTCACCGGCGCGGCGCTGGCCTTGCAGATCTACGCTGGTGGCGCCCGCTTCAACGCCGAGGCAGTGGTCCCCCAGATTGTCGCCATCGGTATGGTGCGCGAACTTGGCCCGGTGCTTGTCGGACTGATGATCGCGGCGCGTGTGACATCCTCCATCGCCGCCGAAGTCGCCACCATGAAGGTGACCGAACAGATTGATGCGCTGGTCACCCTGTCCACTCATCCGATGAAATACCTCACTGCGCCGCGGGTTCTTTCGGCGCTGATCGTTGTGCCCGTGCTGGTCGGCGTCGGCGATATCATCGGCATCTTTGGCGGCTATGCCGTGGCCACCGGATCGCTTGGGTTCAACCCTGCGGCTTACATCAAGAACACCGTCGATTTCCTTGAACCGCTGGATATCATCTCATCGCTTGTTAAAGGCTGTGTCTTTGGCGGACTGGCCGCGCTCATGGGCTGCTATTTCGGCATGAACTCGGGCCGCGGCGCGCAGGGCGTGGGCCGCGCCACCAAAGGCAGCGTCGAAGCCGCCGCGGTGCTGATTCTTGCGGCCAACTTCCTGCTGACGGGGGCTTTCTTCTCGCTATGACTTGCCCCATGAACGCGTGCTTTGCATCACGCCTCAAATCCGCTCCTGTCCCCGGAAAGGCGCCGAAATGATCGAGCTGTCCAAGGTCGAGAAATCCTTTGGAGAAAACCGCGTATTGCGCGGCGTTGACCTGACGATCGCCAGCGGCACGTCGATGGTCATCATCGGCGGATCGGGCACCGGAAAATCGGTTCTGCTGAAATGCATCCTCGGGCTGGTCACCCATGACGAAGGGATGATCACCCTTGATGGACAAGACGTCACCAAAGCCGACCGCGACGCCTTTCTTGCCCGCTTCGGCATGCTGTTTCAGGGCGGCGCCCTGTTCGATTCCCTGCCCGTCTGGCAGAACGTCGCCTTTCGTCTGTTGCGCGGATCACTCAAGCGGCCCAAGGCCGAGGCGCGCGAGATCGCCATCGAAAAGCTGCGCCGTGTCGGTCTGAAGTCCGAGGTCGCCGATCTTTATCCTGCCGAGCTGTCGGGCGGCATGCAAAAACGTGTCGGCCTTGCCCGCGCCATCGCCGCCGAGCCCGAGATCATCTTTTTCGACGAACCGACAACCGGCCTCGATCCGATCATGGCGGGCGTCATCAACGACCTGATCCGCGAGATCGTGGTCGAAATGGGCGCCACCGCCATGACCATCACCCACGACATGTCCAGCGTGCGCGCGATTGCCGACAATGTCGCCATGCTGCACGACGGGGTGATAAAATGGACCGGACCGGTCAGCCAAATGGACAATTCGGGGGACCCCTACCTTGATCAGTTCATCTCAGGCCGCGCCGAGGGGCCGATCGAGGCGGTAAGATGACACCGCTGTTCGAGCCGGACCCGATCCTGCTGGGCTTTATCTTCGTCAAAAAGTTCGTCTACCTCGAAGTTCTGGCGGTGCTGGCCCTTTTGCGCGTGATCCTTGGCAATGGCCTTGCCCGCTGGCCCGCGCTGGTGACATTGCTACTGGCGCTTGGCGGGATCACCACAAGCTTTGCACCGGCGCTGGGGCTGACCTCTGGCCCCTTCTACACCAAGGCGGCGCAGATGATGGCGCAGGGCGGCGGCATCACGGCATTACTGGTGCCATCGGCGGTATTCTTGATCTGCGGCATCACAAAGGGCGCGCGCTGGCGCTGGATCGACGCGGTGCACGCGCTTATGTTGCTGGCGCTTCTTGTGCTGTGGTGGTGGGTGTCTTGATCCGCTGGCTGAACCTTTTGCTCTTTGTCCTTTATCCCGTCGCCTGGTTCGCGCCCTTGCTGCGCGCGGGTTTCCTGCCACTCTTCGGACTGAGTGAAATCTCGGTCATCTCAGGCCTGCAAAGCCTTTGGGACTCGGATATTTTTCTTGCTCTTCTGGTCACGATCTTCGCGCTTTTTGCGCCGATGCTGAAGACGCTGGGACTTGCGCTGATACAATTTGACCTGCTGGACCGGCGCGCCATTCCAGTGGTGAATGTGCTGGGCAAATTTGCCATGGCGGATGTCTTTCTGATCGCCGTCTATATCACAGTCTCAAAAGGGCTGGGCGTTGGCCGGGTCGAAACGGCCTGGGGCCTTTACCTGTTTACCGCCTGTATCCTTGGATCAATTCTGCTGGGTGTGCTCGAGAGCAAAAAAGGTTCACAGCCCCCTGCACCAACGACTTGCGGAGAGGCATAGGGCTTCGCAGTTCAGGAAAACCGCGTGGCCGAACCGCGCGGCATTGGCGCGCGTGCAAGAATGGGGCATAAGGCCCCCGCCCCCCTTTGCGATCCGGACGTTTCATGGCCAAACCAACTCTCAATTTCGTCTGCCAGACCTGCGGAGCGGCCTTTTCCAAGTGGTCGGGCCGCTGCGATGGCTGCGGCGAATGGAACTCCATTCAAGAAGAAAAGCCGCTGTCCGAAGGCCCCGCCAAGCAGGCGCTGGTGGGCCGGGGGCGTGCTGTCAAGCTGACGGATCTCGATTCTACTGAGGCGCCTCCGCCGCGCACCGCATCGGCGCTTGGCGAATTGGACCGCGTTCTGGGCGGCGGGCTGGTGCCTGCCAGCGCGGTTCTGGTGGGCGGCGACCCGGGCATCGGCAAATCGACCCTGCTGTTGCAGGCCGCGGCGGCCTTTGCCAATGCCGGCCTCAAGGTCATCTATGTTTCGGGCGAAGAGGCCAGCGCGCAGGTGCGGCTGCGGGCGCAGCGTCTTGGGCTCGGGAACGCTCAGGTCAAACTGGCCGCTGAAACGAACCTGCGCGACATCCTGACGACATTGGATCAGGAACGCCCGGATCTTGCCATCGTCGATTCGATACAGACCATGTGGGCCGACAATGTCGGCAGCGCGCCCGGCTCGGTGTCTCAAGTCCGCGCCGCAGCGCATGAGCTGACCAGTTTTGCCAAGAAGCGGGGCAGCGCGGTGATCATGGTGGGCCATGTCACCAAGGACGGCCAGATCGCCGGGCCGCGCGTGGTCGAACATATGGTCGACACGGTGCTTTATTTCGAGGGCGAGCGTGGGCACCAGTTCCGCATTCTGCGCAGCGTCAAGAACCGCTTTGGTCCGGCCGACGAAATCGGCGTTTTTGAAATGACCGGCGGCGGGCTGGCGCAGGTGCACAACCCATCGGCGCTGTTCCTGTCTGAACGCGGGCAACCGGCCCCCGGCTCGGTGGTGTTTTCCGGCATCGAGGGCACGCGCCCCGTGCTGGTTGAACTTCAGGCGCTGGTCGCCCCCTCGCCGCATTCGCAACCGCGCCGGTCAGTCGTGGGCTGGGACGGCTCGCGCCTTGCGATGATTCTCGCGGTGCTCGAATCGCGCTGCGGCATCCCCTTTGCCGGGCTCGATGTTTACCTGAACGTGGCCGGCGGCATGAAAATCAACGAACCGGCGGCCGATCTGGCTGTGGCGGCTGCGCTACTTTCTGCCCGCGAGGACACCGCCCTGCCCGCCGAGACTGTCGTTTTCGGAGAAATCAGCCTATCAGGGGCGCTAAGACCGGTCGGGCAGACCGAAAATCGGTTGAAAGAAGCGCAAAAACTTGGTTTCTCCACCGCAATCCTGCCTGTTGGCGGTAAAGCGGCCTCGAACAAAGCGATGAAGCTGACCCGAATGGGCGATCTTGCTTCGTTTGTGGGCGAGATCTTTGGCGCCGGTTAAGGCGTTTGAACTGAGATAACGAACGACAAAGAAAGAAGGACGGGCAGAACGGATGGAAGGTTTCACGATTGTAGACGGCGCAGTGGCCGTCATCATCGTTCTGTCGGCCTTGTTGGCCTATTCGCGCGGTTTGGTGCGCGAAGCGATGGCCATCGCGGGTTGGGTTGTTGCGGCCATACTGGCCTTCATGTTCGCACCGCAGGTGCAACCGCTGGTCAAGGAAGTGCCCGTTGTCGGCGATTTCCTGACAGACAGCTGCGAATTGTCGATCATTGCCGCATTTGCCGCCGTGTTTACTGTGGCGCTTGTCATAACTTCGCTCTTCACGCCGCTGTTTTCGTCGCTGATCCAGCGATCCGCCCTTGGCGGGCTGGATCAAGCGCTTGGGTTCTTCTTTGGCGTGGCGCGCGGTGTGCTTTTGGTCGCCATCGGCTTTTTCGTCTATGAGACGGTGATCACCGCGCAGGACATTCCAATGATCGACGATTCGCGTTCGGCAGCGGTTTTTTCGCGATTTACCGGCCGTATCGAAGAACAAAACCCCGAGCAGGCGCTTGGCTGGATCACCAACCAGTATGAACAGTTGGTGGGCGTCTGTGCCGCCGCTACGGGCGGCGACACCTGACACGGGGTATATTTGGCGACAATGCGAAAGCGGGCGGGCTGGCCTAGCCCGCCTTTTTGTTGTCCTGCCCGCGCTGGGTGAACGGCCCAACCATCTTGCGGATATCCATCGTCACCTCGCCCAGACGCTTGGCCGCTTCTCGGCTCAGCACCGCCTGATTTTCGACCCGGTCCGCCGAGTCGCTCAGGCTGAGTTCAAGATCGTCCATGGCGGTCTTGGCTTCGCTCAGACCATCGGCCTGCCGCGTGGTGATTGAAGACACACCACCAATTCCGCCAGAAATCCCGTCCAAACAGCGCACCAGTTCCTGCAAACGCTTGTCTCCGCGATCCACACTGGTGACCACATCGCTGACCTGATCCGACAAGCCTGCGATCCGGCCAGCAATCTCGCGCGACGCTTCGGCAGCGCGCCCGGCCAAACCGCGAATTTCAGCCGCAACCACCGAAAAGCCCGCCCCGGCCGATCCCGCCCGCGCGGCTTCGATCCCGGCGTTCAACGCCAACAGTGACGTCTGAAACGATACGCTGTCGATCAAGCGGTTGATCTCGATCATCGCTTCGGCCTGATCGTGCATCGCCTGGGCCGCCTGCGAGGCCTTCTGCATTTCGATTGTGCCTTCCTGCGCGATGCTGACGCCGGTAGAGACTTGTTCAAGGTTGCCGCCAATTTCCTTGGCAATCTCGGCAAGGGCTTCATCCGCCACATCCATAACCGCCTTGGCGCCTTCGCAGCGCTGCGCCTGCACCCGGGCATCCTTGGCGATCTTGTCTGTTCTGAGCAGCGTCTCACGCGCATCGTCGTTGAGATAGTCGAGCGTCGACAACGTATGCTTGAAAGCGTTCTCCAGCGCCTCCATCGCCACATTGAACGACGAATCGAGATGATCGAAGCCTTCGATTTTCGGCAGATTCAGCCGTGTATCCAAACGCCCCTTGCCCAAGTCCTCAAGCGCATCGCGAATTAGGTTCCACGCAATGAAACGCTCGGTAATGTTGCGGGAAATCTGCATGAAACGCGCCAGTTTCCCTTCGCCATCATAGACCGGGGCTATGGTGGCAGAGAGCCAGATCGTGCTGCCGGATTTCGATCGCAGCTTGATCGGCCCGGAAAAACTTTGCCCCTCTTCAAGATCCATCCAAGGTTGATCGGCATCCGCGATCTCCTTGCTCAGTCCAAGAATTTCCCGCGACTGCCCTTGAAGTTCCTCAAGAGAATATTCGGTCAATGCCAGAAAATTGCTGTTGGCCCAGTTGATCTGCCCATCCGGGCTGAATTCGACACGACACATGGTCGTGTCGATCATCTTCATGATCGCCCCAAAATTCTGAGGACCTTCCTGAAAAGCCTGTTTACGACGAAACATTTCACCCTCACTGCTCACTCAATGATCTGAGTAGATCAAAAATCTTTCAGGAGGCTTTGGATTTCCGAAGCGATTTTGAACAAAGTGTTATCGTTTCGTGACACTGGGCCTCACAGCTATTATGTGGGGGGCATCTCGCACAGTCAGGATTCGGAGCCACCATTGTCCGACCGCCATATGCCCCCCGCCCATCCGTTTGATTATGACGCAGTCATTGGCGGCTCTTCAGACGACAAACTGCATGAAGAATGCGGTGTTTTCGGCGTTGTGGGCGTCACCGACGCCGCCAACTTCGTCGCCCTTGGCCTGCATGCCTTGCAACACCGGGGACAGGAAGCCGGGGGAATCGTTGCGCATCACCCGGATCACGGATTCAACTCGGCCCGCCGCTTTGGTTATGTCCGAGACAATTTTACCAAACAATCGCTGATGGAAACCCTGCCCGGAGCGGTGGCCATCGGCCATGTGCGCTATTCGACCGCAGGCTCCAAGGGGCAAACCGCGATCCGCGATGTTCAGCCATTTTTCGGCGAATTTTCCATGGGCGGGGCGGCGATTGCCCACAACGGCAACATCACCAATGCCGATGCCCTGCGCAAGGAACTGATCGAGCGTGGCTCGATCTTCCAGTCGTCATCCGATTCGGAATGTATCATCCACCTGATGGCTCGTTCGCTTCAGCGCAACATCCCCGAGCGGATGGAAGACGCCTTGCGCCGCGTCGAGGGTGCCTTCTCCGTCGTCGCCATGACCCGGACCAAGCTGATCGGCGTGCGCGACCCGTTGGGCGTGCGCCCGCTGGTGTTGGGCAAGATCGGCGATGGCTGGGCACTGTCGTCGGAAACCTGCGCACTGGACATTATCGGGGCTGAATTCGTCCGCGAGATCGAGCCCGGCGAGATGGTCGTCATCACCGCCGAGGACGGCGTCGAAAGCGTACGCCCCTTCCGTCCGCGCCCGTCGCGCTTTTGTATCTTTGAACATGTTTATTTTTCGCGTCCCGACAGCATCATCGGTGGTCGCTCGGTCTATGAGACCAGGCGCCAGATTGGTGTGGAGCTGGCGCGTGAAGCCCCGGTCGAGGCGGATCTGGTCTGTCCAGTGCCGGACAGCGGCACTCCGGCTGCGATTGGCTATAGCCAGGAAAGCGGCATTCCCTATGCGATGGGCATCATCCGCAACCAATACATGGGCCGGACCTTCATCGAGCCGACGGAACAGATTCGCAATATGGGTGTGCGCCTGAAACTGAACGTCAACCGCGCCCTGATCCGCGGCAAGAAGGTGATCCTGGTCGACGACTCGGTGGTGCGCGGTACGACCTCGCGCAAGATCAAGGAAATGATCCTCGATGCCGGCGCCAAAGAGGTGCACTTTCGCATCGCCTCGCCGCCCACGGCTTGGCCCTGCTTTTACGGGGTCGACACGCCGCAGCGCGAAAAGCTGCTGGCCGCGACGATGTCCGAAGACGAGATGCGTGAACATCTTGGCGTCGATAGCCTCAAATTCATCTCTCTCAACGGCCTGTACCGCGCCGTTGGCGAAGCTGAGGGCCGCGATTCAAAATGCCCTCAGTATTGCGACGCCTGTTTTTCAGGGGAATATCCCGTCGAACCTGCGGATATGATCCAGAAGGGTTTTCAGATGAAGGCGGCGGAATAACCCGCACCTTGCGGAAATCCGCCTTTGGAATGCATCATTAGGCAAAGGGGCGCCGAGCGATCGGCGCCCCTATTTCGCACCTGCAGCATTGTATGTATTGGCACACAGTCGCTCTGACCGCAAACTCAGAGCGACGTGAAAATGCTGCCAAGAGAACCCCAACCATGCTCGCCAAATCCCTTCGTCCGCAGGCGCGGCCCAAAAGCCTGTCCATCAAGGCATCCGTCGCTTCAGCCGATGACACGCCAACCAATGTGCAGGACATCGCCACCACCGAAGTGGACCTGCCCGCCAACCAACCCATCGTTCTGGGCGTTTTCGGCAAGGAAGACGCGCCACATGCGCTGATCCGGCTGCCCTCCGGCCGGATCATGAACCTGACTGTCGGTGGCAGCCTGGGAGACCAGCAGGTCATCGCCATCGCGGCCGATGCCATTGTCCTGTCGAATTCGCGCAGGCTTCATATGCCCTGAACCGGATGAACGCGCGGATTTCCCAAGCCTGCGACACGCACCCCGCTTGACCTTTCCGCGCATCCGCCGCAAACCGCCCTCATGACCAAGCTTGCCCTTATCACCGGCGCGTCACGCGGCCTTGGCTTTGCCCTGGCAGAAGCGCTTGCGCCCGAGTACCACATCATTGCCGTCGCCCGCACCGTGGGCGGTCTCGAGGATCTTGACGACCGCATCAAGGCCAAGGGCGGCGAAGCGACCCTCGCACCTATGGACATCTGCAACCGCGATGCCATGGCGCACCTGTGCCGCTCGATCTTTGATCGCTGGGGACCCATCGCCCTGTGGGCGCATACGGCGATCCACGCCGCCCCGCTGACCCCGGCCCATCATCTGGACCAGAAGGACTGGCAGAAATCGCTGTCGATCAACGTCGATGCCATGGGCCATATGATCCCCTTTGTCGCGCCCCTTCTGGGCAGCGAAGGACAGGCGCTTTTCTTCGACGACCCGCGCGGTGGGCAAAAGTTCTTTGGCCACTACGGCACCACCAAGACAGCGCAGATCGCTCTTGCCCGCAGCTGGCAGGCCGAAACGGAAAACATCGGCCCCAAGGTGCACATTCTGGCGCCGAAACCATTGGCCACGGCCACCCGCGCGCGATTTTTCCCGGGCGAAGACCGCAGCCCCCTTGCCGCGCCCCGCGACGAAGCGGCCCGGCTTTTGGCGGAACTGTCGCTCTGACCTGATCGGGCGGCAGGTGATCAAAAAGCAACCTGCCACAGCCCCCAAAACCTGCCAAAGGCCTCTGACGCTGGCGATGCTTGCCCCGCCCGTGGCCTTCCCCTATTGAGGTCTCAAGCAAGACAGGCTCTCACATGCGCATTCTGATTACCAATGATGACGGCATCAACGCCCCCGGGCTCGAGGTGCTGGAGCAGATCGCCACTGATCTGGCTGGCCCTGATGGCGAGGTCTGGATCGTTGCCCCCGCCTTTGAGCAATCCGGCGTGGCGCATTGCATATCCTACACCCATCCGACGATGATCGCCCAAATGGGAGAGCGGCGTTTCGCCGCCGAAGGCAGCCCGGCCGACTGTGTGCTGGCCGGTGTGCATGACGTGCTCAAAGGAACGCTGCCCGATCTGATCCTTTCGGGTGTCAATCGCGGCAACAACTCTGCGGAAAATGCGCTTTATTCCGGGACGTTGGGCGGCGCGCTGGAAGGCGCTTTGCAGGGCATCCCGTCGGTCGCGCTGTCGCAGTATCTTGGGCCGGAAACCCAAGGTCTGGAAAACCCGTTCGAGGGCGCCGCAACCCACGGCACCGCGACGCTGCGAAAGATCCTGAACGCTGGCGCGCTCGACGACCAACCCTACAAGCTGTTCTGGAACGTCAACTTCCCCCCGGTCCCCGCTGCGGCCGTCAAGGGCGTCAAGCTGGCCGCACAGGGCATTCGGCAGAACACCTGTTTCTCAGTCGAGCCGCACGAGTCGCCCTCGGGTCGGCGCTTCCTATGGGCGCGGGGCGGCAATCAGCGGATCAGTACAGCGGCGGGCACCGATGCCGCAATCAATCTTGATGGCTATATCTCGGTCACGCCGATGCGCGCGGACCTGACCGCCCACGACACGCTGGCCGCGCTGAAAGACGCCTTCGAATGAGCTTTGACGCCGACGCCAAGATGCAGCTGGTCTTTGCTCTGCGCTCCAAGGGCGTGACCGACAGCAGCGTGCTGGGAGCGATGGAACGTGTTGATCGCGGCGCCTTCATTCAGGGATATTTCACCGACCGCGCCTATGAGGACATGCCACTGCCGATTGCCTGCGGGCAGACCATCTCGCAACCCTCAGTGGTTGGGGTGATGACGCAGGCCTTGCAGATCGGCCCGCGCGACAAGGTTCTCGAGGTCGGCACCGGCTCGGGCTATCAGGCGGCGATCCTCGCGCAACTGGCGCGGCGCGTCTATACCGTGGACCGACACAAACGGCTGGTGCAGGCCGCGCGCGAGATATTTGACCGGCAGGGGATCACCAATATCACCGCCTTTACCGCTGACGGATCACACGGATTGCCCGATCAGGCACCGTTTGACCGGATTTTAGTCACAGCCGCCGCAGAAGACCCGCCCGGGCCGCTCTTGGCCCAGCTCAAGATTGGCGGTATCATGATCGTGCCCGTTGGACAGTCCGACACTGTTCAGCGGCTGATCCGCGTGACGCGGCACGAGGGTGGCTTTGACTATGAAGAGCTGCGCCCGGTGCGGTTTGTCCCGCTGGTCGAAGGGTTGGGCAAGGACTAGGCAAGGACTGGCCCGACCGACACAATTCAATGCCCCGATCAACAAGGGGTGCGCTGTGAGGACATCGAGATGACGATTACACGCTTTCCCCGTATCACCTCGGCTTTAGCCCTGGGCGCCTTGCTTGGCGCCTGCTCGCAGCCGATCGATCTGGACCTGAGGGGCAGGATCGGCAGCGATTTCGATACCTCGAGTGCGGCACAAAACGCCTCGGTGGCGAACCGGCCCCAGCCTGACGATCGCGGGGTGCTGTCCTATCCGAATTACCAGGTCGTTGTCGCGCGCCGGGGTGACACGGTCGCCGATGTGGCCGCGCGCGTTGGCTTGCCTGCGGATGAACTTGCGCGCTACAACGGCGTCAAGACCACCGACCCGCTGCGCCGGGGCGAGATCATCGCCCTGCCCCGCCGCGTCGCCGAACCCTCTCCAGCCACCGGCGCTACAACCACCGGCCCGATCCGCCCTGCGGCGCAGGTCGATGTCGCCACACTGGCAGGCAACGCGATCGAACGCTCCGCCTCGACCAGCCCCAAACCTGCGGGCACAACCGCCGGGGTCGAACCCGTGCGTCACAAGGTCGAGCGCGGCGAGACCGCCTTCACCATCGCGCGGCTTTACAATGTTTCCCCGCGGTCGCTGGCTGAGTGGAACGGGCTGGATCAACAGTTCTCGGTACGCGAAGGACAGTTCCTGCTGATCCCCGTCAACCGGGACGCCAAGCCGCAGGTCGCAGCCGCCGCGGTGACGCAACCGGGTGCCGTTTCTCCGACACCGCAGCCGCCGTCGGCGTCGAAGCCCCTTCCGGCCGAAACCTTGCCGCCCGCAGGCGCAGCCGCCGGCGCTGCGACCGCCGTCAAACCAGAGCCGCCAAAACAGCCGGTCGCCGATATAGGCCAATCACAAAGCAAACCCGCCTCGAACGCCGCGATGGTCATGCCGGTCGCGGGAAGCATCATCCGCGATTACTCAAAGGGCCGTAACGAAGGCATCGACATTTCCGCCAGCCCCGGAACTTCGGTGAAGGCGGCGGCCTCGGGACAGGTCGCCTCGATCAGCACAACAGCGGAAGGCGTCAAGTTTCTGCTGATCCGTCACCCCGACGACGTGATCACGGTCTACACGCACCTTGACAATATCACTGTGAAAAAGGGCGATGCGGTCAGCAAGGGTCAGGTCGTGGGCAAGGTGCGCGCAGGCGATCCGTCCTTCCTGCACTTCGAAGTGCGCAAGGGCTTTGAAAGCACCGATCCAATGGCCTACCTGCAATAGCAAAAGACAGGTTCACGCCCCGGTTTCTTTGGGCCGAAAATACCTCGGGGGTCTGGGGGCAGCGCCCCCAGCCAGCCTTGCATCGGCGCAGCCGGTCCGAAACTATTCAAACTGAAGCGTTGCGTCTAATTCAGGCTGACGCCCTTGCGACCAGCCAGATCCGTGAAGAACTGCCATGCCACCCGGCCTGACCGCGCGCCGCGCGTGGCCTGCCATTCGATGGCTTCGGCCTGCATTTCCTCGGCATCGACCGTGACACCATAGGCGGTGCAATAGCCGCGGATCATCGCAAGGTATTCGTCCTGCGAGCAGGGATGGAACCCCAACCACAGCCCGAAACGATCCGAGAGAGAGACCTTCTCTTCCACCGCCTCAGATGGGTTGATCGAGGTCGAGCGCTCGTTCTCGATCATGTCGCGCGGCATCAGGTGTCGGCGGTTCGACGTGGCGTAAAACACCACGTTCTCCGGACGCCCTTCGACACCGCCATCCAGCACCGCCTTGAGGCTTTTGTAGTGCTCGTCATCGTGGCTGAAGGACAGGTCGTCGCAGAACAGGATAAACCGTTGCGGCGCACCGCGCAGCAAGTTCAGCAACCGCGAGACTGACGACAAATCCTCGCGCTGGATCTCGATCAGCTTGAGATCATGACCTTCCTCGGAAACGGTGCCGTGGACCGCCTTCACAAGGCTGGACTTGCCGGTTCCGCGTGCGCCCCAAAGCAGGGCGTTGTTGGCCGGCAGACCGCGCGCGAATTGCCGCGTGTTGGTCAAAAGCGTCTCGCGCGAACGTTCCACCCCGACCAGAAGTGCCAGCTCGACCCGGTTCACCTCGGCCACGGGGACAAGGCGATCGGGTTCTACATGCCAGACAAACGCCTCGGCCTTCGCGAAATCCGGGGCCTTCAGCGGCGGCGGAGAGATCCTCTCAAGCGCCGCCGCGATCCGTTCCATAGGGTCGCTCACTTTTTGTCGTCCTCGTCAAACTCGGCCATCAGCGGATCTTCCTCTTCATCGTCTTCGAACCAGAGGCCCTGCGCACGCAGGTCTTTTTCCCGCTTCCGTTCGACCAATCGCACGAGGAAGATAGAGATTTCGTAAAGACCGTAGACAACGGTGAAAAGAATGAGCTGTGTCGTGACATCCGGCGGCGTGACGATTGCGGCCAGCAACAAGATCCCGACCATCGCATATTTGCGCACCGCCGCCAGCCCGGCCGAACTGACCAGACCGGCTTTGCCCATCAGTGTCAGCAGCACCGGCAGCTGGAAGCAAAGCCCAAAGGCGATGATGAATTTCAGCGTGATATCAAGGCTTTCGTTGACCTTGCCAAAGAAGGTAATGCGCACGCCTTCGGTGGTTTCAGGCACCACCGCCGCATCAACCGGAAGCCCGGCCCCCGTGGCATCCCCGGCCGCCGTAAGCAGGTTCGCAAAGATCGACGAGACATCGGCAAACCCAAGGAAAAAGGCCATGGCCAGCGGTGTGACAATGAAATGCGCAAAGGATGCGCCCAGCAGGAACATGAAAGGTGAGGCGATCATGAAGGGCAGAAAGGCGCCCTTCTCGGACTTGTATAGCCCCGGCGCCACAAAGCGCCAAAGCTGGTAGGAGATCACCGGAAAGGACAGGGCAAAGCCGAAGACCATCGAGATCCTGAACAGTGTGAACAGGTATTCCTGCGGCGAGGTATACTGCATTGTCGGCGAGGGGTCGCCAAGGCTGCGCAGGGTTTCCTCGATCGGGCCCAGCAGGAATTGCAAGATCGGTTCGGCCACGGTGAAGGCCAGAACCATGCCCACCACAAAGGCCAACACGCAGCGAATAAGCCGCGTGCGAAGCTCTGCCAGATGCTCGATCAGCGGGGCCGAGCTGTCCTCGATGTCGTCTTCGGCGCTGCTCATGCGTCCCCCTTGTCGGCGTCCGGGGCCGGAGCGGCGTCGTCTGCCAGAGATTTCTCAAGCTCATCAGCCTTCTTCAAGGCATCTTCGGCCTCGCGCTTTTTGCGCTCGGCAGCCATGCGGGCGGCGTTGGCCTCGATCTTCTTGCGGGCGTCGTCGCGTTCCTTGGCCAGCTTGCCCGTTTCGCTGTCTGGATTCAGATCGGTCATGGATTTGGCCGCATCCTTGACCCCGTCCATGGCGCTGCCCACAGGGTTCGTGGCCGACTTGAAAGTCTTGGCCATGTCGCGCACGCCGGAATCATCCGCAGCATCGTTCATCGCTTTGGTGAACTCGCGCGCCATTCCACGCGCTTTGCCCATGAAGCGTCCGACATTGCGGAACAGCACCGGCAGGTCCTTGGGGCCGACAACAATCAGCGCCACGACTCCGATGACCAAAAGCTCGGTCCAGCCGAGATCAAACATGGCCCGTTACGCCTTGTCTTTTTCTTTTTCTTCCGCGGGGGTGACGTCAAGCGCGTCTTCTGCCTTCGCGTCTTCAAGTTCTTGCTTGCCCTCGTCCACGCCCTTTTTGAACGCGGTAATTCCTTTACCGACTTCGCCCATCAGGCTGGAAATCTTGCCCCGGCCAAACAGTACGAGGACAACGACAGCGATCAGCAGAAGGCCCGGAAGGCCGATGTTGTTGAGCATGGCTCATCTCCTTTGTCAGCAGGCATCCCCTGCCCGCTTGAAAATCATCACGGGTATCTAAGGCCTAATTCATCCCACGAAAAGCACCAAAGCGCCGCAGATCCCGTCAAGTTTTGTCATGATCTTGTCAGTTGTCAGGATTTTGTCAGTATGTGAGTCGATGAGGAGCCAGCCATGAGTCGCAAAACCCGTCTTTATGCCCTGATGGAGCGCCTGCGCGACGGGCAATTGCACACCGCCGAAGCGATGGCGCAGGACCTTGGGGTATCGGTGCGCACGATCTACCGCGACATGGAGGTTCTGGCCGCCTCGGGTGTGCCGGTCGAGGGCGCGCGGGGCTATGGCTATACCGCGCTTGCCGCCGTGACCCTGCCGCCCCTGAACCTGACCGAGGCCGAACTGGACGCCTTGCACATCGCTTTGGCGGCGCTTGGAGCCTCGGACCTGGAGGAACATGCACAGGCGGCGCGCAGCCTTGCGACCAAGATCGAGGCGGTCTTGCCCGAGGATACCGGTGGCCCCGTTGCGCCATTTGGGTTCGCCACCGACGCCTTTGCCGAAGCCGCGCGCGGCTTTGCCCACATGCCCGCGATCCGCGCGGCGATCCGAGCGCGGCAAAAGCTGCGCGTCATTCTGGCGGGCACGCCGCATGATATCCGGCCGCTACATCTGGATTACTGGGGGCGTGTCTGGACCTGCGTCTGCTGGGACGAAGCCTTGGGCGATTTTCAGCGGTTTCCGCTGGAGCAGATCGAACGACTCAGCCCTTTGCCCGGGCTGTTCGTCGATGAGCCCGGCAAACGACTGGAAGATTGGCAGGCACGGAAGTAGCGCCTTTGATCGTCAACCAAAGTGCCTTGGTTCTTCGCGATCAGGCAAAATGTCAGTCAACCGAGCGGATCAGCTTGCGCTCGAGCACCCGCAGGACCGTGCGCAGATCGTGGCCGCGCTTGAGCACCTGCCCGTCCATGCCGATCACGGCATATTCCCCTTGCCGGTTGCGCAGCTTGGGGCGTTTTTCGATCTTGTACAAAGGGTTTTCGGCGGTGCGGCGAAAGACCGAAAACACCGCCACATCGCGCAGCGTGGATATGCCGTAGTCCCGCCATTCCCCAGCGGCGACCATACGTCCATAAAGCGACAGGATGACGTTCAGTTCCGTGCGATGGAACATGACGCCCTGCTCAGGTGTCGGTGATCCCGGAAAGGGCGTGAAACTGTTCATGCAATCAGACTTGCGCCAACGCCCCTTAAAATCAAGGGGCTTGCATGGACCCGCCGCAAGATCGCCGTTCACGAAGTTTCCGATCGGCGCAGTATTGCGCGCGGATTTGTACGATTGCGGCGATTTGGGTGCAGTTTCCGACTTGCCGCGGCACAGCGACTCCCATAAGTCCGGCGGTGGGACACCCTTCCCCAACGAAGGGCATCTATCTGGAAGGTTAGCAGATATGACGACTAAGCACCCGGCATCGCGGCCGGAAAATCCGCGTTTTTCCTCGGGCCCCTGCGCCAAAATCCCCACATTCGAGCTGAGCAAACTGGCCGATGCCCCCCTTGGGCGATCGCACCGCGCAGCCGTTGGCAAGGCCAAGCTGAAAGCCGCGATCGAAGAGACGCGCGACATTCTCGGCATTCCCGCAGACTACAAGATCGGCATCGTTCCCGCCTCGGACACCGGCGCGGTTGAAATGGCCATGTGGTCCCTGCTGGGCGCCCGCAAGGCGACCATGGTCGCTTGGGAAAGCTTCGGCGCCGGATGGGTGTCCGATGTCGTCAAGCAGTTGAAAATCGACGCCGAGGTGCGCGAAGCGGGCTATGGCGAGATCGTCGATATGGCCGCGATCGATTATGACACCGACGTTGTCTTTACCTGGAACGGCACCACCTCGGGTGTGCGGATGCCGAACGGCGACGCCATCCCGGCGGATCGCGCTGGCCTGACCATCTGCGACGCCACCTCGGCCGCTTTCGCGATGGACCTGCCTTGGGACAAGCTGGATGTCACCACCTTCTCGTGGCAGAAAGTCATGGGCGGCGAAGCGGCCCACGGCATGATCGTGCTGTCACCCCGCGCCGTGGACCGGCTTGAAACCTACACCCCCGCATGGCCCCTGCCGAAAATCTTCCGCATGACCAAAGGCGGCAAACTGATTGATGGCATCTTCAAGGGCGAAACCATCAACACCCCGTCCATGCTCGCGGTAGAGGATTACCTTGTCGCGCTGGACTGGGCCAAATCGATCGGCGGGCTGCCCAAGCTGATCGAACGCGCCAATACCAACGCCAAGGTGCTTTGGGACTTCTGCGACCGGAACGACTGGATCGCTAACCTTGCTGTGGACCCGGCAACGCGGTCGAACACCTCGGTTTGCCTCAAGTTCACGGACGACCGGATCAAGGACGGCGCTGCCTTTGCCAAGGCCGTAGCGAAAAAGCTGGACGACTACAACGCCGCCTATGATATCGGCGCCTATCGCGATGCCCCTGCGGGCCTGCGCGTCTGGTGCGGTGCGACCATCGAAGCGGCGGACGTCGAAAAGCTGACGCTCTGGCTGAAGTGGGCCTTCGAAGCCGTTCTCGAAGAGCAGACCGAAGCCGCCTGAGCATGTTCGCCGACCCTTTGACAGCGCGCCTTGTGGAGTTTGTCCGCAGCGTTGGGATCGGCGTATCGGCGCAGGAGCTTGGGGACGATACGTTTCTGCCCGGCCTCGACATTCGCGATGGCGTTCTTCTGATCGACGCCGCCCGCCTCAAACACCCCGGAGACATTCTCCACGAGGCGGGTCACTTCGCGGTTGCCGATCCCGAAAGACGCGTAAAGCCCCAGCTCAAACCGACGAAAGGTGAGGAAATGGCCGCCATGGCCTGGTCCTATGCAGCGATTACCCATCTGGGATTGCCGCCCGAAATTGTCTTTCACCCAGACGGGTATCAGGGCGGCAACAAAGAGATGATCGCCGCGTTTGCGGACGGATCCGGACCGGGCACGCCGCTGCTGGCCTGGTTCGATATGACCGCCGCGCCGCACGGACCGGACAACGGGTTTGCCACCTTTCCGCAAATGCACCGCTGGCTGCGCTGACAGCGCCATCTGTCACCGCGCTGGCCCATCGAAAACCGGGATTGCCCCAAATGCGGGGCGGCCTGCCACCTCTTCAATCCTGTTTCCCGGTCGCAAGCCGGCCCCAAACACACTGGAACACGACATGACCGCACCCAAAGTTCTCATCTCTGACAAACTTTCCGACGCCGCCGTTCAGATCTTTCGCGATCGCGGGATCGACGTCGATTTCATGCCCGATCTGGGAAAGGACAAGGACAAGCTGGCCGAGGTGATCGGCAAATACGACGGCCTTGCCATCCGTTCGGCCACGAAGGTGACCCCGGCGATCCTTGAACATGCCACCAACCTCAAGGTTGTGGGTCGCGCCGGGATCGGCACCGACAACGTCGACAAGGAAGCAGCCTCCAAGCACGGCGTGATCGTCATGAACACGCCCTTCGGCAACATGATCACCACCGCCGAGCACGCCATCGCCATGATGTTCGCCGTTGCCCGCCAGATCCCCGAGGCATCGGCCTCCACCCATGCGGGCAAGTGGGAAAAGTCCAAGTTCATGGGGGTCGAGCTGACCGGCAAGACCCTTGGCGTCATCGGCGCGGGCAACATCGGTGGCATCGTCTGCGACCGCGCGCGCGGCCTGAAAATGAAGGTCGTCGCCTATGACCCCTTCCTGTCCGACGAGAAGGCCGAGAAGATGCAGGTCGAAAAGGTCGATCTTGAGACCCTGCTCAAGCGTGCCGATTTCATCACCCTGCACGTGCCGCTGACCGATCAGACCCGCAACATCCTGTCGCGCGAAAACCTTGAGAAAACCAAAAAGGGCGTGCGGATCATCAACTGTGCCCGGGGCGGTCTGGTTGACGAAGAGGCGCTGGCCGATCTGCTGAAATCCGGCCATGTGGCGGGCGCAGCCTTTGACGTCTTTGCCGAAGAGCCCGCAAAGGAAAACGTGCTGTTCGGTCTGCCCAACGTGGTCTGCACCCCGCACCTTGGCGCTTCGACCACCGAAGCACAGGAAAACGTCGCGCTTCAGGTCGCCGATCAGATGGCGAACTACCTGCTGACCGGCGCTGTCGAGAACGCGCTCAACATGCCCTCTGTCACCGCCGAAGAGGCCAAGGTCATGGGGCCATGGATCAAGCTGGCCGAGCATCTGGGCAGCTTCATTGGCCAGATGACCGACGATGAGCCGATCAAGGCGATCAATATCCTCTATGATGGCTACTCGGCCGAGTTGAACCTTGAGGCGCTGAACTGCTCGCTGATCGCGGGCATCATGAAAAGCATCAACCCCGATGTGAACATGGTTTCGGCCCCGATGATTGCGCGGGAACGTGGCATCAAGGTCTCGACCACCAATCAGGAACAGTCGGGTGCCTTCGAAGGCTACATCAAGGTCACCGTGGTCACGCCGCGGCGCGAACGTTCGATCGCGGGCACCGTGTTCAGCGATGGCAAGCCGCGCTTCATCCAGATCAAGGGCATCAACATCGACGCCGAGGTCGGGCGCCACATGCTCTACACCACCAACGAAGACGTGCCGGGCATCATTGGTGCGCTGGGTCAGACAATGGGCGACAACGGCGTGAACATCGCCAACTTTACCCTTGGTCGTGCCGCCGCCCGCGGCGAGGCGATTGCCCTGCTCTATGTCGATGAACCCGTGCCCGCCGAAGCCCGTGCAAAGCTGGCGGAAACCGGTCTGTTCAAGCAGATCAAGCCGCTGGAATTTGACGTCGCTTGAACCCGTCCGGATTTGAAAACGACAACGCCGCCCCGGTCCGGGGCGGCGTTTTTCTGTGTCAGCGCCGGGCGGTCTTCAGCACCACAACGCCAAAGGTCACCATCGACAGGATCGTCAGCACCGAGCCGATCTTGGCCGCCGTCTCGCCGGTTTGCTGGATCGCCCAGACAATTCCCGGCACGATCACCACCACGCCGCTGACAGCAAGCGCGAAATGAACCTTGGCCAGCATGCTTTGCGCCGCTTCGGGCACCGCGTGATAATAGAACGCAAAGATCGAATAGCTGACCCAGCCCAGCAGGTTCAAATGCGCATGGGCCGGTGACAGGGTGTGATCTGCCGTTGCGGACATCACAATGCCCCAGCCCATCCCGATCAGGGCGCAAAGAATGCCAAGCCCCAGAAAACCCAAAGAAATACCTTTCATAGCGCGCTCCTTACGCTTTTGCGCCCAAGGGCGGGCCGGTGAATTCCAGCCCATGCGCCTTGGCGATTACGGTGATCTGCTCCATGTCTTCGGGAATGCGGCAACCGTGCTGCGACATCTCCTGAAAGAAGGCCTCGAAGCCAGAGGGGGTCAGAATGACCAGATGACGACAGGGTTGCTGGCCAAAGACCTGAAAACTGTGCTCCTTGCCGCGTGGCACAAAGGCGGCCTCGCCGGGACCGCGCACAAAGCTCTCGCCCTCCAGCCAGAACGTCGCTTCGCCGCTGAGCACGACAAAGCTTTCGTCCGCGTCGTGGTGTATGTGCCTTGGCGGGCCGCTCATCGGCGGGCTGACACTGTCGGTGATCGACAAGGCGCCACCGCTGTCTGACGCGCCAAGCAAGGGGCGGTACTGGACACCAAGCCAGTCAAAGGCGCCCTCGCCCAATATGTGTTCCTTCATGATGCTCCTCCTGATCGGCCAAACCTTCCCCGCAGGCGCAAAACCACTGTCTGCGCCGGGGCCTGTTCGGTCTGTGCGGGGTGCAGCGCGATGGCGCCGCAGTGCCGATCATGGCAAAGGAAAATTCATATCGGAAATCGATTGTTTGTATGTTAACTATTTGTCTTATGAATTTTGCATCCTTCGACCTGAATCTGCTGCGCGTTCTCGATGCGCTTTTGGAAACCGGTTCGACCACCGAGTCCGGGGACAGGATCGGCTTGTCGCAACCTGCGGTCTCGGCGGCCTTGGGGCGTCTGCGCCAAGCGCTGGACGATCCACTGTTTGTCCGGCAGGGGCGGCGCATGGTGCCCACCGATTTTGCCCGCAGCCTGCGCGACCCACTGCGCAAGCTGTTGGATGAAACCCAGGCGCTGTTGTCTGGCCCGCAGGTTTTCGATCCGATGCGCACCACCGCCAGCTTCAAGATATCCGGCAGCGATTTCTTTGCCGATCTGCTGATGCCCAAACTGGCCGAACGGATGCTGCGGCTGGCTCCGGGCATTGTCGTGCAAATGGTGGACCTTGTGCCCGACAGCTATGCGGCGATCATTGACCGCCATCAGGCCGATCTGGCCCTGATCCCGCGCATGCCAGTGCCCGACTGGATTTTGCAGGAATCGCTTTTCCATTCGAGCTTTGTCACCATTGCCCGCAAGGGTCATCCGCGCCTGTGCCGCATCTTGCCCGGCGATGTCATCCCGATCGATTTGTTCTGCGATCTTGGCCATGTCCTGTTTTCGCCCGAAGGCAACCTGACCGCGATGGGCGACAAGGCTTTGGCGCAGGTCGGCCGCGCCCGGCGGATCATGATGACCATGCCGGTCTTTTCCGGGGTCTATACAGCAGTGGCGCAAAGCGATCTGATCGCCCTGATCCCAAAGCAATTGGCGCTGGAAAAGGCAGAGATGTTCGGGCTGGATCTTTACCAGCCGCCGATGCCCGTCACGCGGGCCGAGATCACAATGGTCTGGCATCGCCGCGCCGACCGCAATCCCGCGCTCCTTTGGCTGCGCCAACAGATCAGTGAATTGATGGCGCCGCTGGACGAAGGGCTTTCCCCTGATGCCCGCATTGTCTAGGACTCGCGCCAAGAACAGGAGCGGCAGATGACCACTTACACGATCGGCGACATTCACGGACAACTGGGCATGCTGGAAGACACGCTTGCCCTGATCGAAAAAGACGGCGGCAGCGCGGCGCGCATCGTGTTCCTGGGCGATTACGTGGATCGCGGTGCTAATTCAAAAGGGGTGATTGACCTGTTCCTGCGCGGTCAGGCCGAGGGCCGCGACTGGATTTTCATCAAAGGCAATCATGACCGCATGTTCCAGCGGTTCGTCGAGACCGGCAAAAGCGATGATGAGCGGATCTTGTCGGGCAAACGCTGGCTGCATGAACGGCTGGGCGGGGTGGATACCTTGAATTCCTATCTCGACACCACCGAGCTATTGCAAAGCCTGAACGCGCCAAGCGATCAGATGATCGACTATGGGATCGACCCGATCCCCCAGCCCCAGCTTGGTCAGGTTTTGGAGGCCCTGCGCGCCGCCATTCCCGAAACGCACCTGCGGTTCCTGGAGGGGCTTCAGCTGAACCATATCGAGGACGGCAAATTCTTTGTCCATGCCGGGGTGCGCCCCGGCGTGCCGCTGTCCTTGCAGCAAGAGGATGACATGCTGTGGGTGCGCGACGAATTCCTGCCCGACACACGCGACCACGGCGCCTTGATCGTGCATGGCCATTCGCCCGTAGAGACTGACTATCCCGATCTGCGCCCCAACCGTCTGAACATGGACACCGGGGCGGGCTATGGTCGCCCGCTCAGCGCCGCCGTCTTCGAAGGCGATCAGGTCTTGCACCTGACCGCCAAGGGCCGCGTTCCCTTATGAGACCGCGCGCAGGGGCTGTGACTTGAGCTTCTGCCAGGCGTCGTATTGCGACAGGAAAACCTCGCCCGTCAGTTCATCAAGGAAATGGCTGCGCTTCAAGCGATCCATGACCGGGCCTTTGACTTCGGAAAGGTGCAGCTTGATGCCCATTTCCTCAAGACGGCGGTTCAGTTCTTCCAGCGTTTCCAGCGCGCTCATGTCCACTTCGTTCACAGCCGGGAACATCAGGATCACATGTTTCAGCGGCTGATCGCAGGCCACCCGGTTCAGCACGTAGTCCTCAAGAAAGCGGGCATTGGCGAAATACAGGCTTTCATCCACGCGCAATGTCACGATCTCGTCCTGCGTATCCACCTGATGGCGGTGAATGTTGCGGAAATGCTGAGTGCCGGGAACAAGGCCCACCTCGGCCACATGCGGGCGCGAAGTCTTGTAAAGGTGCAGACCGATCGACAGGATCACCCCAGCGGACACCCCAGCCTCGACCCCGATGCCAAGGGTCAGAAAGATCGTGGCGGCAACGGCGGCGAAATCCACCTTGGAATAGCGCCAGGCTTTGCCAAGGATAGAGAAATCCACAAGGCTGAGCACGGCAACGATGATGGTTGCGGCCAGCGTGGCCTTGGGAAGGAAATACAGCAGCGGCGTCAGCAGCAGCGTCGCGATGGCGATGCCGACGGCGGTATAGGCCCCGGCAGCAGGCGTTTCAGCACCGGCGTCAAAGTTCACGACCGAGCGTGAAAACCCGCCGGTGACCGGGAAGCCACCCGACATGGCTGTCGAAATGTTCGAGGCCCCAAGGCCGATCAGCTCCTGATCCGGGTCGATGCGCTGGCGGCGTTTTGCGGCAAGGGTTTGCGCCACCGAAACGGATTCAACAAAGCCGATGATCGAAATCAGCAGACCCGAGATGAACAGCTGGCTCCAAAGATCGGGCGACAGGCTGGGCATGGTCAGCGGCGGCAGACCCATGGGCACTTCGCCGACGATCTTCACGCCTTTGTCGTTCAGACCGAACAGGAAGGTCGCCAACGTGGTCACGATCACCGCCCCCACTGGCCCGGCCTTGGCCAGAATATCAGCCATACGCGGCTTGAGCCCCATGTTCAGCAGCAAAGGCTTCAACCCCTTGCGGACCCAGAACAGGAAGGCCACGGCGAACACCCCGATGAACAGCGTGATGACATTGGTCTCGGACTGATGTTCGAACAGCGTTTCGACCAATCCGATCAGCGTGTGGCCGTGCATGTCGATGCCAAAGATATGTTTGAGCTGGCTGGCGGCGATCAACACCCCCGAGGCAGTGATAAAGCCTGCGATCACCGGATGGCTCAGGAAGTTGGCCAGAAAGCCAAGCCGCAGCACCCCCAGCACCAACAGGATCACACCCGAGATAAAGGCCAGCGTGCCCGCCGCGATGGCGATCTGCACCGGATCGGAAAGCCCCAGATTTCCAATCGCGGCCGCCGTCATCAACGAGACAACCGCAACCGGCCCCACCGCCAGCGCCCGGCTGGTGCCAAAGATCGCATAGGCGATCAGCGGCAGGATGGAGGCATACAGCCCCATTTCCGCCGGAAGCCCTGCCAGCAAGGCATAGGCCAGCGATTGCGGGATCAACATGATCGTCACGATCACCGCCGCCACCAGGTCCGAGGTCGCGGTATCCCGGTTGTAATCTTTCGCCCATGTCAGGATGGGCAGGTAACGGGTAAAGCTGGAAGCGGTCAGCCGGGGCATTTGCATGGGCTCTGTCCTGTATCACCAAGTCGAAAAAGAGACTCGGGGTTTAGCGCGATTTGGCGTCTATATATTCAAAATTGAGAATTTGTGAAGGGGCAAACGCCTCCTGTTCCAAAAATGTTGTAAAAGCCCAAGCGAAAATCCCAGCATTTCAAGGGCTGTGCGCCCCGGGCCGGACCCGGGGCGCAGCGTTTCACTTGGCCGAAACCTTCTCGGGCTTGGCCATCCACTCTTTGCCGCGCAACATGGCCTTCCAGTAGATCGGCGGCAGGATCTGCTCTTTCAGCAGCCAAGCGGCCCGGGTAGGTTTGGTGCCGTCGATGACCCACTTGGGAAAGCTGGGCAACAGCGTGCCGCCATAGCCGAACTCGGCCAGAACGATCTTGCCCTTCTCCACCGTCAACGGGCAGGACCCATAGCCGTTGTACATCGAGGTGGGCGATTTGCCGTCTATATCGGCGGCGATGTTGTCGGCCACCACGGGCGCCTGCATCCGCGCCGCGGCGGCGGTCTTGGCATTTGGCGCGTTCATCACGTCGCCAAGGCTCCAGACGTTGTCATAGGTCTTGTGCCGCAGGGTGGCCTGATCGACATCGACCCAACCCGCCGCATCCGCCAAGGGCGAGACGCGGATAAAGTCCGGTGCCGTCTGCGGCGGACAGACATGCATCATGTCAAAGTCGACCGTCACCTCGGTGGCCTCGGTGTCCGGCTTGGCGATCTTGAAGGTGGCCTTCCTGGCCGGGCCATCGACCGCCACGAGGTTGTGGAAGAAGTTCAGCGTCGCGTCGTATTTCTCGATGTATTTCTCAAGCGCCGGAACATAGTCCTTGACGCCGAACAGCACGCCGCCCGCGTTCATGAACTGAATGTCGATGTTCTTCAGAACGCTATTGCGGAACCAATGATCGCCCGACAGATACAGCGCCTTTTGCGGTGCGCCGGCGCATTTGATCGGCATCGGCGGCTGGGTGAACAGCGCGCGGCCCTTTTTCAGCCCCTTCACCAGCTCCCATGTATAGGGCGCCAGATCATAGCGGTAGTTCGAGGTCACGCCGTTCTTGCCCAGTGTGTCCACAAGGCCTTCGACGCCGTGCCAGTTCAGCTTGAGCCCCGGGCAGACGATCAGGCGATCATATTTCACCACCCGGCAGCCATCCAGGATCACCGCGTTGTTCTGCGGCTCAAAGGCCGCCACAGCGGATTTGATCCAGTGAACACCCTTGGGGATGAGGCTGCCCATGGTGCGCACGGTGCTTTCCGCCTCAAAGATGCCGCCACCAACCATGGTCCAGCCGGGCTGGTAATAATGCACCTCCGCCGGGTCGATCACTGCGATTTCGAGGTTCGGCTTGCGCGCCTTGAGCGAAGACGAAACGGCGATCCCCGCCGCGCCGCCGCCAACCACGACCAGGTCGAACTTTGCGTCACCCTCATCCGTCGGGGTCTTGCCGCCGTTGACGATGCGGCGCACAACGCCCGCCATGTCGTAGCCTGCCGCCTTTGTGGCTTGAAGGATCTCTGCCGGCGCCATGGTCTTGGCCTGGCTGAGCGACCACAAGGTCGCTGACCGCGTACCGGTGCGACAATAGGCGAAGATCGGGCCGGGCAATTCGCGCATCGCCTTGCCAAAGGCGTCGGCGTCTTCGTCCGTGACCTTACCGCTGACGATGGGCAGATTCCGAATCTCAAGGCCAGCATCGGCCGCCGCCTGGGCAATCTCGTCATAGGTGGGCTGGTCGGCACCTTCGCCGTCAGGGCGATTGCAGATGACCGACCGATATCCCGCCGCTGCGATCTCGGCCAGATGTCCGGGCGCGATCTGCGGCGAGACTGTGATGTCCTCGTTGATTTTCTTGAATTCCACGGCAGGTCTCCTCGGATCCGGGACTCAGATGATGGTCGCTTTTACATTCATAAAAGCGAATAACATATGGGTAATCCCGTCGCAGCGGCCAAGGCCTGCGCCAAAATTCGTCCCCATGACGCAAATGCAGTGAAATTTTCGCCTGAATTTCTCGTCTTTCGCGCAAAATTCGGGCGCATTCACCGGAAAGCCAAGCATTTTAGGACCAATAGCCTGCGCAACCTCTGCTAACCTAGAGTTGTGCCAAGATAAGGCATGACATCTGACAGGGAGTTCAAGATGACCGACAAATTTGTCGTCGGCTTTGATGGCAGCGAAGCCGCCAATCGGGCGCTGGCGTTTGCTACGGGTCGCGCCCACGCGCAGGGGGGCAGCGTGGTGATTGCCCATGTTCTGGAATGGTCGCCCTATTCGTTCCTTACGCCGACCGAACTTGAAGAGCGTCACAAGCGCCGCAAAGAAGAAATGCAACGCGCGGAAACCGCGATCCTTGCCCCGGCCAAAGCTGCGGCGGAAAAAAGCGGGGTCCAGATCGAAACGGTGATCAAATACGGCCATATCGCCGAGACCATCTGCAAGATCGCCGAAGCCGAAGGCGCCACGCAGATCGTCCTTGGACGTGATGGGCATTCTTCCTTTGGCAGCCGGGTCTTCGGATCGGTCGCAGGATCGCTGGTGCAGATCGCACCGGTGCCTTGCACGATTGTTCCTTAAAGCGCTTCGACAGAACAGGACAGTTTCATGACAACATTCAAGACACGCGCGGCGCTGGCCGCTGCGGGACTGGTGGCCACGGCATCGCCGGTATTGGCACAGGCCCAGACCATCGACGAAAAGGTCAACGAGATATTCGCCAACTCGACCGGTTGGTTTGTTTCCGCGATCTTCAGTCCCTTTCCCGGAACCAGTTTCCCATGGATCGTGGCCTGGCTGGTGACCGCGGCCACGGTTTTCACGATCTACTTCGGCTTCATCCAGTTTCGGGCTGCCGCGCATTCGATCGCGCTGGTCAAGGGCGACTACTCCGATCCCGATGACGCAGGCGAGGTCAGCCACTTTCAGGCGCTCGCAACCGCCCTTTCCGGCACCGTCGGACTAGGCAATATCGCCGGCGTGGCAGTGGCCGTCGGCATTGGCGGGCCGGGCGCGACCTTCTGGATGATCCTCGCTGGCCTGATGGGCATGGCGTCGAAGTTCACCGAATGTACGCTGGGCGTGAAATACCGCAATGAATACGAAGACGGCACGGTGTCCGGTGGTCCCATGTACTACTTGACCAAAGGCTTTGCCGAGCGCGAACTGCCGGGCGGGCGGTTTTTGGCGATCATGTTCTCGATCTTCTGTATCCTCGGCTCGCTTGGTGGCGGCAACATGTTCCAGTCCAATCAAGCGCACCAGCAGATTTCGGGCATCGTCGGCGACTACCCCGGCTGGATCACTGGCGTGATCTTTGCCGTCATCGTCTTTGCCGTGATCATTGGCGGCCTGAAGTCCATCGCGCAAGTCACCGAAAAGATCGTGCCTTTCATGGGCGTGATGTATGTGGCGGCGGCGTTGATCATCATCGTGATGAACTATGACCAGATCGGCTGGGCCTTTGGCCAGATCTTCGCGGGTGCCTTTACCGGGCTTGGCGTGGCAGGCGGCATGGTTGGCGCGCTGATCCAGGGCTTCAAGCGGGCGGCTTTCTCGAACGAAGCGGGCGTCGGCTCCGCAGCTATTGCCCACTCGGCGGTGCGCACCAAAGAACCGATCACCGAAGGCTTTGTCTCCCTGCTCGAGCCCTTCATCGACACGGTGGTGATCTGCACCATGACCGCGCTGGTCATCGTGATCACCGGGCAGTTGGTGACCGATCCGGAAACCGGCCTCTATATCGTCGAAGGCGGCGCTATCAAGACGGCCACCGGAGCCTCGGGCGTTGGCCTGACCTCGGCAGCGTTCGAATCCGCCTTCTCGTGGTTCCCCTACGTTCTGGCCCTTGCGGTGGTCCTGTTCGCCTTTTCGACCATGATTTCCTGGAGCTACTACGGCCTCAAGGCATGGACCTACCTCTTTGGCGAGGGCAAAGGCAAAGAAGTGACCTTCAAGGTGATCTTCTGCATCTTTGTGGTGATCGGTGCAGCGGCCAACCTTGGCCCGGTGATCGATTTCTCGGACGCGGCGATCTTTGCCATGGCCGTGGTCAACATCTTCGGCCTCTACTTCCTGATGCCCATCGTCAAGCGTGAGTTGGACAGCTACCTGTCCCGCCTCAAGTCCGGCGAGATCAAGAAGTTCAAGCACTGACGCCTGACTTTCCACACACAGCAAAGGGGCCGCAAATCGCGGCCCCTTTTTGATTTTCAGCGTCCGGTTTGCCCGAGCCCCAAGCGACGGCCGGATCTGTCAGGCGGCGGCAAACCCCGCGTCCAGCGCCTTGACGATCACATTGACCTCGGGTTCGGTGATGGTGAGGGGCGGCGACATCAGGATGTTGTGTGCGCCCAGACGCACCATTGCCCCGGCCTCATAGGCGGTCTGGTGGATGCGCTTCATGGTGTCCATGTCCATCGGCGTCTTGGCCGCCTTGTCGCTGACCAGTTCGATCCCCGTCATCAATCCATGCCCGCCGCGCACATCGCCGATGATGTCGTACTTTTTCGCCAGCCGCTGCACGCCTTCGAACAGTTGCGCGCCGCGCGCCGCTGCGTTGGTCTTGGTGTCCAGACGCAGGGTTTCCGACAGGCAAGCGGTCACCGCCGCCGCCCCCACTGGATGCGCCGAATAGGTATATCCGTGATAGATTGCGCCCTCGGCATCCGAGCTTTCAAAGACCTCGGCCACCTTGCCGCCAATCAGCGCCGCGCCGACCGGGAAATAACCCGAGGTGATGCCCTTGGCGGTGCTCATCATGTCGGGCTTCACGCCCCAGTGCCGCGCGCCCGACCAGTGGCCGGTGCGGCCAAAGCCGGTGATCACCTCGTCCGAGATCAGCAAGATGCCATGACGGTCGCAAATCTCACGCATCAGCGGCATGAATGTCGCGTCCGGAACGATGACGCCGCCTGCCCCAAGGATCGGCTCCATGATCAACGCGGCGATGGTGTTCGCGCCCTGGAAGGCGATCTCGTCCTCAAAGGCCTGCGCGATCAGTTGCGCCAGCTTGGCCGGGTCGGTTTCGTTGAATGGGTTGCGATAGGGGTACGGCGCGGGCAGATGGAAACAGCCCGGCAAGAGCGGTTCATAGTTGATGCGGAACCGGTTGTTTCCGTTCACGCTTGCGCCGCCGAAATGGGTGCCGTGATAGCCCTTTTTCAGACTGATGAACTTGGTGCGCGTCGGCTCTCCGCGCAGGCGGTGATACTGACGTGCCAGCCGCATGCAGGTCTCGACACTGTCCGAGCCGCCCGAAGTAAAGAACACCCGTTCGATCCCGTCCTCGGCAAAAAACTCCTGTACGGCATAGGCGGCCTCGATCGCAGCCGGGTTGCTGCTGCCCGCGAAGGCGGAATAGTAAGGCAAGTCCTGCAACTGCGCGGAAATCGCGTCTTTGACCACCTGATTGGAATAACCAAGGTTCACGCACCACAACCCGCCAACCGCATCCACCGCCGTGTGGCCGTCAATATCGGTGATCTTCACGCCCTCGGCCCCGGTGATGATCTTGGGCGGCTGTTCTTGCATCTCGCGCGGGTGGCCCATTGGGTGCCAAAGCTGACGAGCGTTATTCTCTTTAAGGAAATTTGCGTCCTTCATGGGAAGACTCCAATGTGATTTGATCAAATGCTGACAGGCGACAGGACGCTTGTCCAGATGGGCGATACTTCTGATGTGGCTTCTGCCATATTAAGCTGCATAGGTTTTTCCACATGAGGCGATTTTCATGACCCTTCGTTTTGCCTGCGCCCTGTTCCTTGGCTTTTATGCAAGCGCCCTCTTGGCCGAACCCGCCACCATCGTCGTTCCCGGCGAACAAAGGCCAAAGATCACCGTGATCGACCAAACAGCCATGCGCGGCTTTGCCCAGGACAGGATCACCTATATCACCTTTCATCACGAAGGCTTTGCCGGTAATGATGCCGCCCTCTTCGCCAAGGCAAGCAAGGCCCGCCTGCGCCAAAGCGCCAGCCAGAGAGTGCTTAACATCAATGCTTATCACGCCAAAGAGGCAGGCCTTGGCATGATCGCCTATCACTATGCGGTTGGCCCCGATGGCAGTATCGTCAAGGGCCGCCCCGTCCGGTTCAAACCGGCCACAAAATCCACCGCCCTCGGCTCGAAAAAGCTGGCGGATTTCGACGGGCATTTTGCGGTCATGGCTTTGGGTGACTTCACCCATGAACGCCTGACCGACGCCGCGCGATTGTCGATGGTCAAGGTGATGTCCGAAGCACAGCGCCTTTACCAAGTGCCCACTGCACACATCCAGCCCCACATGGCCCACGCCCAGACCGCCTGCCCCGGCGCGCATATAATGGAAGAGGCCGAGGCCCTCGCCCGCATGGTGATGAGCTATTCGCTTCAGGCGGAACTCTCGGCGCGCGGTTGTGGGCCGATCACGCCGGATGGATTGATCGGCAAGCGCAGTCTGGCGGAATTTGAACGGTTTCGACAATCAGCAGGCGGCCAGTTCAGTTCCAAGACGCCCGAGGATGCGGCCTTGATGGAAATGCTGGCCAAGCCGGATTTGCGCTGCAAGTAAGTCCTTTGCATCATTCGCCACAATTGTCCAAAATCTCGAATTGATAAGTTTACTGATCATCAGCTTTTTGGCAGATTGAATCGGATGTGCCCCTACGTAAGGCACGCAATTTGGCAAATGGTTACCTGACTGGACCCCCCATGATGCTGGCCCACAGAAAAGAGATGGAACGTCTCTTTCAGGTTGAATATGGCGACCGCCCCGAGGTTGTCATCCGCATGCTTGGCGTGGGGCTGGGCGGCGTACTGATCTATGTCTACGATGGCTGGCTTTCGGCTTGGCTTTGGCCCGCCAGTTTCCTTTTCTTGCATGCGGTTTTCTACCTCTACCTCCGCAAGTACCGAAGCATCAACTCGGCCAGTGCAGCGCATTTTGCCGGCGTTCTCTTTGTCTTGATCCTGATCGCCTTTTTGTGGATGCCGGCCTATCTCGCGGGAACGAACGACCCCGGGTTGTCCTTTACCGGAACGATCCTGGTGGCAACCGTGGTCATTTTCCTGATCCGCCGCGCGGATACTTATGTCTGGATGATCACGGCGGAAATTGCGATCGTCGTTGCGGCGCTGATGTGGATCCTGATTTGCAAACTGCAGGAAATCGCCGATCCGGTTTCCAGAACGGCCGTGGTTGTCGCCACAGTCGCCATTTCGGGCTATATCGCGCAGGCCATGCGAAGCTCGCGAAGGACTCGCCTTGACGGTGAAGCTGCTGCGGAAAAGGCCGTTCAGGAACAAAAGATGTCGGCCATAGGTCAACTGGCGGGCGGCGTTGCACATGACTTCAACAACGTTCTGACTGCCATCAGCGGGAACCTTGAATTGCACGGTCACCTGACTGATCCGCGCGAACGCACGCACGTATTGGAAGAAGCACAAATAGCCGCAAAGCGGGCCGCCGAGGTGGTGCGGCAATTGCTGATCTACGCCCGCAAGGCCCCGATGCAGCGCGTTCAAATCGACGCGAACGACAGTGTCCGGCAGATGCTGACTCTGGCGCGCAGCCTCGTGCCACAGTGGGTGCGGATCGACCTGCACTTACAAGAACAGCCCGCGCAGGTTATAGTAGATGACAGTCAGTTTCTGACCGCCATGCTGAATATCGTTGTGAACGCAGTCGACGCCATGCCCAAGGGCGGCCAGCTGAGCATTGCGAGCTGCGAGGTCGATGTCGCGTCAGCCATGGCGATGATTGATGGCAGCGACCTTGCCATTGGCCGCTATGTGAAATTGAGCTTCACCGACACCGGCAACGGCATCCCTGACGCAACTCTGAACAAGGTGATCGAGCCGTTCTTTACCACCAAACCGCCGGGCAAAGGCACCGGGCTTGGATTGCCCATGGTTTTGGGGTTTGCGAGCGAAAGCGGCGGCGGGCTGGACATCGACAGCTCCGACAGCGGGACAGCCATATCTCTGTTCCTGCCTCTGACGGACTCCCCTTCCTGAAACGGAAAACGCCGCCCCGAGGGACGGCGTTTCCAATCAATTCGAAGCGTTGGTTCAGAAACCCAGACCTTCGTATTTCTTCTTGAACTTCGACACCCGGCCGCCTTGGTCCATCAGGCGCGAGTTGCCGCCGGTCCATGCGGGGTGCACGGTCGGATCAATGTCCAACTGCAGCGTGTCGCCTTCCTTGCCCCAGGTGGTGCGGGTCTGGAATTCGGCCCCGTCGGTCATCTTGACGGTGACGAGGTGGTATTCGGGATGCAGGTCCTTTTTCATCTCGTCTCTCCTTACGCGTCTGCGCCCTTGCGGGGCTTGTAGTGGCTGTCTTCTGCGATACGGGCCGACTTGCCGCGGCGATCGCGCAGATAATAAAGCTTGGCGCGACGGACACGGCCACGGCGCACAACCTCGATGGTTTCGATGTTGGTCGAGTGCAGCGGGAACACACGCTCCACGCCCTCACCGAAGGAAATCTTGCGAACCGTGAACGAACCCGCAATGCCGGCGCCGTTCTTGCGGCTGATGCAAACGCCTTCGTAGTTCTGAATACGCGTGCGGGTGCCTTCGGTCACTTTAAAGCCGACGCGAATGGTGTCGCCGGCCTTGAAATCGGGAATGGTCTTCCCGAGCGAGGCGACTTGCTCCGCCTCAAGCTGTGCGATCAGATCCATCTGATCTCTCCTTATGTCTTCGCGGTTTGCCCGCGGGTGATGTCTGGCCAGAGCTTTGATCCCGGAGGGAAAAAGATACGTCAGCTGTTCTTTGTTTGGCGAGGGGCCGGGTTAGGCACCCCCAATGACCCAAAGCACCGAGTCGCCCCGATGCTCTAAGTTGCGCCCGTATAGGCCGCAGCGCGACACAGATCAAGGATGGAATGCGGGAAGGCTGTTCAAGCCGCAGAGTGGGCAAACGGTTCAGACATCACGCGACCTTTGCTCGGCGTTCAACAAACGGGCGCGTCCCTACAGCACCTTCTTGAACCCCACGTGGCTGGCTTCGAACCCCAGCCCTTCGTAAAATCGGTGGGCGTCGCGTCGGCTGGCATTGGAGGTCAGTTGCACCATGCGGCAGCCGCGCGCCTTGGCCTCATCGACCGCCCACAGGATCATGCGTTTTCCCAGGCCGATGCCGCGCGTCGCGCTATCGACCCGGACCGCCTCGATCTGGGCGCGCCAGCTGCCGCGATGGGACATGCCCGGAAGATAGCTGAGTTGCAGCGTGCCGACGACGCGCCCGTCAACTTCGGCCACTACCAGATGCTGGTTGGCATCCTCCGCGATGGCCCGAAAGGCGGCGAGATAGGCAGGGTCCACCGGGTCGCTGACCACTTCGCGCGCCTTGCCCAGTTCATCATCGGCCAGCATGCGCAAAATCCCGGGGATGTCCGCCTCGATTGCCGGGCGCATGGTCAGGATGTGTTGGGACATGTCAGAGGTCCTTTCGGGATGCGTGGGCCTGCCACAGATCGGGGCGGCGTTCCTTCGTCAGGGCTTCGGACTGGGCCTGCCGCCATTTGGCGATCTCGCCGTGGTGGCCGGACATCAGAACATCGGGGATGCTCAAGCCGTTCCATTCGGCGGGGCGGGTGTATTGCGGATGCTCCAGAAGCCCGCTGGAGTGGCTTTCCTCAATCGCGCTGTCAGCATTTCCCAACACGCCGGGCAGCAGCCGCACCGTGGCGTCCAGCATGGCCTGCGCGGCGATCTCGCCGCCGGTCATGACGAAATCCCCCAACGAGACTTCGGCGATGCGGTAATGGTCCAGTACCCGCTGGTCGAGCCCTTCAAAGCGGCCGCAAATCAGGGTGACCCCCGGCAGCGCCGCCCAGTTGCGCGCCATCGCCTGATCGAACCGCCGTCCGCGCGGCGACAGATAGACCAAAGGCCCGGGTGCGCGGCGCAGCGCGTAGTCGATGGCACGGCCCATCACATCCGGGCGCAACACCATCCCTGCCCCGCCGCCGGCCGGGGTGTCATCGACATTGCGATGCTTGCCTTCGCCGAAATCTCGCAGGTTGACGGTTTGCATCTGCCACAGCCCGTCCTTCAGCGCCTTGCCGGTCAGGGACATGCCAAGGATGCCGGGAAAGGCCTCGGGGAACAGCGTGATGACCTGCGCGCGCCAGGCCTGCGCCAGATCGGGGTTGTCCTCCATCAGGCTGCGCGGTTTCAGCGTCGGGCGGATGGTCTTGCGCCCGTGGGACTTGGTTGGAGGAGAGGTCTTGGGGGGAGTATCCATCGGCGCGCTTCCTTCTTTGCGCCCTGACTAATCCGAGCAACCGGTCAGGTACAGCCCCTAAGGCGCGCGCGGAACATCCGGAAAATAGTCTTGCGCGCGCGGTTCCGCGATCAACGCTCCGCTGCACAGGCACCAGTTATCGCGCGGATAGGGCGCGCGGCCGGGGTAATCGGTAAACAGCCCCACGGGCGCGGGCCAGCGCGCCTCTCCGGTCAGGTCAGCCAGCTGCGCCAAGGCCATGGAAAACTGCTGATCTTCGCCTGCCACCGCGTCGCGCGGGGACAGAGCGATCTCGGCCTGCGGATATTTTCCGTCATTCACGGCTTCAATCACCGCGCGCAGGCGATCAAGCAGGGCAATGTCGCCACATTGTGCCGCACGGACAAGCCTGCCGCTTGTCACCAGATCAGCCATGTATCTGGCGATGCTGGCCCTGTCGCAAGCGGGTTGTTCAATGCACCAGAGGGCCGCCTCGCGCTGGTTCGAATCCGCTTTGTCGTGTTCAAGGATCACGCGGTGCCAAAGATCAGGATCGGGAACGCCCATCGCTTGCAGCGCAGGCAACAGACCGCTTGGCGATGCACCGTTGGTCTGCTCGGTCCACAAACGCTGCGTTGTCTCCAGCGCGTTTCGATTTCGGTCGTGGATGGCGCGCCGGGCGGCGATTTCATTCACCCCGTCGCGCAGATCCAGCATCAGATCGGGCCGCACAAAGTGTTGCGCCAGCGCCCCTGCCTCTTGTGGCGGGGCGCGCAACAGGCGGTCAAGCACATCAAGTTCGCACACAAGATCAGGCGGCAGATCCCCTGCCCAGGTATAACCCCAGCTGCGCATGACGCGGGTCAGGACATCGTTCACAGCGTCCTCACGACTGGGCGGGAGATTTCGATCTTCAATGAGCGGAATCGAGGATTGCAGCAATCGCAGGCGCGCTTTTTCGGTATCCGAGGCGCTGAGTGCAAACTCTGTCGGCTGACCGCGGAGCAAGTTCTGTGTCGCGGCGCGCGTTGTCTGCTGGCTTCCGAACGAGGCCCAAAGACTGAAGAAACTGCCCGCACCACTCAGTGCAAGTGTTGCGGGCATACTCATTGCAGGCAGAGGCAACAACAAAACCGCCAGTGCCGGAGCAATGGCCAAACCAGCAAGATACAAACGACGCACTGTCACAATTAAAAATCCGCTCTGCGTTACTAGAATGCGGCTAAAAATTGCCGAGAATTATGGCGGCAGCAGGGTGCCGCTTGGCGGTTTTCAGGTCCGGGATTTCTGCTTTGGCAACACTCTGGACCGATGAAACCGGGTTGTGCAGCAAGCCGGGCCAATCGAAGAAGAGCGGCCCAAACCGCGCGCAACCCCAGCGAGAAAAAAGTTGACGCCTGCGTTTTGAACCAACTTCTGTGGACGAATCACGCGACAAAAAAACGGGACAGAAAGGCTGTGCGCCTTTCCATCCCGCCAGAGCTGAGCGCTTGAAACGCCCGGTCAGAAACAACCCTCAGAGAGAGGCCTGATAGATCTTGTCGATATTACTGCCAAGCGCGGCATTGAATTCACTGTCGGACATCTGCTTGGTCAGCCCCTCGGCCAAGGCACGGCTGAACGACGCGATCATCTTGGGCTGGCGCGCCAGACGTTCGCAGGCCTCGTCGGTGGAATAACCCCCCGAAAGCGCCACGACACGCACCACATTGGGGTGATCTGCCAGCGAGTCGTACAGGCCGTCCTCGGTCGGGATCGTCAGTTTAAGCATGACGCGCTCGCCCTCGCCCAAAAGATCAAGCTGCGCGGCGATCTTGTCCTTGAGGATCGCTTCGGCCTCGGCCTTGGTGGGCGAATGGATGTCGATTTCGGGTTCGAGGATCGGGATCAGGCCCGCATCCACGACCGAACGGCCAAGCGCGAATTGCTGACCGACGATGGCAGTGATCCCGGCCTCGTTCGCCTCGTGAATGACCGAGCGTTCCTTGGTGCCAAAGATCCCGAAATTCCGCGCGTCCTGAAGCAGTTCCGCCAGACCGGGGATCGGCTTCATCAGTTGCACGCCATTCTCTTTTTCTTCCAGACCTTTGTCGATCTTCAGGAAGGGGATGATGCCGCGATCTTCCCAAAGCACCGCAGGCACAGGCTTGCCGTCGATCTCGCCGCGCATGGTGCGTTCGAACAGGATCGCGCCCAGCACCTTTTCGCTGGTGAAATCCGGGGCCATGATAATGCGCGAGCGCATGGCGTGGATCTCGGCGAACATGGCTTCATCGCCATCGTATTGGTCTTCTTCAACGCCATAAAGACGCAGCGCCTTGGGGGTCGAGCCGCCCGACTGGTCAAGAGCCGCAATAAAGCCCTTGCCCGTGGCCATCTGCTGGACCTGCTTTTCAAAGGTTTCGGGATCTTGTGCCATCTCTGTCCTCGTCTGAAAAATTCGCATTTACAATTTGAATAGACGAGCGTTCGGCCTCTGGGTAGTGGCGCGCGGCGGCTTTATCGCTAACAGTCGGAAAGTATTTTCCAAGCCCGAGTGTAAGACGCGCGTTCAAGCGAAAATCGCGTCACCGTCTGCTGACCTTCAACCAGATACCATCCCGCGACCGCACGGTCAGATGCGCCTCTGGGACGGGCTCTTTGCCTGCCACCGGCGCCACTTTCATGTCGCGCAGCAAAAGCGACAGCAGCAGAACCCCTTCGACCATGGCAAAGCCCGCCCCGGTGCAGACGCGCGCGCCCGCCGAAAATGGCATATAAGCCTCACGCCCGCAGGTCTTGCCGTTTTCGGTCTGCCAGCGTGCCGGGTCGAAGTCATCCGGACGGTCCCACAGCCGTTCATGACGGTGCAAATGCCAAGGGCTAAGCACCACCTGCGATCCCTTGGGCAAGGTGCGGTTGCGAAAATGTTCAGGGCAAGTCGTTTCGCGCACCATCATCGGGACAGGCGGATAAAGCCGCAGCGCCTCGCGGAACACATCGCGGCTGACCTTCAGTTTCGAGACCTCGGAAAAATCCCCCGAAAGCGCCTGCGCCTCTGCTGCCACTTTGTCCTGCCACTCAGGATGCGTGGCCATCAGGTAAAGCGTCCAGGCCAGCGCGCTGGCGCTGGTTTCGTGGCCGGCCAGAAAGAAGATCGCCACCTGATCGACCATCTCCTGCGCGTCAAAGGTCTCACCGGTTTCCGGATCGACGGTGGTCATGATCTTGGTCGCCAGATCGTCGGGTGCGGTGCTAGACGTGATCTCGGCGGCGCGGGCTTCACACAGGCCGGAGATCAGGGTGCGGATGCGGCGGGCGGTGGCCTTGGTGTCCTTGCGGAAAAACCGCGGCATCCAGTTTGGCAAAGGCACAAAGGCAGCAAGGTTCAGGATGGGCTGACTGCGCTGATAGGTGCGGAATTCGTGAAAGACCTGTTGGGCCACCTCGTCTTCGATCGGGATCGAAAACAGCGTGCGAAAGATCACATCGGCGGCGGCGTGGCTGGTGAACTCTTCAATCTCGACCTCCTCGCCCGCCCGCGCGATCAGCCGGGTGCGTGCCGCATCAGAGGCGGCCCACATCGCGGCAAAGGTTTCCCGCAGGCGCCCGCCCTCGAACGCCGGATCGATGATCCGCCGCTGGCGCTGCCATGTCGCGCCATTGGTCAGAAAAACGGATTCCCCCAGCAAAGGCCGCAGACCTTCGCTGATCCGCCCGGATTTCGGGAAATCCATCGGCCGATCCTTGAGCACGGTTTTCACAAGGTCGGGCTGGTTGACCAGATACGAGCGAAAGAACGGCGTTTTGAACTCGGCCATCCAGGCGCGATAGAGTCGTGCCGGCTGGGCAGACAAGATGTCCTGCCGAAAAAGTTTGACGTAGCGCCAAAGCGAGACGCGATCAGGCCGCGCCTTGGGCTTTGGCGGGATCATGCGGCCATGCTCGTGAATTTGGACACCGCGTGATCAATTCGGCTCGCCGAGGGCGGGCGATCTGCGTAGCGCGTGCCAAGGGTCAAAGGCCCGGCGGTGATCTGGAAATAGTCATAGTCCAGCGGCGCATCAAAGGCGCAGAGATACTGGAAATGCAGCCGGAAAAAGCGCCAGCGCAGTTCCTTCCAGCGTTTCGGCGACAATGATTTGGTGAACTGCGCCGAAAACACCAGCGGCCAGCGTTTGTCGTCAGGGGCAACCCCCGAAACACTGACCGGATCACAAAGCGCAAAGGCACAGCCATCGCCTGGGGCCGTAACATCGATCCAGGTGAGCTCGGACCTTGCGGACAGATACCGAAGATCGGCGCGCAGACGATCGGCGTTGCGCAAGAACGAGACCATCGGCACCACCTGCCCAAGACTGAGGAACGACAGTTTCGGCCCATCACCCGGCACCTGTCCGGCGCGGATCAAATCCGACAGGATCGAGACCGCCAGATGCGCGCCCGAGCTGTGGCCGACAACCAGCACTTCGTCGACGTCCTGATGCAGCGCCTCGACGATCACCTTGGCGAAATCGGCCATGCGGGCCTCAAGCTCGGGCGGGTTGGCGCCCTTGTACCGCGCGGAATAGGCGTAATCATGCATCAGATAATAGGCAAAGAACTTCCCGTCTTTCTTCTTGAACCAGCGCAGCAGGAGCCAAAGCGCCGCGATCATGCCGACAAGATAGGCGGTTGAACCCAGCATCTTGTGCGCGGCAAACGCCGTGCTTTCGGACCCAAGCGGCACAAAGCGCGTCAGCCATGCCAGCCCCAGACCCAGCAGATGGCCCGCCAAAAGCGCGACCAGAAGCTGCACCAGCAACATGCCAATCGGGTACAGCGCCGCGATCACAGGGCCCTTGCGCAGGCGCATCAACCGCCAAAGCGCACCCGAGCCGATGTATTCCCACGCGGTGCGGATCAATTGCGCATAGGTCGCGGGGATCGAGGTTTCCATGCTGTCGCGCACGATATCGGACCAGACCAGCACCTCGACATCGGCCTGCACGGCGGTGCCATTGATAGTGCTCTCGACATGCCAGCCGTAATTGCCGCCGCTGGTCTTGGGGCTGAGCGCGATCTCGTAGCCTGAGATTCCGGCCTGCGCCGCGCCTTCCTTACGGTATAGCTCGCGATAGCGGCGGGGATGGATGGGGTCATAGCCCGGAATGTAAAAGACCCGGCGGCGCGTCACCTCGGGCTTTGATCCCATTTGCGTGGGACTGACCTGCTGATTGCCCATTGCCCAAGACCTCTGATTGCGAGGCTACAGTAGCGGCGATTTTCGGCAAGAGTAAGGCCTGTGTCGGGCGGGTTGGGGGGCGTTGCCCCCGTCCCTTCGGGACTCCCCCAGGGTATTTGGAACAAAATGAAGACGCGAGGTCAGCCTAGCGCGCCAAGCGCCGGGAAGGTGTCGAGCAGCCAGAAGGCCAGCGCCGAAAAGCCCCCGGTCAGCATCAACAGACCAATGGTCCAGAGCAAGAGACCCATGGCGCGTTCAATCTGCTCCATGTGGCGCTTCATCCATGACATGGCGCCAGTAAGTTTTGGCAGGAAGGCCGCAACCATCAGGAAGGGAATCCCAAGACCCGCCGCATAAACGCCCAACAGCAGCGTACCGCGCGTCACCGACGCCTCGGAGGCGGCGAGCGAGAGGATCGCACCCAGTTGCGGGCCGATGCAGGGCGTCCAACCAAAGGCAAATGCAAGCCCAAGCACATAGGCGCCAAAGGCGCTGCCGCCGCGGTCCCCGGCGTCCAGACGCGCCTCGCGGTCAAGAAAACCGATGCGATAGACGCCAACGAAATGCGCCCCGAAGATCATCACGATGATGCCCGCCAGCGTGTTGAACTTGTCCTGATACTGCAGAAACACCGAGCCCACCGCAGAGGCAGCGAACCCCAGCAGCAAAAAGACCGTCGACAGACCAAGCACAAAGAACAGCGCGGCCATCAGCACTTTGCCGCGTCCCGTGTCCTTGTTCATGTCGCCCAGCGACACACCGCTCATGTAGGCCAGATAGGGCGGCACCACCGGCAGCACGCAGGGCGACAGGAAAGACACCAGTCCAGCTAGAAGCGCCACGAACATGGCGGGCAAAAGCGATGCGTCGATGATCTCGATTCCAAACATAGGTAAGGGGATAGGCGATTGCGCGGGCGCCGTCACCTTGGCTTTGAGTCACATCCTCGTGGTGGATTGTGACAAGCGCGCATAATCCGGTGCAAAACGGATTCCCTTTTGCTGTGAAAGGCTTTAATTCCCGTGGCTATGACACATGATCTCGATGCAATCGGGCTCCTCTGCCCCCTGCCCGTCCTCAAAGCCCGCAAGCGGCTCAAGAGCCTTGCGGTGGGCGATCGGCTGATCGTGCGCACCGATGATCCTGCCGCTGTGGTGGACATGCCGCATTTCTGCATTGAGGCCGGGCACGATTTGGCCAACAGCCGCGAAGATGGCGCGGTGATGATCTGGGAAATTGTCAAAGGCGGCTGACGGTTCGCTGTCCGGCAGAATTTGATGGAACGGCCCCTTGGGCCTTGCCGATGCCACGCCCGAGACATTCCTAAGGGTCAGGTGTCGTCCATCATGACTTTTGGCACCGAATGGATCATTTCCTGCATCGCCTGTTCCGCATTGCGATTCAGCGAACCGTATAGCGCATCATCAAAGTCTGTATCACTCTGGTCCAGGATCATCTGTCGATACTTGTACAAGTCTTCTTCCGATAGGTCCGACACTTGGCCATCGAACGTCAATACGGGACTTTTTGTGCCAACCAGCGGACGCACAACGGAAAGCACATTTTCCGGCACATCGCGTCGCTCAAGATTGGCAATCGACTCCTCATCAAAATGACGCGTCGCTTGCTCGGCCTTGCGGCCCTCATCCGTCACGGCCATGACAGCATTTGCGTAGGTCTGGTCCAGATAACTCGTGCCCGCCCTCACCGCTTCGCGGGTCTTTTGATAAAATTCCTGCAACCGTTTCAGATAATCGTTGTCTCGGTACACAATATGCTCAACCGAATGATCGAATTCTCGCAAATACCCAGAGATGGTTTCGACGTGTTGGCGCCGTGCCCGCATGAAATCCGTGAGCAGGTCGTGATTTACCTTCAGGCTCATCAGGTGTTCCTGATGAGTTTTGTTCAGGTTTGCCAATTCCTTATGAAGCTGAGCATCCCGGTCTTTCTGTTTCTTCTGAAAACTCTGATCGCGTTTCGTCAATTGGTCGCGAATGTCCGCTTCGTAAAGCTTCAAACGTCGTTTGAACAAATGGTCGAGCAGCAAGAATGAAACCGCCCAAAGCACCGCGAACAGAACAAGCGGCCACAGAGGCACGCCTTGATCGATGATTTCCTGGATGAGCTGCGACGGCATGTCTTCCCTCCTTCAGAGCATCGCTCGAGCGGGACAATACCACAACAGTGCGTCCAGTCGGCCTGTCGCATCGACGGCACATCACATCTTCAACTGCCGTCAGGCGACAAGGTCACAAAATGTCGTCGATATACGAGCCTTCAAACCGCATCACAAAATGCAAAAGGACGGACCATCGGCCCGTCCTTTTCGTAATGGTCCGGCGTCGCGGTTTAACGGCCCAGCGACCACCAGCCGCGTTTCTTCGGCTTGTCCGGGTCGTTGTCCGAGACCGTTTCAGCGACCGGTTCGGGCTGCGGAGCAGGCGCAGGCTCGACTTCCGCTTCTGCGACGGCTGCGGCAGGTTCGGATGCCTCGGCCGGGCTGGTTTCGACGGTTTCATCGGCCGTGCCAACAACCTCGGCGATCACCTCAGAGGCCTTGCGCCGGGTGCGGCGCGGTTTGGCAGCGGTCTCTGCTTCGTCAGCGGGTTCTGCTGCACTCTCTTCGCTGGCCACAACCGGAGCTTCCTCGGGTTGTGGTGCTTCAGACGGGGCCTCGACCACAGCAACTGTCGCTTCGGCTTCGACCTCGGGCGCCACATCAACGGTTTCCGCGACGGGTGCTTCGGCTGCTGCTTCGCTTTCGACAGGCTCGGGCGCTTTCTTTTTGCGCGTCCGGGTCCGTTTCGGCTTGGGGGCCGGTTCAGCATCAGCCTCGGTCGCCTCGGCGGCTTCGGCCTTGGGGGTTTCCGCATCAGCGGTTTCCGCCTCGTCGTCGCTTTTCTTTGACCGGGACCGCGAACGCGACCGGGAGCTGCGCTTTTTCTTGGGCTTCTCTTCACCCGTCTCAGCGCCCTCTTCGGCAACCGCGTCAGTGGCGACCTGAGCTTCTGCCTCGGCCTCTTCCGTTTTGGCTTCGACGACTTCGGCCTGGGCCGTCTCAGAGCCGTTGGCGCTTTCGCCCTCCTGCCCTTCGGACGCGTCTTGCCCATTGTCCGCATCACCGGACTTGGACCGCCGACGACGCCGACGACGACGCTTTTTCGGTTTGTCATCCTCATCCGTCGAAGGCGTTTCCTCGGGAGCGGCGGCCTCGACCACGGCTTCGTCTTCTTCATCCTCGATGGCTGCGGCCGCAGCGGCGGCTTCGTCAATCTTGTCCATTAAAGAGGCATCGACCGACACCACGGGCGATGACACCTCGGGAACGGCCCGCGTCGCCGTCTTGAACTTTTCAAGCGTGAAGTCCGGGGCAATCAGATGCACGTCGCCTTCGATCCGAACGGCCATGCCATAGCGGGCCTCGATCATCGCGATATGTTCGCGCTTGGCGTTCATCAGGTAGTTGGCGATCGACACCGGGCATTTGACCAGCACTTCGCGCGAACGGCGGCGGGTGCCCTCTTCTTCGATCTGGCGCAGCACCTGCAGGGCCATGTTGTCGTCCGAACGGATCAGGCCGGTGCCGTGGCAGGCCTGACAAGGCTGGGTCGTCGCCTCGATCATGCCCGGGCGCAGACGCTGGCGGGACATTTCCAAAAGGCCAAAGCCGCTGATACGGCCGACCTGAATGCGGGCGCGGTCGGTTTTCAGCTTGTCCTTGATCTTTTTCTCGACGGCGGCGTTGTTCTTGCGCTCGTCCATGTCAATGAAGTCGATGACGATCAGACCGGCCAGATCGCGCAGGCGCAACTGACGGGCCACTTCTTCGGCGGCTTCAAGGTTGGTCTTGGTCGCGGTTTCCTCGATGCTGCCTTCTTTGGTGGCCCGGCCCGAGTTAACGTCGATGGCCACCAGCGCTTCGGTCACGCCGATCACGATATAGCCGCCGGATTTCAACTGAACCGTCGGGTTGAACATGCCCGACAGATAGCTTTCCACCTGATGGCGCGCGAACAGCGGCATCGACTCGGCGTAATGTTTCACGTTCTTCGCGTGGGACGGCATGATCATCTTCATGAAGTCCTTGGCGATGCGATAGCCGCGCTCGCCCTCGACCAGAACCTCGTCGATCTCGCGGTTGTACAAATCGCGGATCGAGCGTTTGATCAGGTCGCCCTCTTCATAGATCTTCGCCGGAGCGATGGATTTCAGCGTCAGCTCTCGGATCTGCTCCCAAAGGCGCTGAAGGTATTCGTAGTCGCGCTTGATCTCGGTCTTGGTGCGGTTGGCACCGGCGGTCCGAATGATCAGGCCCGCGCCCTTGGGCACGTCGATCTCATTGGCGATGGATTTCAGTTTGGAGCGGTCGGCAGCATTGGTGATCTTGCGGGAAATACCGCCACCGCGCGCGGTATTGGGCATCAGAACGCAATACCGGCCTGCCAGCGACAGATAGGTTGTCAGAGCAGCGCCCTTGTTGCCGCGCTCTTCCTTGACGACCTGCACCAGAAGAACCTGACGGACCTTGATGACTTCCTGGATCTTGTATTTGCGCGGACGCGGTTTGCGGCGTGGGCGAATGTCTTCTTCGGTGTCGTCATCGGCGACGGATTCGATATTTTCATCCTTGTCCGAGGCTTCAGTGGCCTCGTCGTCAGACTCGTCCTCGTCGTCATGCGCTTCCACAACCGCAGCTTCGGCGGCCTCTTCGGCTTCCGGTTCAGCCGCATCGCTTTCAGCCACGGGGGCTTCGGCGACTTCGGCTGCGACTTCGGGTTGACCGTTTTCGCTGGGCTCTTCTACCGGGGTTTCTTCGACCGTCGCCATCGGCGACAGACCTTCGCCCGGCGCGCCGGCTTCAAGTTCATCGGCCTCGTCGCCAAGGTCGATGGTCTCCATACCGTTGATTTCACGGCGCGGTTCGAGCGAAGGTTCGGCTGTGACGACCTCATCATCCGTCTTTGCGCTTTCCGCACGCGTCGGTTTGCGACGCGACCGGCTGCGCGGGCGCTTTTTCGGGCGTTCGCGTTCTTCTTCTTCCTCGGCAGCCAGCGCCGCCTCTTCCTCCATCAGGGCCTGACGGTCCGCGACGGGGATCTGGTAATAATCGGGATGGATTTCCGAGAAGGCCAGAAAGCCGTGACGGTTGCCGCCGTAATCGACGAAAGCCGCCTGCAACGAGGGTTCGACCCGCGTGACTTTGGCTAGATAGATATTTCCTGCAAGCTGTCGCTTGTTTTCGGATTCAAAGTCGAATTCCTCAACCTTGTTTCCGTCAACCACCACAACGCGGGTCTCTTCCGCGTGGGTGGCGTCGATGAGCATTTTCTTTGCCATGTTGTCCGTTTGCACAGGAAAACGCCCTCGGGCCCGGGTGGGGCCGAAGGGCGTGTGCTGTGTCTTGTCTGAGCGAGGTGGCGCGCGCGGGCATGGAGGGACTGTTTGATCCCTGCCTCATGCCTCGATGTCGTCGCGCGCTTCATCGCGTTTCTTCTCCGACGCTCTACCCGTCCTGGAACCGGGGGCGCCCATTCAAGGCCCGTCGCTTTTGGCGGTCCGGGCGCAGTACTTTGGTCCGAGGACCAGATCGGTCTGACGGGGAGCTTTTGTCTTGGCATCCGGGTCAGCGAAACTTTCGGGCTCTGCCCTTATTGGCAGCAGCCTGACTTTCAGCATAAGGCCAGCAGGATATAAATTACAATGGGCAATCGTGCTGACCTGTCCGGCAGGTCAAGATAATTCGAGGTTTGCCTGTCTGCGCAAAGGGATTTTGCCAAAAAGAAAACGCGCCACCTAAAATTGCAAGCAGCGCGATTAACTCTCTTTATAATAGATTTTCAGCCGAACTCGCGCAGGCGTTTGATCAGGCTGGACGTGTCCCAGCGACCGCCGCCCAATTTTTGCACATCCTTGTAGAACTGGTCGACCAACGCTGTAACCGGCAGCGAGGCGCCGTTTTCATTTGCGGTTTGCAGGCAGATTCCCAAATCCTTGCGCATCCAGTCCACGGCAAAGCCATGTTCAAAGTGATCGTCCAGCATGGTCTCGTAGCGGTTGACCATCTGCCAGCTGCCAGCAGCACCGCCGCCGATCACCTCGACCACGGCGCGTCCGTCAAGACCCGCCTTTTCGGCAAAGTGCAGCCCTTCCGAAAGCCCCTGAACCAGACCCGCAATACAGATCTGATTGACCATCTTGCACAGCTGGCCCGACCCGCTTTCGCCCAACCGTTTGCACAGCTTGGAATAGGCGTCGATCATCGGCTCGGCTTTGGCATAGGCGCCGTCTTCGCCGCCGCACATCACCACAAGCGCGCCGTTCTCGGCCCCCGCCTGCCCGCCCGAAATCGGCGCATCGACAAAGGCGATACCTGCGTCCGCAGCCGCAGCGTGCAATTCGCGCGTGACCTGTGCCGAAACCGTGGTGTGATCGACAAAGATGCTGCCCGCGTCCATGCCCGCAAAGGCGCCATCCTCGCCCAGACAGACGCCACGAAGATCGTCGTCATTGCCGACGCAGGACATCACGAATTCGGCACCCTGCGCGGCCTCGCACGGGGTCGCAGCCATCGCGCCGCCATGTTCCTTGACCCAGTTTTCCGCCTTGGCCGCCGTGCGGTTATAGACCGTCACCTCGTGTCCAGCCTTGGCGAGATAGCCCGCCATCGGATAGCCCATGACGCCCAAACCCAGGAATGCAACCTTTGCCATTTTCCTTCTCCCTCACAATGATCTGCAATTCTTCGCCGCCCGCGCCCCTTGGCATCTGGCCAAGGGCAGGCTAAGCCCGCTTCACCCCCCAGTTAGCGCAAGAAAAGGGCGAGGGAAATGGCGCTTGTGTTCAGATGGCTCCTGCGATTGGTGAGCCTTAGCATCGTTTTGACCGTGCTCGGTGCGCTGATGGTCTATTATCTCGCCTCGCGTTCGCTGCCCGAGTACGACAAGACCATGCCCGTCGCGGGCATCACTGCCGATATCGAAATCATTCGCGACAATGCCGGCGTGCCGCATATCATGGCCCTGTCGGACCGCGACGCCTTTTTCGGCCTCGGCTATGCACATGCGCAGGACCGGCTTTGGCAGATGATCCTGATGCGCCGCACCGTTCAGGGCCGCCTGTCCGAGATTTTTGGCACCCGCACCGTGGAAACTGACACGCTGATGCGTCGGTTGGATCTTTACCCGTTGGCGGTGCAATCGGTCGCCCATCAGGACGCTGCGACGCTGGATGCGCTCGAAGCCTACAGCGCCGGGGTCAACGCCCGTCTGGAAGAGATCAACCAAGGCAGCCTTGGGCGTGGCGCGCCCGAGTTCTTCATGTTCAGCGCCCCGCTTGCGCCGTGGAAGCCCGCCGATTCCATCGCCCTGACCAAACTGATGGCCTTTCAGTTGACCGGCCAACTGCGGGACGAAGTGCTGCGTGCGCGCACCTCGCTGTTGATCCCGGACGCGGACCGCCTGTCCGATATCCTGCCCGACATGCCCGGCAGCGGCACCGCCGCCTTGCCCGCCTATGCCAGCCTCGTGCCTGGCCCCTTGCCCAGCTTCACCCCCAGCCAGCCCCGGCAGGCCTTTCTGGCCGCCACGCCGCCGCGCGGCCTTGCGGGCGCGTCGAACGCCTGGGCCGCCGATGCCTCGCGCTCGGCCGGGGGCGGCACATTGCTGGCCAATGACCCGCACCTTGGGCTGACGGCGCCGTCGATCTGGTATCTGGCGCGGATGCAGTTGCAGTCGGGCGGTGTCATTGGCGGCACCATCCCGGGAATTCCGGTGGTTCTGGTGGGCCGGTCCGAGCGGCTGGCATGGGGGCTGACCTCAAGCTATCTCGATGATCAGGATCTCTATATCGAGGAACTCAACCCCGATAACCCCGAGCAATACCGCACACCCGATGGCTATGCCCGCTTTGTGACGCGCAAGTCGATCATCAACATCAAGGATCACACCCCGGCCACCATCACCATGCGCTGGACGGACAATGGCCCGGTTCTGCCGCGCGCCAATTTCGACCTTGATGCGATCACCCCGCCCGGACATGTGGTGTCACTGGCCTGGACCGCGCTGTCCGGCAAGGATACCTCGATGACGGCGGCGATCGGTCTGATGATGTCAGGCTCGGTCGAAGAGGCGATCGAAGCCAGCCGCGCCTATGTCGCCCCTTCGCAGAACCTGACGCTGATCGACGAAGACACAGTTGCGATGAAGCTGATCGGCGCCATGCCGCTGCGCGATGCCGCCAACCAAAGCAAGGGCCGGATGCCCAGCCCCGGCTGGATCGCGGAAAATCGCTGGCAGGGGATGCTGCCCTATTCTGCCAACCCGGCGTTTCTGGCGCCCGAAGGCGGGATCGTCGGCAACACCAACAACAAGATCACCGATGCCCCCTTCCCGCGCCACGTCAGCTTTGACTGGGGGGACAGCCAACGCGTGCAACGTTGGAAGGCTCTGATGCAGGGGCGGCAGGTGCACACGCGCGACAGCTTTATCGAGGCGCAGTTGGACACCGTGTCGGTGACCGCCCGCACCCTGCTGCCGCTGATCGGCCGCGATCTCTGGTTCACCGGAGAGGCCGCCGCCGAAGGCACCCCGGAACGCCAACGCCAGCGCGCGCTGGAGCTTTTGGCCAACTGGAACGGTGAGATGAACGAACATCTGCCGGAACCGCTGATCTATTCCGCTTGGCTGCGCGCCCTTCAGAGCCGTCTTATTCAGGATGACCTTGGCCCGCTGGCAACCGAGTTCGACCATGTGGAACCGCTGTTCATCGAACGCGTCTATCGCGATGTGAACGGGGCGTCGAAATGGTGTGACATCATCCGCTCGGCCCGGACCGAGACCTGCGCCGACATTGCCCGCCTTGCGCTGGACGATGCGCTGGTCTGGATCGACGAGAACTATGGCGGTGCCCTGGAAAGCCTGCGCTGGGGCGATGCCCATCAGGCGACGCACGACCATCAGGTCTTGGGCGATGTGCCGGTGCTGCGGTACTTTGTGAACATCCGGCAAAGCACCTCGGGCGGGGACAATACACTGATGCGCGGGCGCACCGCTGGCACCGGCGCCAATCCGTATCGCAATGTGCATGCTGCGGGCTATCGCGGTGTCTATGATTTTGCCGATCCGGACAGCTCGGTTTTTATCATATCGACCGGCCAATCGGGGCATTTCCTATCGCGCCATTATGACGATCTGGGCCAGCTTTGGCGACGTGGTGAGTATATCCCGATGTCACTGGACGAAGGTCTGGCGCGCGCCGCCTCGGTCGGGATCACCCGGCTGGTCAAACCGTGAGTGATGAGCGGCTAAACGATGACATCGCCCGACAGCGGGCGGGGGCGGCGCTGAGCGCGCTTTGGCCGGACTGGTCTGGGACGCTTTGCGAACTTGGTCCGGTGGGCCGTTCGGCGGTCTTCCGGGTCTTAGGCGCGCCAATACCGGCGGTGGTCAAGCTGTGGTGCAACGCCGATCACGCCAAGGCCCACGCGCAGGCGTTCCGGCAAAGCGAAGTTGCCCAAGCGCTGCGCAGAGGGCCACATCGAGCGCCTGACGTGCTGCATTTCGACAAGACCCTGCCCGCGATGGTCATGCAGGACTGCGACGGCCTTGCCTTTGACGCGGCACTGAGCAGCTGTGAACCCGCGCGGGCCGAGCAGTTGGTCGAAGCGGCGGGTGGCTGGATCGCAGCGCTTCACGCGACGAGCCTGCGAGAGGCCCCCTTTCGCCCCGTCGGGCACCTGAACTGGCTTGACAAACTGTTGGCTCAGGCCGAGGCGGGGGATCGCCAGATCAGCGATCTGCCCCGGTTCCGCAGCCATTGCGCGGCGATGCACGAGATGTTTCAGGATGTGCGCCGCAAACCGACAATCAAGGCCGTGACCCATAAGGACCTGAACGCGGGAAACCTGCTGTTGGGCCAGGACGGGACACTTTGGGGCATCGACTTTGAGAACGCCCGCGAAGACGAGCCGCTGCGCGATCTGTTCACTCTTGGCGTCGATGTGCTGGCTTTCGCCCCCTTTGGACGGGACCGCCACCGGGCGCTGGCCACGCTGGCGCGCGGCTATGGCGACCAAGCGAGCGACCCTGCAGTGCGGCTGTTCCTGCAACGTACCTTTGCCTTGGGGCTTTGGGCGCGCACACCCGAGCGGGCCTCAAAGCGGCAAAAGGCGCGTCTGGCGGTAACGGACTGGATTTTGGAACAGGACAGCGCGGTATTTTGAAGGGATTCGGGGGCGCTGCCCCCGCGCAGACAAGCTGCGCTCCCCCGGGATATTTTTGGACCAGTGAAATGGCGGGCGGTTACAGGGCGTCGAAACGGGCTTTGTCCGTGGCGGACCAATGGACCGTGAGGGTGTAGCCATCCTCGGTTTGGCTTTCCTCTTCGACAAGGCCTTTGTCAAAAAGCCATGCGCGGCGGCGGCCCTGATCGAAGGGCAACGTAAAGGTTTCGCGGCGTTTTTCTTCGCCGAGGGCGCGGGTGACCGCGTCCAGAAATCCTTGCAGGCCTTCGCCCGTCAGGGCCGATATGGCAAAGACGCCCTCTTCGCGGGCGGCGCGGGTGCGGATGGCTTCGGCTTTTTCGTCGTCCAGTTGGTCGATCTTGTTCCAAAGTTCGAGTTGCGACACCTGATCGTCAACGCCAAGCGTGGCAAGAATGGTGCGCACGTCGCGCGCCTGTTCCTCGGTTTCAGGATGCGAGATGTCGCGCACGTGCACGATGACATCGGCGGCCAGAACCTCTTCGAGCGTGGCGCGGAAGGCCGCGACAAGTTCGGTCGGCAGGTCCGAGATAAAACCCACCGTGTCGGAGAGGATCACATTGGCGCCGGTCGGCAGTTCCACCTGCCGCATTGTCGGATCCAGCGTGGCGAACAGCATGTCCTTGGCCATGACGTCAGCGCCAGTGAGGCGATTGAACAAGGTGGACTTTCCGGCGTTGGTATAGCCCACAAGCGCGACGATAGGGAATGGCACCTTTGCGCGGGCTGCGCGGTGCAACTCGCGGGTTTTCACGACCTTGTCGAGCTGCCGGCGCAGGCGCACCAGTTGTTCGTCGATGGCGCGGCGGTCAGCCTCGATCTGGGTTTCGCCGGGGCCGCCCACGAAACCAAGCCCGCCGCGCTGGCGTTCGAGGTGCGTCCAGGCGCGGACCAGCCGGGTGCGCTGATAGGACAGTGCGGCCATTTCCACCTGAAGCACGCCTTCGCGGGTGGCGGCACGGTCGCTGAAAATCTCGAGGATCAGGCCCGTCCGGTCGAGCAGCTTTACCCCCCAGGCCTTTTCAAGGTTGCGCTGTTGAACGGGAGTGACCGGGCCATCAACCAGAACCAGCTCGATCTCATCCGCTGCGAAGCGGCCCTTGAGTTCCTCGATCTTGCCCTTGCCGAACAACATCCCGGGATGCGCGCGTTGCAGCGGAACGACGGTCTGGCCGACTACGGTCAGGTTGGGCAAGGCATGCGCAAGCGACACGGCCTCTTCCAAGGCCCTGTCTGCCGCGCGGCGATCCTTGACGGATTTCATGTCGGGATGCAGGACCCATGCGCGGGTCACATGCGTGTCGTGGACTATGTCGCTCAAGAAGCGTCTTCACCGTCATAAAGGTTGATAGGCTGAGACGGCATGATCGTGCTGATCGCGTGTTTGTAGACCAGCTGTGACTGACCATCGCGGCGCAAAAGCACGCAGAAATTGTCAAACCAAGTGATCACACCTTGCAGCTTCACACCGTTAATCAGGAAAACCGTCACCGGAACCTTGGTTTTGCGCACATGGTTAAGGAATGCGTCCTGCAGGTTCTGTCTATCCGAAGCCATTGAAATTGCCTTTGTTCTTGTATCGCGCCGCGCGGGGCACGCCCCTATCATCGGCAGAGTATGTCTTGGACAGGGGCGAGTTTCCAGCGCAAAAATTGGACTTTTTGAAAACAGGTCCGCAATGCTGACCGGTTCCAAAGGATGCAAGCATGGCGCGAGACGTCTTGTGCGTCCAGCTTCGCGCCGCTCAACTGCGCCACAGACCGGGCGAGAGCATCACCACGATGGCCAGAAGCTCCAGCCGCCCCAGCACCATGGCGGCGCTGAAAAGGTACTTGGCCTCGGTCGTCAAACTGCTGAGCACAATCGGCTCGGCCCCGGAGTAGACGATCAGGGGCCCGGTGTTGGACAGCGCCGCCACGGTCAGGATGATCGACTGCTCGAACGCGATCCCGACCAGACCGAAGGCCATGGCGAAACCCGCCAGCGTCACCGCGAAAAGCATGAAAAAGACCCAGGCGATAAAGGCCCCTTCGCGCCGGATGCGGCGGCTGACCAGCTGCGAGCGCCCGACGGAATGCGGATGGATCAGGCGCTCCAATTCGCGGGTGCCGTTCAGGTACAGCGCATAGACGCGCAACAACTTGACCCCGCCTGCCGTTGTGGCGACGCCCCCGCCGACCATGGCAAGGCCCATCAGGATGATCCCCGGCGTCGACAGCCCGGACCAATCCTGCGCCGTCGACCATTCGACGCTGAGAAACCCGGTCGTGCTGAGGAAGGACAACGCGGTAAACAGCCCCCCCCAGAAGGCCCGCAGACCCGCGCCAATGTTCTGCTCGTCCCCGACTTCGAACGAGGCCGCCCAATGCCGAATGAAAAACAGGACTGGCACGATGACGATTATGAACAGGCCCAGTCGGAATTCCGGGTCGAAGAGCAGCCCCGGTCGTGTCGCCTGGCTGGTGTCTGTGGAAAAGGTCAGTCGCGACAAGGCGAAAAACATGAAGCAGAACAGGATCATCTCTCCGGGCATACCGCTGGCCGCCCCTGAAACCCCGCCCACCGGCGATATCCCCGAGGTCGCCATCACGGCCATGGCGTGCATCAGCGCCACCAGCGGCGGATCCCCAGCCACCAGCAGCATCACGCACAGCGATAGCGTCAGCCCGGCATATACCGGAAGTAGAACCTCGGCGCTGCGCCGCAACCGATGCGCCGGATCGCTGCGCACCCCGCGTGCGGCGCCCTGCGCGATCACTTGCCCCGGCTCACCGCTCGCCGTGACCTCGAAACCGCCCAAGGTCAAAGGTGCCAGAATGGCCGAGGCCGAAACCCAGATGATCAAACCGCCCATCCAGCCGACCTGCCCGCGCCATAGATGTTCGGGGCCAGACAGCCTGCCCGGTTCAAACAGCGTCGCCCCGGTGGTGGTCAGGGCCGAGACCATTTCCACATAAGACGACAGGAACGTCGTGGTGCGCACGGCCTCGAAGAACGGCACGGCAAGGAAGATCGGCAAAAAGATGAACGCCGCCAGCAAGGCCAGAAGCTGCCGCACGCCGCTACGATTGTGCGCGCGGTTCGACAGGGCAATGGCAACCAGTGCCGTCAGGATCAGCCCCACCAGCGCCGAATAAAAGAACGCCCGGGCGTCGTGGAATTCTTCGATAGCCAGCGCATAACAGGCCGGCACGATCATCGAAGCCGACACAAGGCCCAGCAGCATCAGAAACAGAGGCAGTCGGGAGAGCCGGTTCATGGTCTAGAAAAAGTCGATCGAGACCTGCAGGAGGCGCTCGACCTCCGGCACGTCCTTGGCCAGAGCAAAGATCACAATCTGGTCGCCCGCCTGAATGCGCAGACTGCCCGCCGGTTTGATCACCTTGTCGCCGCTGCGAATGGCCCCTACCAGCACGCCTTCGGGAAAATCTATGTCACGCAACCGCTCACCAGCGATCGACGAGGTCGAGAGTACCTCAGCCTCAATCACTTCGGCTTCGGCATCTCCGACGGAATAGACCGCGCTGACCCGGCCATGCCGGATGTGCCGCAGGATCGAACTGACCGTGGTGGCGCGCGGGTTGATATAGGCGTCGATGCCCAAGGGCTCCATCAATTCGACCAGCGTCGGATCATTGACAAGGGCAATCGCCATCGGGCAACCCGCAGCCTTGGCACGCACTGCGGCCAGCATGTTGGTCTTGTCATCATCCGTCACACACAGCACCGCGTCGGCGCGTTCGACGCCCGCTTCGCTCAGCAGGGTCGCATCCAGACCGTCGCCATGCAGCACGATGGTGCGCTCCAGCGCTTCGGCGGCGCGTTCGGCGTTCTTGCGATCACGCTCGATCACCTTGGCCCGCACCCGTTCGCGCCCCTTTTCCAACTGCTGGGCCACGGCGAGGCCAATGTTGCCACCGCCAACGATGACCACCCTCTCCTGCTTGCGCAGCGATTTGCCAAAGATTTCAAGTGTCCGGCGGACATCTTCCTGATGCACCATGACGTAACAACTGTCGCCGACGAAAAGCTGGTCCCGTGCCTCGGGGGCGAAGAGCGTGCCCTCGCGGCGCACCGCGACGACGACCGAGCGCAACGTCGAAAACAGATCGGTCAACTGGCGCAGAGGCGTGTTGACGATGGGACAATCGGCATCGATCGACAGCCCCATCAGATGCGCCTGCCCGTCCAGAAAGGTCTCGGTGTCAAAAGCCGCAGGCGCCGAGAGCCGCCGCAAAGCTGCCTCGGCCACCTCGCGTTCCGGGCTGATGACCACATCGATCGGCAGGTGATCGCGCCGGTAAAGGTCGGAATAGATCGCGGTGAGATAGCTTTGCGCCCGCAGTCGCGCGATCTTGCGCGGCACTTCGAACACCGAGTGGGCCACCTGACAGGTGACCATGTTCACCTCGTCGGAATAGGTCGCGGCGATGATCATGTCGGCATCGCGCGCCCCGGCTTTTTCCAGCACGTCAGGGTAAGAGGCAAAGCCCGCAATCCCCTGAACATCCAGCGTATCCGTCGCGCGGCGCACCAGATCGGGATTGTTGTCCACGACGGTCACGTCGTTGCGTTCGCCCGAAAGATGCCGCGCGATCTGCCAACCAACCTGCCCAGCACCGCAAATGATGACCTTCATGGTCGACCCTCACACAAATCAGACCCCGGGCATGGCACGAGACGGCAGCACGGTCAACGCCATCAAGCTGCATGTCACCTTCCCGCTTGCTGAATAAAAGCGCGCGGAAGCGCTCAATTTGAGAACAGGCGCCTAGCGTTCAGCCTGCGCTTCCCGTGCCGCGCGCCATTTACGCTTGAACGCAAAGACCTCTTGCCGGGGCGTCCAGCGGTACTTCTTATCCTCCAGCACCTTGGCAAAGAACAACCGACCGCCGCCTTGTCGCCAAGGGTCCAGCACGATCCCGTCGTACATCGACGCGCCCTTGGCCGAGACGATCAGCGTCGAATGTTCAATCAGGATCGTGTCGTGATTGGCAATCGCCCTGTGCCAATCCAGCGTCTGCACCTGCTCGCGCGCCATCCGCACCTGCAAGTCCTCCGCCCAATGCTTGCACAGCCCACGCGGGCGCTTGCCGCTGTTGACCTTCATGTTGTGGATCAGGGGCGGATCGGTCACCTGCCAATCCTGCGCCCATTGCAGCGGCTCCAGAACTGCGATCCGCGCCACGCGCGCCGCCTCTTCGCGGCTCACGTCCGGGCCAAGCGCGGCGATCGCCTCGGTCAAGGCGGCGATCTTTTCTTCATTGGCCTCATGCGCCGACAGGCCCTTGCCCGGCGGCGCGCCCGAGCAACCGCCCAGCATCAGCCCCGTCAGCACCAGAGCACAGATCAGGCGCACAAAGCCCATCAGGAGCCCCGCCTCAAGAGGCCCGCTCGACCGCCTCGTCATCGACCCGCGCCACGCGCGAGCCCGATTTCTGGCTGGTCACCACCCCAAGCGACTTGAGCTTGCGGTGCAGGGCCGAACGTTCCATCCCGACAAAGGAAGCCGTGCGCGAGATATTCCCGCCAAAGCGGTTGATCTGCGTCAGCAGGTATTCCCGCTCGAAGGCCTCGCGCGCCTCGCGCAGCGGCAAGGTGGCCAATGTCCCGGACAGCACCACGCGATCTTCTTCGGTATCGCCCGGCGTTGTTTCCTGTGGCAACTCGCGCGCCTCGATCGGGCCGGTGCCATCGCCAAGGATCAACACGCGCTCCACAAGGTTCTTGAGCTGGCGCACGTTGCCGGGCCAGACCATCGTCTGCATCAGCGCCGCCGCATCTTCCGAGATCACGCGGATTGGCAGGCCCTGCGCCTGATTGCATTCGCTGATGAAATGTTCAGCGAGCACCGGAATATCCTCGCGCCGTTCGGCCAGCGACGGCACGGCAATCGGCACGACGTTGAGCCGGTGGTACAGTTCCTCGCGGAACCGTCCGAGCGAGATTTCCTCTTTCAGATCGCGGTTGGTTGACGAAATCACCCGCAGATCGACGCGCACCTTGTCGTTGCCGCCAACCCTGGTGAATTGCTGATCGACCAGAACGCGCAGGATCTTGGACTGCGTGCCCGTCGGCATATCTGCGACCTCGTCGAAATAGATCACCCCGCCATGCGCCTGCTCCAGCAGGCCCGGTTCGACCCCGCGTTGCGAGGATTCGCGCCCAAAAAGCATGGCTTCCATCATCTCGGGTTCGACGCCAGCACAATTGACGGTGACAAAAGGCGCATTCGCCCGGTTCGAGCGCGAATGGATGTAACGCGCCGCGACTTCCTTGCCGCTGCCTGCCGGGCCGGTCAGCATCACCCGGCCGTTCGACTTGGTCACCTTGTCCAATTGGCCAACCAGCGTCCGGAACGCCGCGCTGTCGCCGATCATCTCGGCGCTCTTGGTCTCACCACGTTTGAGCTGCTGGTTTTCACGCCGCAGCAACGAGGTTTCCATCGCCCGGCGGATCACCACCAGAAGCTGGTCGATGTTGAAGGGCTTTTCGATGAAATCATAAGCCCCCTGTTTGATCGCAGCGACGGCAATCTCGATATTGCCATGGCCGGAAATGATCACCACCGGCACATCCGGGTTGTCGCGTTTGACCGCCTTGAGAATGTCGATCCCGTCCATCTTGCTGTCTTTCAGCCAGATATCGAGGATCAGCAGCGCCGGCGGTTCGGCGTTGATCTCGGCCATCGCATCCTGAGAGTTGCCCGCCAGTCGCGTGCTGAACCCTTCGTCCTCCAGAATATCCCCGATCAACTCGCGGATATCGCGTTCATCGTCGACAATCAGAATATCGCTCATTGCTTCCCCTCAACCATTCAAGACCTCAAACCTCCTGCAACTTTTTCGCCTGCTCATCCGCCTCGGTCACCACACTGAGCGGCAGGCGGACGATGGCCATTGCGCCCGGGTGGGCGCCCTCCTCAAAGGCGGGCGCGTCCTCAAGGGTCAGCGTGCCGCCATGCTCTTCGATAATCTTCTTGACGATCGGCAGACCAAGGCCGGTGCCTTTGTCGCGCGTCGTCACATAGGGTTCAAACAGCCGCGCCCGGTCTTCGGGCAGGCCGATGCCGTTGTCCATGATGCGGATCTCGGCGCGGCCGTCTTCGTCAACACGGGCGCTGACGCGGATTTCCGGCTTGTGCCCTTCGGGTGCGCCCTTTTCCTGCAGCGATTCAATGGCTTCGCCTGCGTTCTTGATCAGGTTGGTCAAGGCTTGCCCGATCATCGTCGCATCCAGTTCAGAGGGCATCGGTTCGCGCGGGATGTCGGTCTTGAAGCTGACCCCCGGCTGGCCGGTTTCCTGCAACAGCACCGCGCCGCGCAGCAGATCGCCGACATCCTCGGGTTTGCGTTCCGGTTCTGGCATCCGCGCGAATTTCGAGAACTCATCGACAATGCGCCGCAGATCGCCGGTTTGCCGGACAATCACATCCGTCAGATCATTCAGCGAGGTCACGTCGTCGCCTTCCAGCTTGCGGCCGAACTTGCGCTTGATCCGTTCCGCCGACAGCTGGATCGGCGTCAGGGGGTTCTTGATCTCATGGGCGATGCGCCGGGCCACGTCGCCCCAGGCTGCCGTCCGCTGGGCGCTGACCAGATCGGTCACATCGTCAAAGGCGACCACAAAGCCTTCGAGGCTGCCATCGCCGCGGCGCCGGGTCGCCAGCCGCACCAGAAGATGTTCCAGCCGCCCTTCCCGACTGACCTTGACCTCTTCCTGAAGGCTCTCGCGGCCCTCGTCGCGCATCCGGTCGAACAAGGCCCCAAACTCGGGCACGGCCACGGAAATCGGGTCCGCGCGGTGGTTTTCGTTCCAGCCCAGCAGCCGTTGCGCCGAGCGGTTCACGAAAGTCACCTTGCCGCCGTCATCCAGCCCGACCACACCCGAGGTGACAGAATAAAGCACGGAATCGAACAACCGTTGGCGGCGTTCGATCTGCCGGGTGTTTTCCAGCAAGGTCTCGCGCTGCGCCTTGAGTTGCCGGGTCATCTGGTTGAAATAGCGCCCGAGCATGGAAATCTCGTCGTCGCCTTCGTCTTCGATGACCTGCACATCCAGATCGCCGCCACCGACGCGCTGCGCCGCCCCCGCAAGCCGTCCCACCGGACGCGACAGGCGTTCGGCAAACCAAAGCCCCGCCCATGTCGCCGCAAGGATCAGCAGCAGGGCAAAGCCAAGATAGAGCAAGGCAAAGTCAAACAACCGCCGCCCCCGTTCGTTTTCTTGTTGCTGATAAAAGCGCGCAGTTTCCTGCGTCTCATCCAGCAGGTTCAGGATACGTCCGTCGACCTCGCGACTGACGTATAAATAGCGGTCCACAAAGGCGCTGAGTGGCACCAGCGCGCGATATTCGTTGTTGCGCCAGTCCGGGATCAGGGCAAAGCCGTTTTCATCGGCGCGGGCGAAATCGGCGATGTTGGGGCGTTCATAATCGAACAGATAGGATTGTTCGCCCCGGGCCTGAATTTCCCCTGCACTGTCGATAACAAAGGCCTCTTGCAGGCCGCGCTGGATTTGTGACTGTCCTTCCGAAAGCAACTCGCGCAGCGTCACCGTCGGGTTCAACAACAGCAGCCGCCGGTTTTGGTTCACAAAGCCGCCCAAGGCCCAGGCATCTTGTTTCAGCGCGGCACTTTGTTCGCTTTCATAGGCCTCCGCCGCGGCCAGCGAGGCCCCCACCACGTTCTGCACCCGGCTGGAAAACCATGTCTCAAGGCCGATGTTGATGGTGATTACCGCAAAGACTGCAACGGTGATTGCGGGCAGCAGCGCCATCAGCGCAAAAGCCCCAGTCAGCCGCAGGTGCAGCCGAGATCCTGCCGATTGCGCCCGACGATCCGCAACCATGCGCGCCACACGCGCCAGCACAAGCGCCGCGATCAAAAGGACATAGACGAGATCCGCCAGTAGGATCAACCGCAGGCTGAGTTGCGTCCCTCTGCCCGAGTCCAGCGGCCCCAGCACAAGAAACGTCGCAAGCGCAAGCAACGGACCCAGCGCCACCAGCGCCAATGTCATCGCATTCTGCACCTGCCGTAGCCGTCTAAAACGACTTATGCGCGCCCAGATGCCCCCGGACGTCGCAGACCGTGCTCGTGTGGCCACAGCCGACCCTCGCAAAGATGTGCTACCCTTCGGTAGCGACCGCCATATCTTGTGGTCTTGTCACCGCATCATGGCGGCGCTGCCACAGTTATGTGGCCCTTTTACATCAATTTGCGGCGTCGTGTCACGCGAATATCAAGGTCGGTGATTTTTTTCCGAAGGGTATTGCGGTTGATCCCCAGCAGATCGGCGCATTTCGCTTGATTCCCGCCGGTCGCCTCTAACGCGATCTCGATCAGTGGGCCCTCAACTTCTTTGATGATGCGCGCATGCAACCCCGGCGGCGGCAACATCGCCCCGTGCAGATCGAAATATCGCCGCAGATGCCGGGCCACGGAGGCGCCCAGCTTTTCGGCATCGCCGCCTTGCATCACCGGGCCGGTGTCGGGTTGATTGCCCAGAACCGCCTCGACCTCGGAGCGAGAGATTTCTTCGGCCATGCTGGTCAGGCTCAGACGGCGCACCGCGTTTTCAAGTTGCCGCACGTTGCCGGGCCAACTGTAGACACGGAACAGCTCGGCCGCGTCCTTCGACAGCCAACGCTTGGGCGCGCCCTCCCGTTCGGTACGTGCAAAGAAATGGGCAGTCAGCAGACTGATGTCCTCGACCCGTTCGCGCAACGACGGAACCGTGATTGTCGCTCCATCGAGGCGGTAGAACAGATCCTGCCGCACCTTGCCGCTGTCCATGAGCGAGCCCGAGTCGTACTGCGTCGTCGCCATGAACCGCGGCACATGTTCGCCCGGCACATCCATCATCCGCACGATGCGCGCCTGAACCTCGTCGCCGATATCGGCAATCTCGTCGATCAAGAGCGTGCCGCCCTTGACCCGCGCCAACACCTTTGCCGGCCCTTCAAGATCGGCCAGGTCAGCGCCCGTCACCGTCACGAAAGGCAGCGTGCGGCGGTCAGAGAAATCATGCAGCGCCCGCGCGATCAAAGACTTGCCCGTCCCGCTTTCACCGCTGACCAGTACCGGCAGATCGGTGTTCATGACCCGCGCCACCAACCTGTAGAGCGCCTGCATCGCCGGGGTCTTGCCCACCAGAGGCAGTTCGTCAGGTTCATCCGCCCCGACCACAGGATCTTCGCGGCGCGGCGCGCGATTGCGGTTTTCCAGCGCCTTGGCCGTGCGTTTCATCAGGTCCGGCAGGTCGAACGGCTTGGGCAGATAGTCATAGGCCTCGGCCTCGGCGGCCTGAATTGCAGTCATGATGGTGTTCTGCGCCGAAATCACGATCACCGGCAGATCAGGCCTGTCCTCGTTGATCTTGGGTAGCATCTCCAGGCCATTGCCGTCGGGCATCATGACATCGCTGATCACCACGTCGCCCTTACCCTCGCCAACCCAACGCATCAGCGTCGTCAAACTGCTGGTCGCATGCACCTTGCACCCGGCGCGGGTCAGCGCCTGTGTCAGAACGGTTCGGATCGTGCGGTCGTCATCGGCGACAAGTACTGTGCCATCCATCACTTACTCTCCTGCGTTTCCCCGGTGTATCGAGGCAATGAAATGCGAAAGACGGTCTTCCCGGGAATGCTGTCCACGGAAATCCAGCCGTCATGGTCCGAGATGATCTTGCTCACCAAGGCGAGGCCCAGCCCGGTGCCGTTTTCGCGGCCAGACACGAAGGGATCAAAGATATCCCCACGAATGTCGTCCGGCAGGCCGGGACCATCGTCGATGATCTCGATCTGCAGCGGCAGCGATTGCCCGGAGCCATCCGCCCGGCGCATCCGGAACGAGTGGTCATAGAAGGTGTGAAGACGGATCTTGCCGCCCTCTTTCGGGTCTGCCGCCTCCGAAGCGTTCTTGATCAGGTTCAGCACCACCTGAAGCAGTTGATCCGGATCGCCAAGCGCCAAGGGCAGCGACGGATCGTAATCCTCGATGATCTTCATATGGGCGCCGTACCCCAGCGCCGAAGACCGCCGCGCGCGGTCCAGAACATCATGGACATTGACCGGTACACGGTCCGGCGCCGACAGGTTGCCGAATTGCTCGACCTGCTCAAGAAGCTTCACGATGCGGCGAGTCTCGGCAACGATTAAGTCTGTCAGTTCAAGGTCTTCCTTTGGCAAGTTCATGCTAACCAATTGCGCCGCGCCAGCGATCCCCGCCAGCGGGTTCTTGATCTCATGCGCCAGCATCTCGGCCATGCCGATGGCCGACTTCGCCGCTGATTTCACCGAATGGCTTTGCGTCATGCGCCCGGCCAACTCGCGCGGCGAGATCAGCATCAGCATCCAGCCCTCGCGCCCCTGCAGCGGCGCGATTTGCAGATTGCAGACCAGCGGGGCGCGGCTTCCGGTGCCCACATCCACGTCATTGACGAACAGCGGCGTGCCGTTTTCGCGGGCACGCGCAAGGCTTTCCTCAAGCGGTGCATCCACCGCAAGGCGATCCCAGATCGGTTGCCCGCGCAGCCATTTGGCCGAATTGTTGAAAAACCCCTCGCCCGCAGGGTTGAGATCGCCAATACGTTCGTCCGGATCAATCAGGATCGCCGGAACAGGCAATGAGGACCAGATCATGGCTTCGGTGTCTTCTTCCATCACGCAACGGCTCCGCTGAGGCAAAGGGGCCGGTTCAGCGCATCCGGCAACAACTCAAGAACATTCGCAGGGGTCTTTTCGGTTAAAATCTCGCGGCGCAATCCCAGCGGCGTAGCGGCGCGGTCCATGTACCAGCCAAGGTGTTTGCGCGCGACGCGGTTGCCCAGTTGCGCGCCATAGAACCCCAACATTGCTTCGTAGTGGTCGCAGACCATGTTGGCGAATTCTGCGCCACTGGGGATCTTTGGCGCCGGGGTGCCGTAAAGCTGTGCGGCCACTTCAGCCAGCTTCCAAGGCGCCCCCTGCGCGCCGCGTCCGATCATCACGCCATCCGCCCCCGACTGGGCAAGCGCCTGTTTGGCGCTGGCGGCGTCATCCACGTCTCCGTTTGCAATAACAGGGACTTGAACGGCTTTCTTCACATCGGATATCGCGGCCCAATTGGCGCGACCTTTGTAAAACTGGCAGCGCGTGCGCCCGTGGATCACGATCATCTGAATGCCCGCGTTCTCGGCTCGGCGGGCCAGATCGGCGGCGTTCAGGCTGCCTTCGTCCCAGCCAAGCCGGGTCTTGAGCGTCACCGGCACATCCACCGCCGCGACAACGGCCTCGATCAGCGCCAGAGCATGATCCGGCGCCCGCATCAGGGCTGACCCCGACCAGCCGCCTGTCACTTTTTTAGCCGGGCAGCCCATGTTGATGTCGATCACTTTGGCGCCCATATCCGCAACCATTTTGGCCGCCTCAGCCATCGGCCCCGGCGCCCGTCCGGCGATCTGCACGCTGGTGTTTTCAATCCGCGCGCCCAGCTCGGCCTTTTCGCGGGTGCCAGGCCGTTCGGTCAGGAACTCGCCGCTGGCAATCATTTCGGACACGACCAAGCCCGCCCCGAACCCGGACACGAGGGTACGAAACGGCAAATCGGTGATCCCGGCAAGCGGCGCCAGCAGCACCGGAGGAGTGATGTCTTTTTCGTTGAGACGGAAGCTCAAGCGCCTATTCCTTGTGCATCTCAACCCGAGGTAGCCTGCCGCCCACAGGCGTTCAATGAGTCGCAAGGCCACGGCGCCCGAGAAAAAAGCGATTGCCTAAAAATTGTGCATAATTCGATGGGCAATTGCACCCACCTTCGGCAAGGCTTAGACATCCGGCCAAATTCAGGAGGGCCCATGCGCACAGCCGTCATCCTTGTCGCCGCAGGTCGCGGCAGTCGCGCGGGCGGTGCTTTGCCCAAGCAATGGCAGCCCCTTCTTGGCCAGCCTGTCGCCCGGTGGACGCTACAGGCTTTTGCCCATCTTGGCCCGCTGGTGATGGTCATTCACCCGGCGGATCGCGCCCTGGCGGAAACGGCGGCCAAGGGTCTGCCTGTGACCCTGATCGACGGCGCAGAGACCCGCGCAGGCTCGGTTCGCGCCGGGTTGGAGGCCCTGACCGAAACCTCACCGGAATATGTCTTGATTCAGGATGTTGCCCGCCCCTGCACGCCGCCAGACGTGATCCGGGGCGTTTGCGATGCGCTTCGGCGGTCCCCCGGCGCCGCGCCTGCTGTGGCGGTCAGCGATGCGCTTTGGATCGGCGCAGGCGGCAAGGTCGTCGGCACCCAGGATCGCTCGGCCCTGTTCCGCGCCCAGACACCGCAGGGGTTTCACTTTGACGCCATCCTCAAGGCCCATCGCGCCCACCCGCCCGAGGCCGCCGATGACGTGCAAATCGCCCGCGCCGCCGGGCTGGACGTCGCCATCGTTCCGGGCGATGAGAACAACCTGAAGATCACCACGCCGGGCGATTTCGCCCGCGCCGCCCAGATCCTGAAAGGAGAGGCCATGGACATCCGCCTTGGCAACGGCTTTGACGTACATGCCTTTGAGGACGGCGATCACGTTGTTCTTTGCGGTGTGAAAGTCCCGCATGATCACGCGCTCAAAGGCCATTCCGATGCCGATGTCGGCATGCACGCGGTGACGGATGCGATTTACGGCGCGCTGGCCCAAGGCGACATTGGTCGCCACTTTCCGCCCTCGGACCCGCAGTGGAAGGGCGCCGAAAGCCATATTTTCCTGCGCCACGCCGCCGATCTGGCGCGCAGCAAGGGGTTTGCGATTGCCAATGTCGACTGCACCCTAATCTGTGAGCGCCCAAAGATCGGCCCCCACGCCGAGGCGATGATGCAGGCGATGGCGGCGATCCTTGACATCGCAGCCGAGCGGGTGTCCATCAAGGCCACTACCTCGGAACGGCTTGGCTTTACCGGACGCGAAGAAGGCATCGCCGCCATCGCCACCGCAACATTGATGAAAGCCTGAGCATGAAACTGATCGCCTCTTTCTTTAACGTCGGTTTTATCCGCCCTGCCCCCGGCACATGGGGCTCGCTTGCGGCGCTGCCCTTTGCCTATGCGCTGCATCTGGTGGGCGGCTTCTGGCTGCTGCTGGTTGCCACGGTCGCGGTGTTTCTTCTGGGCTGGCAGGCCACGAAACAGGTCACCCAAGGCTCCGAGGATCACGACCCGTCATGGATCGTCATCGACGAAGTGGTCGGCATGTGGATTGCGCTGTTCCCGGTCAGCTATGGCGCCGGGATGATGGGGATCGAAGTGTACCGCCTTTGGCCCGGCTGGATCGCGGGCTTTGTCCTGTTCCGCCTGTTCGACATCACCAAGCCGTGGATCATCGGCAAGGCGGATCGCCTTGGCACGCCGATGGGGGTCATGCTGGACGATGTGTTTGCCGGACTGTTCGCTGCAATCGGCTCGGTCATTCTGGCCAGCCTCTACCACGGGTTTCTGATGTGACGACAGCGCTTGCCCTCGACATCCTGACCCGCGCCAAGTCGCGCGGGCTGACCGTGACCACCGCCGAAAGTTGTACCGGCGGCATGGTGGCCGCGGCGCTGACGGATATCGCGGGCAGTTCCAACATCTTTGAACGCGGCTTTGTCACCTACAGCAATCTCGCCAAACAAGAGATGCTGGGCGTAAATGCAGAAACTCTTGAAGCCCACGGCGCCGTTTCAGAACAGGTCGCCCGCGAGATGGCCGAAGGGGCGCGTGCCGCCGCGCGCGCCGATATCGCCGTGGCGATCAGCGGCATCGCGGGTCCCGGCGGATCCGAGTTCAAACCCGAGGGCCGCGTGTGTTACGCGCTGGCCACCGCCCAAGCCACGCAGAGCCTGACCATCGAGCACGGCGCTTTGGGCCGCGCCAAGGTCCGCGCCGCCGCGACCAAACAAGCCCTGTCCATGATCCTTGCGGCATTGAGCTGAACGCAAACGGCGCGGCATTTCTGCCCAACCGCCGGGGCCAAACCCGCGATCTGACGAAACACGCCCAGCCCTACTTCGCTCAATTTCACCTCAAATGGGGAAATTTCAGCCTAGTAATTAGGCGTTTTGCAAACCGCCCGTATTTTGCACAGCAAAACGCCCTATGCCGCTTTTTTCCGCAGACGAATCCCGCTTTTACCGCGCGTAACAAGAAAACGGGAAGGACAGGACAAATGAACGGAGCGGATACCGCTTGGATTATCGTCGCGACAGCCTTGGTGCTGTTCATGACGCTTCCGGGGCTGGCACTTTTCTACGGCGGGCTGGTACGGGCGCGAAATGTGCTCAGCGTCTTCATGCATTGCTATTCGATCGCCTGCTTGATGAGCATCCTTTGGCTGGCGGCGGGCTATTCCATCGCCTTTGGTGATGGCAACGCGATCTGGGGGGGGCTGGGCAAGGCCTTTCTGAACGGGATCGACGCCGATACCCTGTCGGGCACCCTTCCCGAGGTGCTGTTCTTTGCCTTCCAGATGACATTCGCCATCATCACCCCCGCGCTGATCGTCGGTGCCTATGTCGAGCGCATCGGCTTTGGCTTTGTGCTGCTGTTCTCGGCGCTGTGGATGCTGCTGTGCTATGCCCCCGTGACCCACTGGATCTGGGGCGGAGGCTTTCTGGCCGACGGTGGGATCTTTGGCGAAACCGGGGTCAAGGACTTTGCCGGCGGTATCGTCGTGCACGAGACCGCTGGTCTTGCGGCGCTGCTGGTCGCCTACTTTCTTGGGCCGCGCAAGAACCACACCACGCCGCCGCACAACCCCGGTTATGTCTTCATCGGCGCGGCCATGCTTTGGGTTGGCTGGTTCGGCTTCAACGGCGGCTCGCAACTGGCAGCCGATGGCGGCGCGGCCATGGCGCTGACCGTCACACATATCTCGGCGGCGACAGCGTCGCTGACCTGGGCGCTGTGGGAAAAGATCAAGTTCGGGCGCGCTTCAATGGTTGGCATCGTCACCGGCACCATCGCGGGCCTTGCCTCGATCACCCCGGCGTCTGGCTTTGTCGGGCCGGTCGCAGCGCTGGTCATTGGCGGCATCGCGGGCATCCTGTGTCAGGAAGCCGTGGGCCTTATCCGCAACAAGCTCAAGATCGACGACACGCTGGACGTCTTTGCCGTGCACGGCGTTGGCGGCATCTTCGGCACCATCATGATCGCGGTTTTCGGCGCGGGCAGCTGGGCCGCCCAACTGGGCAGCCTTGCAATCGTTGGGGTTTTCACCGTGGTGGTCACCGTGATCTTGATCTTTGTGGTCAAAGCCATCACCCCGCTGCGCGTCGATCCCGAATCCGAAGTCAACGGCCTGGATATCGCGGTCCATGGCGAGCGCGCCTACGACCACGCCAGCTGATCAGACACTCCAAAACGCAAAAACGGGCCTTTCGGGGCCCGTTTTTTCTTGCCGCATGCCAAGGCGGAACCTAGGAGCCGTAAAGGTCCGCCGCGCGCCGTTCAAAGGCGCGGACCACGCGCTGCATAGCCTCGTAAAAGAACATGCCGGCCGCGCCTTGCAGGATGCGGTTCTTGAATTCGAAATCGACAAAGAAAGACACATCCACTCCGCCGCCCTCGGACTCCGCAAAGGCCCATTTGGAAATCAGGTGTTTGAATGGGCCATCAAGGTACTCGGTGTCGATGCGCCGCTCATCGGGCCAAAGCGTCACCTTGGAGCCAAAGCGTTCGCGGAAGACCTTGAAGCTGATCACCAGATCGGCCAGCATCACTTCGTGATCGCCGCAATCCTCGCGGGAACGGATGCGCGCCGCCGCTGTCCATGGCAGAAAGGCGGGGTAATTGGCCACATCGGCCACAAGGTCGTACATCTGATCTGCCGTGTACGGCAGGTGACGGGTTTCAGAGTGGGTCGGCATGTCGCCCCTTTTCGCGCCTTTGCTTGGTGACAATGTTGCCTCATGTCGTATGCTGCGCCCGAAAATTCAAGGGGATAGACATGCCACAGCGTCCTTATGTCGTAGACCAGATGATCTCGGCCAAGACCATTGCCGCGCGGATCGAAGACCTGAGCCGCGAGATCGAGAAAGAGTTCAGCAAGACGGACAAGCTGGTTGTCGTGGGATTGCTGCGCGGCTCGTTCGTGTTTATCGCGGACCTCGTGCGCGAGCTGGCCTTGGATGTTGAGGTCGACTTCCTCGAAGCCTCATCTTACGGAAATGAAATGGAAACGTCGCGCGAAGTGCGCATCCTCAAGGACCTGCGCGGCGGCATCGAAGGGCGCGACGTGCTGGTGGTCGAGGATATCATCGACACCGGGTTCACGATGAAACATGTGCTGAGCCTGCTGGCGTCACGTGGGCCGCGCAAGCTGCGGTCAATCGCACTTTTGGACAAACCGGCCCGCCGCGAGGTCGAGGTCAAAGCGGATTGGACGGGCTTTGAAATTCCCGATGAATTCGTCGTTGGTTACGGCATCGATTTTGCCCAGCACAACCGCAACCTGCCATTTATCGGCAAGGTTCGTTTCACGGATTGATTGCGCCACCACCCCGGCGCCATGCCTTATTTTGGTGCGTTTTCGAACAGGGCATGATCACATCTGCGCGCGCAAGTTATGGTATACCTGAATAGGATTGTGCGACATTCTGTACCTACTATGGTCAAGCTATTGTACGAATAAACTTACAGGGAGACTCTCATGAACAAGACTTTCGCAATTGCCGCCGTCCTGTCGATGCTTGGCGGAACCGCCGCCATGGCGCAGGATCACGCCGCCGAGGTTAAAGCCCGCCAAGGTCAATTCCGCATTCTGGCACTCAACCTTGGGGTGTTGGGCGGAATGGCCAAGGGCGCGATTCCCTATGACGCTGCGGCGGCTCAGGCGGCTGCGGATTCTCTGGTGGGTGTCTCGATGGTGCACCAGCCCACGCTTTGGCCCGAAGGCTCGGACAACATGAGCATCGACGGCACCCGCGCCCAGCCGAACATCTGGGAAAACCTTGATGACGTTCTGTCCAAATGGGATGCCCTTGGCGTCGCGGCAAAGGAAATGCAGGTCGCCGCAGGCACTGGCCAAGAGGCCATTGGCCCGGCCCTGGGCAAACTGGGCGGCGCTTGCAAGGCCTGCCACGACACCTATCGCGCCCCCGAGTAAGTGCACATGAAACGCGTATTGAAACTGCTTGTCCCGGTGGCGATTATCGCCGCCGGGGTGGGTTGGTGGCTGACCGCTCCGGCCGAGGTCGATCCGGACCGGATCGCCGGGCTGACCGGCGATGCGACGCGGGGCGAGGCTGTATTTACCGCGGCTGGCTGTGCCTCGTGCCACCATGCTCCCAAGAGCGAAGAAAAGCTGCTCCTGTCCGGAGGGCAAGCCTTTGCAACGGCCTTTGGCACCTTTTATTCCCCGAACATTTCGCCCGATCCGGAACAAGGAATTGGCGCATGGAAATTTCCGGACTTTTCCAATGCGGTCCTGAAAGGCACCTCGCCCGAGGGCCAGCATTATTACCCCGCCTTTCCCTACAGCGCATACACCAAGATGGAGCCTCAGGATCTGGCTGACCTCTGGTCTTACATGCAGACTTTGCCGCCCGATGCCACACCGTCCAAGGCGCATGACGTCGGGTTTCCGTTCAACATCCGGCGCAGTCTGGGAGGCTGGAAACTGCTGTTCTTCTCGGATGACTGGGTGATCAGGGATGTGCCTGCGGATCTGGAGCGCGGGCGTTATCTGGTTGAGGCGCTGGCCCATTGCGGCGAATGCCACACCCCGCGCAACCCTCTGGGCGGATTGGAAAAATCCCAATGGCTGGCCGGTGCGCCGAACCCGTCGGGGCAAGGCACGATCCCGGCGCTGACCCCGAACAAGCTGACATGGGCCGCAACGGACATCGCCTATTACCTAGAGACCGGCTTTACCCCCGACTTTGACAGTGTCGGCGGCCATATGGCCGAGGTGGTGGACAACTTCTCGAAACTGCCCGCAGAGGATCGCGCCGCGGTTGCGGCCTATGTGAAAGCCCTGCCCGTCCCATCAGAATAAAGCGCAGATTTATCTGACTGAAAAAACCGGCCGATTGGGCCGGTTTTTGCTTGATTGGTAAGGGGTTGGGGGCTCTGCCCCCGGCGCAGCCGGGGCTGCGCTCCCCCGGGATATTTTCAGACCAGTGAAGCGGCGGGTCAGTGCTTGGCCAGTTTGGCCTCGCGCGCGGCGCGCAGGCGGGCAAAGTCATCCCCGGCGTGATAGCTGGAGCGGGTCAGCGGCGTCGCCGAGACCATAAGGAAGCCTTTGCCGAAGGCGGATTTTTCATAGGCCGCAAATTCATCCGGCGTGACAAAGCGATCAACACGGTGGTGTTTCGGCGTTGGCTGCAGATATTGGCCGATGGTCAGGAAATCCACATCGGCGGCGCGCATGTCATCCATGATCTGGCCCACGGCCTGACGCTCTTCTCCGAGGCCGACCATGATGCCGGATTTGGTAAAGATCGAAGGATCAAGCTCTTTGACCCTTTGCAGCAGGCGCAACGAATGGAAATAGCGGGCGCCGGGGCGGACCGTCGGGTACAGGCCGGGGACGGTTTCAAGGTTGTGGTTGAAGACATCGGGTTTGGCCTCGACCACGGTCTGAAGCACGCTGTCATCGCACTTGAGGAAGTCCGGCGTCAGGATTTCGATGGTGGTGCCGGGCGAGCGGTGGCGCACGGCCCGGATCGTCTGGGCGAAGTGTTCAGCACCGCCATCTTCGAGATCGTCGCGGTCAACCGAGGTGATCACAACATGGTTCAACCCAAGTTTCTGCACCGCATCAGCGACGCGGCCCGGCTCGAAGGCGTCCAGCGTGTCGGGTTTGCCGGTGGCGACGTTGCAGAAGGTGCAGCCGCGGGTACAGATCTCGCCCATGATCATCATGGTGGCGTGGCCTTGGTTCCAGCATTCGCCCGCGTTCGGGCAGCCGGCCTCTTCGCAGACGGTGACCAGCTTGTGTTCACGCATGATGCGCCGGGTTTCGTTATAGCCTTCACCGCCGGGCGCCTTTACCCGAATCCAATCCGGTTTCTTCGGCTGGGCATTGTCCGGGCGATGGGCCTTTTCAGGATGCCGCTCGGACGGGATTTTGAGATCACGCACGTTTTTTTCCCCGCGAAGATATGACGTTACGTTCTTATTAAAGAAATGCAGGGGGTTTTACCAGTACCGCTTGGAGTGTCTCCGAGTGGCGCATCCCAACCTTTAATGAGTGCCCCCTGCACCCTTTTCCATATTTGACAATGGCTTATGCTGTGTGCCGCGCCCTGCAACCGCGTCGCATAGCTGCTTTGCATCACTGACAAGTCGCGTACCCACGCCGCTCAGGGTTTGTGCCAGCTCATCAAACCATGGCGCCGATTGCCGGGTCGCGCGGCGCACCAGACCGATGGCGCGCGACGGCTCGGCTCCATCGAAACGGCGCAGCGCGATGCCCGGCGCCACGGCGCATTCCGTGGTGGCCGCCAGTTCCGGCATCAAGGTCAGGCCAAAGCCCGCCTCGACCAATCGTGTCAGGGTTGGCAAGGACGAGGCGCCCATGTGGATACGCGCATGGCCCCGCCCGCGACCGCAAACAGCCAGCGCCTGATCGGTCAGACAGTGACCGTCCTCCAGTAGCAAAAGTTGACTGTCGCCAAGCCCGTCAGGGCTGAGATCGGGGCCAAGGCTGTCCAGCCGCGCCGCGCTTCCGGCCAACAGAAAACGGTCTGTGAACAGCACACGTTCCTCAAGCCCGTCACGCTCAGCTGGCAGCGCAAGGATGCAGGCGTCGAGACCGCCGTCAGACAACATGTCCAGAATGCGGTCCGTCTTGCCCTCTGTGATCTGCACGTCCAGCGAAATATCGGCCGAACGCAGGGCCGCCAGCACTTCGGGCAGAAGGTAGGGCGCGATGGTCGGAATGACGCCAAGGCGCAGCGCACCTCCAAGGCCAAGCCGGCTGTGGGCGCTGTGTTCAAGTTGCGAAATCTCGGACAAAACGCGCTGCGCTGTCTCGAGCACTTCGCGCCCAAGAGGTGTCAGATGCAACTGCCGAGCCTGACGTTCGACAAGAGGGCCCCCCAAACTGCGTTCGAGTTCCTGAATTTGCACGGAAAGCGCGGGCTGGCTGACGCAACACTGCTCGGCTGCGCGGCGAAAATTGCCCTGCTCGGCGAGCGCTTTGAAATAGGTCAGCTGTTTGAAGGTGATGCTCATGCAAAGTACCTATCGCTGGGGGCGATAGGTTCAAGGTAGGCTAATCAAAGATTGTCTCACAAAAGGTGGAATTCGTCAGCCAACAAGGTCGCCGCCCTTGGCAGACTGTTCCTCGTAGTGGCGGCGCAGTCGTTGCAGCGCGATCCGCAAAACCACCTTGCCTGAACGGGCAGACCAGCCAAGCTGTTTCTCGGCGGTCTCCAGCCCTTCGAGGTAGCAGCAGCAGCGCAGGGCCACATCGCCCAGGCCCGGGCCAAGATCGCGCAAGGCGGCCTCAAGGCGCGCGCGGGCCGCCGAGCTGCCCATGTTGCCCTCGCCCCGGCCCTGCGACTGGGCACCGGCGGTCAGGAACTGATCCCAGTTCTGCGTGGTCCGCGGCCCCATCTTCGCCAGTTCAAAGTCTTCGCGCATACGTTCCCCTGCCGAGACAAGCGCATCGCTCAGGAAGGGCGTGCCCTCTTTGTCGCGGCGGCGGGCCAGGGCGGTCAGCGGGCTTTCGACCAGCATGAAACGGCCTTTGCGGGCGCGCGGATCGCGGTCGATCTCATCCAGCGCTTCTTCGGCCTCCCGGCCGGTGTCAAAACCCGCCTGCGCTTCGGCAAAACCGCGCACACGGCTTTCCTGTTCGGCCATCAGCTTGTTCAATGCCGCACGCCCCGCCGAGGTGATGCGGTAGCGTGAAATCCGGCCCGGCGCCTCGCAGGCGATCCACTCCTTGAGTGCCATGGCCTGCGCGATGGCCGAATCGACAACCGCGGTGCGGGTCGATCCGCCTTCGCCGGTGTCCCGGACGACCACGGATTTGTCCATCTCTGCCGCAACGGCCAGGACAGCGCCGCTCTCACAAAGCCGTCGCAACACCCGGCGGGCCTCGCGGGCAAGTGTCTTTTCGTCCGGAGTGGACGGTATATCGCAAAAAGCCGTCATTACGTCACTGTCCTTTTCAGAAGTCATCGCACCCTTGGCAGATCTGCAGTGGCCAAGCTGTCGCAAGGCGGCATCGATCAATGGATCATCACGACGAGTTTCAATCCGCCGCACCTGCCGCAGCACGGTCGAGGCATGACACCCCGCCTGCCGCGCAAGTTCGTGGATGGAATGGCCTTGTTCGGTATGCGCAAGATAGACCCGCGCCGCTTCAGGCACCCAGTTAGGTAGCGTTGCCACCATGTTTCTTCCCCTGGCCTCGATCATGATTCCCCTTCCCCGGGCGATCGGTTATCCACAATTTTATCCCCATGGATCGATCGCAACCTAGGCGTGTATGTGTTACTCCAAAGTTAAGATTGCCGTGCAGCGTCTAGATTTCGCCACATTTTCTAAACAGTCCGGTAGCCATGCGTTCGCGCCACCACAGTCCGGCGCAACACCGCCCCAAGCTGTGCCAGTTTTCCATCAACAGAATCACCGAGTTTTTTGAGACCGAGCCATGAAAGACATTCTGGGACTGTTGAACGACCTGCGCCGCCCGCGCCTGCTGATCCGTGCCGCCCGGATCGGCGTGCAGGATTACCGCCGCGATCCGCACCTGCATCGGCTCTTGGGCTATGGCGCCCTGCCACGCTCTGGGGCGGCAATCATGAAACTGATGGAACTTGAGACAGATCTCGATGATCGGAGGCGCAGTGCCGACGCGGGCTATTCGGTGGCGCGCCACGTGGAATTACTGGTCGCGCTGATGGGCGAGGCCCGCATTCTGCGCGAATCCCGCAGTTGAGCGACGCGCTCGGTGATCGCGGCCCGACCTGACGGGTCGGGCCTGTTCTTGTCGATGTCAGCTGAAGCTGTCGGGCATCGAGGCCTTTTTCTGCGCCACATAGCTGGTGAGAGCTTCGGCAATGCCCGGGTCCATCTGCGGCTGCTGGTAGGTGTCCAACAGCTTTTTGACGCGGGCGGCCGCCAATGTCATTGTGTCCCGCGCGCCATCTTCGGACCAGGTCTCGAACGGTTTGTAGTCGAACAGTTCTGAGCGCCAGAAGGCCGATTTGAAATTCGCCTGCGTATGCGCGCACCCAAGGTAATGCCCGCCTGGGCCGACCTCGCGGATGGCATCCATGGCCTGCGCGTTTTCATCAACCGACACGCCTTTGGCCAAGTGGTGCAAGGCCCCCAGCTGGTCCGCGTCCATCACGAATTTCTCGAACGAGGACACCAGCCCGCCTTCCAGCCAGCCGCAGGCGTGCAGCATGAAGTTCACGCCCGATTGCAGACCGACGTTCAGCGAATTGGCTGTCTCATAGGCAGCCTGCGCATCCGGCAGCTTCGATCCGCAGAACGATCCCGCCGACCGGTAGGGCAGCCCCAGCCGCCGCGCCAACTGGCCCGCGCCATAAGTAATATGCGCGGCCTCCGGGGTGCCAAAGGTCGGCGCCCCCGAGTTCATGTCGATCGAGGTGACAAAGGCCCCCATGATCACCGGCGCACCGGGACGGATCATCTGGCTGTACGAAATTCCGGCCATCGTTTCGGCCAGCACCTGCGTCAAGGTGCCCGCCACCGAAACCGGCGCCATGGCCCCGCCCACGATAAACGGAGAGATGATGCAGGCCTGATTGTTTGCTGCATAAACCTCAAGCGACCCCATCATCACGTCATCGAAGGTCAACGGCGAGTTGATATTGATCAGCGAGGTCATGACCGTGTTGTTCTGCACAAAATCCTTGCCGAACAGGATCTCGCACATGTCGACCGAGTCCTGCGCCCGGCTGGGTTCGGTCACCGAGCCCATGAAAGGCTTGTCCGACAGCGTCATGTGCGCATGGATCATGTCCAGATGGCGCTTGTTCACCGCCACATCGGTTGGCTCGCAAACGGTGCCGCCGGAATGGTGCAGCCATTTGGACATTTGCCCCAGCTTCACGAACTTGCGGAAATCCTCCATCGTCGCATAGCGCCGTCCGCCTTCCATGTCGCGCACGAAGGGTGGACCATAGACCGGCGCCAGCACGAGATTCCGACCGCCGATATCCACATTGCGCTGCGGATTTCGGGCGTGCTGGGTGAACTGGCTGGGCGCCGTCTTGATCAGCTCGCGCGCAAGACCGCGCGGCAGGCGCACCCGTTCGCCATCCACATCCGCGCCAACCGCCTTCCAACGCTCAAGCGCCGCCGGGTTGTTGACGAAATTGACACCGATCTCTTCCAGCACCGTTTCGGCGTTGTGCTCGATGATCTGAAGCGCTTCTTCGTTCAGAATTTCGAAGTTGGGGATATTGCGCTCGATAAACCGGGCGGTCTCGACCACGACCGATGTGCGTTCTGCCCGCCGCGCGGCACCGCCGCCACCCCGAGCCCGTCTGCGCGCTTCAACTTCTGCCATGTCTCAAGCCCTCATATCTTTGGGCGCGTGGCACCCGCTGCGCCCCGCCTTTGCAGCGGTTCTATCCTGTCCCGAAGCCGCACCGTTTGCCTTTTCCGGCGATTGAGGGGGGAAAACGACATCCCGTACCATCTGAAATTTTAGAATTGTCGGTTTAAGGCGGCGTTAGCAGAGCTTGGATCAAGGTGCGCCCTACGCACTTGCCGGAGCTTTCTGCAATGATCTTTCGCCTCGTCCTGCCACTTGTCGCACTGGCCCTCATTGCCAACAGCGCCAACGCTGTCTGCGCCAATTTCGGCCCACAAACACCGCGCGACATTTCCAATGCCTACGGAATGAACATGTCGCGATTTGCCATGGCGCCCCCGGCCGAAGAAATGAACCTGTGCAATATCCACACGCACACCAATGCCGAACACATGGGGCCGGGCTTTTCGGTCTATGCCGGGCCGGGCGAAAATGGCGGGTTCAAGTGCTCCGCCAGCAGCCAACTGAGCGAGGCCGAGCTGACCCGACCGCACGGCAGCCACGGTGCCTTTCATGGCGTCGAACCGGGCGACACGATTGAGGTGCATTGGGTCTATTCCACCTGTCCGGTGCAGCCCGGTCCAAGCCTTGGCTCTTGCCTGTCAGAGACCTGTTCAAACCCGCAATTGCGCGTGGAAAGCCAGGTCTTTCTGGTTGTGAACGATCCCAACGCGCTGGATTTCCGCGACTTCACCTATCGCGGCACCCGCCGTGGCGGGCTGTATCAAGCCCGCGCCCTGCCCACCGGCACCGGCAATCCAGTGGTGTTCCGAGGTTCGACCACCGGGCCAAGCTATGACGAACAGACATGTTCCCCGATGCAGGTCACATGGTCTGTGCGACCGCGCTGTGCCCGTCTGGACATCGAATCGCTGGACGCCTGGGCTGAGGCCGGCAATGTGTTTGAGGAAAACCACAGCCATGGTGTGCGCCAACTGGTCACCAATCCGGCCTTGCTTGCACCGATCCAGTGACCTCGCCGCCCTGAGCCAGATCAAGGCAAATCCTTTGCCGCGCGTCATACTCCGATGACGAATACGGAGGATGAACATGGATTGGCGCAGGAAAAAGAAACCTCTGATGGGCCTTGTCGGCGGTCTCGGTGTCGTGGTGGCGATGGGTGGGCTGATTGGCGGATGGTACAGTTTTGGTACAATGATCGTTTTGACCTTCGGCATCTGGATACTTGGCGCGCTTCTCGTCAATCTTTTCTGCGACTAGCCACCAAACACCCCAAGCCATCTTGCACAGAGGCGCGCGCCCGCCTAAAGCGTGGCCATGATACAGCATGACCGCCTCCTCATCATCGACTTCGGCTCTCAGGTGACGCAGCTGATCGCGCGCCGCTTGCGTGAATTGAACGTCTACTGCGAAATCCATCCCTATCAGGCCGTGACCATGGACATGGTCCGCGAGATGGCGCCAAAGGCGATCATCTTTTCCGGTGGCCCCGACAGCGTGACCCGGGCAGGCAGCCCTCGCGCGCCGCAAGAGATTTTCGACTACGGCGTGCCGATCCTTGGCATCTGCTATGGCCAACAAGTCATGATGCAACAATTGGGTGGCACGGTTGAATCCGGCCATGGCACCGCTGAATTCGGCCGCGCCTTTGTGCAGCCCAAAGCCAAGCTCGATCTGCTCGACGGTTGGTTTGACGGCACCGAACAGGAACAGGTCTGGATGAGCCATGGCGACCACGTCGCCAAGATCGCTCCCGGCTTTGAGGTCTACGGCACCTCGCCCGGCGCGCCCTTTGCCATCACCGCCGACGCCAAGCGCCATTTCTATGCGGTGCAGTTCCACCCCGAAGTGCACCACACGCCCAAAGGCGCAAAGCTGTACGAGAACTTCGTGCGTCTGGCCGGTTTTACCGGCGACTGGACCATGGGCGCCTATCGGCAGGAAGCAATTGAAAAGATCCGCGATCAGATCGGCGACAAAAAGGTTATCTGCGCCCTGTCGGGCGGCGTCGACAGTTCCGTGGCAGCAGCGCTGATCCACGAAGCGGTCGGCGATCAGCTGACCTGCGTCTTTGTCGACCACGGCCTGCTGCGCCTGAACGAAGCCGAGGAAGTCGTCGGCATGTTCCGCGATCACATGAACCTTTCGGTGATTCACGCGCAAGAACAAGAGCTGTTCCTCGGCGAGCTGGACGGCGTCTCTGACCCGGAAACCAAGCGCAAGATCATCGGCAAGCTGTTCATCGACGTCTTCCAGAAATACGCGAACGAGATTGAAGGCGCCGAATTCCTCGCCCAAGGCACGCTCTACCCTGACGTGATCGAAAGCGTCAGCTTTTCCGGCGGCCCCTCGGTGACGATCAAATCGCACCACAACGTCGGCGGTTTGCCCGAAAAGATGGGCCTCAAACTGGTCGAACCGCTACGTGAGCTGTTCAAGGACGAGGTCCGCGCCTTGGGTCGCGAGCTTGGCCTGCCCGACCATTTCATCGGCCGCCACCCCTTCCCCGGCCCCGGCCTTGCCATCCGCTGCCCCGGAGAGATCACCCGCGAAAAGCTGGAGATCCTACGCAAGGCGGACGCGGTCTATATCGACCAGATCCGCAAACATGGGCTGTACGACGAGATTTGGCAGGCTTTCGTCGCGATTCTCCCGGTGCGCACCGTGGGCGTGATGGGTGACGGGCGCACTTATGATTATGCTTGCGCGCTGCGCGCGGTCACCTCGGTCGATGGCATGACGGCAGATTATTACCCCTTCAGCCACGACTTCCTCGGTGAAACCGCCACCCGGATCATCAATGAGGTCAAAGGCATCAATCGTTGCACCTATGACATCACTTCGAAGCCCCCCGGTACGATCGAATGGGAATGATCTTCTGACCGGATCGCGCCCCGTCCGCAGGCCAGACTGAACGCTGTTCAAAATATCCCGCCTGAACATACCCAGCCGAGGGCGAAACAGACAACGCGTGCGGTTGGACCAATGGGATGGCGGGCGGGGCGATGGTCCCGTAAGGGGCCGAGCGCCGAGCCGACACGCCCAAATAATTCATAACAAACATGCAGATTATGAGTTTGCTTATAATCTTCAACCATGACAGACCCCGAATAAACCGACCAAGGGGTCTTTATGTCCAACGCTTTGTCCAAACTGCTCGCATCCCGCGACTGGCTGCTCGCCGATGGCGCGACCGGCACCAACCTGTTCAACATGGGCTTGATGTCCGGTGATGCACCCGAGTTCTGGAATGAGAACGAGCCGGACAAGATCCGTACGCTTTATCGTGGTGCGGTCGATGCGGGCTCTGACCTGTTCCTCACCAACTCATTTGGTGCAAATGCCTCGCGCCTGAAACTGCATGACGCGGCTCACCGGGCTTATGATCTGTCGAAGCTGGCCGCCGAGCTTGGCCGAGAAGTCGCCGATGCCTCTGGCCGTGACGTGATCGTCGCCGGGTCCGTCGGCCCGACAGGCGAAATCATGGGCGCCGCTGGCACGCTCAGCCATGAGACCGCCGTTCAGATGTTCGAGGAAACCGCCAAGGGCCTGATGGATGGCGGTGCGGATGTGCTCTGGGTCGAAACCATCTCGGCCCCTGAAGAATACAAAGCCGCCGCCGAAGCCTTTGGAAACATTGGAGCGCCTTGGTGCGGCACCATGAGCTTTGACACCGCTGGCCGGACCATGATGGGCGTCACCTCGTCGTCCATGGTCGAGATGGTCGAAGCCTTGCCCAATCCGCCGCTGGCCTTTGGGGCCAACTGCGGCGTCGGCGCGTCTGACCTGCTGCGCACTGTGCTGGGGTTTGTCGCCCAAGGCACCGAGCGGCCCATTATTGCCAAGGGCAACGCAGGCATCCCAAAATATGTCGACGGCCATATCCACTATGATGGCACGCCCGAATTGATGGCCGATTACGCCTGTCTTGCACGCGACTGCGGCGCGCAGATTATCGGCGGGTGCTGCGGCACCATGCCGGTGCACCTCAAGGCCATGCGCGAGGCGCTGGAAACCCGTTCCAAAGGTCCGCGTCCCACGCTGGATCAGATCACGGCGGCGCTTGGCGGCTTTTCCTCGGAAAGCGATGGCACCGGAGAAGAGCCCGGCGCCGGGCGTCAGCGCCGCAGCAAACGGCGTCGCGCCTGATCGGGCCAACGTCCATCACCTTTGATCCAAAGTAGGCCCGGGGTGTTCCCGGACTTCATGCCCATGCTCTCAGAACAGTGTCAATTGATCTCCGGCCTGTGGTGGCACCTTGAACAGGTCGCTGCGCAGCGACGGTTGTGGCGCATCCAGCCCAAGCGCCCGCACCGCCCGGTCGAACCGCTGCGCCAGGATCTGCGCATAAGGCCCCTCGCCGCGCATCCGGGCGAACCACGTGCTGGAATACACCTCGCCTCCGTGCATGTCGCGCAGATGCCCCATGATGCGGGTCTTGCGCGCCGGATAATGTTCTTCCAGCCATTCTTGCCAAAGCTCAGCGACCTCGCGCGGCAGGCGCAGCATGATCCAGCTGGCCGCCCCCGCCCCGGCATCGCGCCCGGCCTCAAGGATGGCTTCAAGTTCCGGGTCGGTCAGCGCCGGCACCATGGGCGAGGCCATGACGCGCACCGGCACCCCGGCCTTTGTCAAACGGCGGATGGTTTCCAATCGGCGCTTTGGCGCGGGGCAACGCGGCTCCATCCGGCGCGACAGGATCGGGTCCAGCGTCGTGACCGAAACCCCGACGCGGACCAACCCGTCGCGCGCCATGTCCGACAAAATGTCGATGTCGCGTTCGATCAAAGTGCCCTTGGTCACGATCGCCACAGGATGGCGAAAGTCGCGCAACACCTCAAGGCAGGCGCGCATGATGCCCCGGTCGCGTTCGATCGGCTGATAGGGATCGGTGTTCGTGCCGATCGCCAAAGGCGCCACCTTATACCGCTTGGCCCGCAATTCCCGCGCCAGCACCTGTGGCGCGCTGGGTCGGGCAACCAGCCGGGTTTCGAAATCGAGGCCCGGCGACAGACCCAGATAGGCATGGCTGGGCCGGGCAAAGCAGTAGATGCAGCCGTGTTCGCAACCGCGATAGGGGTTCAGCGTCCGGTCAAACGGCAGATCCGGCGACCGGACATAATTGATCACACTGCGCGGAACCTCATCGCTGACAAAGGTGCGCAGCACCGGCAGCTCTTCGGGGATATCCCAGCCGTCCTGCACATCCTCGCGCGCAAAGCGCTCAAACCGCCCGTTGTCGCGGCTGATGGCCCCCCGTCCGGGGCGGCTTTGCTTGATCACGGGGCGCAGAGGTTGGGACATCTGCGCAAAATAGAACACAACGAGAACATTCGCAAGTTTTTGGCATTCTGCCGCGTCCAAGTCGGAACTAACGCGCCCGATGTCGGAATTTGCCTATCGCAACACCAATAATCGCCCCAATAGAGAGACGAGCCACAGCCCTGCCCGATGCGCAGGCCGGTACAAGGAAACGCACCAATGTCCGAAGACCAAGACATCATCCTCGCAGACCTGAACGACGAAGAACTTGTCGAACAGATGTGGGACGACCTCTACGATGGAATGAAAGAAGAGATCGAAGAAGGCGTCAACATTCTGCTTGAGCGCAAGTGGACGCCTTACGACGTGCTGACCAAGGCGCTTGTCGGCGGCATGACCATCGTCGGAAACGACTTCCGCGACGGTATCCTCTTTGTCCCCGAGGTGCTTTTGGCCGCGAATGCGATGAAGGCCGGTATGGCCATTCTCAAACCGCTTCTGGTCGAAACCGGTGCGCCGCGCATGGGCAAGATGGTGATTGGAACGGTCAAGGGCGACATCCACGACATCGGCAAGAACCTTGTGTCGATGATGATGGAAGGCGCGGGCTTTGAGGTGGTCGATCTGGGAATCAACAACCCGGTTGAGAAATACCTCGAGGCGCTGAAAGCCGAAGAAGCTGATATTCTGGGCATGTCCGCCCTGCTGACCACGACCATGCCTTACATGAAGGTCGTGATCGACACATTGATCGAACAGGGTCTTCGCGATGACTACATCGTTCTGGTCGGCGGCGCGCCGCTGAACGAGGAATTCGGCAAGGCCATCGGCGCCGATGCCTATTGCCGCGACGCTGCGGTGGCCGTCGAGACCGCCAAGGATTACATCGCGCGCAAGCACAACCAGATGGCTGCTGGCTGAACCCCTGGGCTTTTGCCTGTACCGGGAACAGCGAAATTTCACGGGAGGGCCTCTTTCTTGCAAAGGGGCCTTTTTCTTTAACCACATTTGGCGCATACTGAGGGTATAAGAGAGGAGATTGGCGTGCCTGTTACATCCTTTGCCCTTCTGGTCCTGTCCGTCATTGCCGCAGCGGCGCTGACGATCTGGGCGATGTCTGCTTGGGGAATGTTGACGGTCCTGCCGCTTTTGCTCTTTGTTGCGCTGGTTGCCCGCTGGGCCATGGCGCATGTCCCCCACGATGACAATCACGCCTGATCTTTCCACGCTGACGGACGATGGCCTGCCCCCTTCCGGCAAGGGGCGCGTACTGCTGATCGCCTGCGGGGCGCTGGCCCGGGAGATTCTGGACATCAAGCAGCGCGGCGGCTGGGATCATATGGATCTGGCCTGCCTGCCCGCGATTCTCCACAATCACCCCGAGCGCATCACCGAGGCCGTGCGCGCGGTGGTGCAAAAGCACCGCGCCCGCTATGACAGCATTTTCGTGGTCTATGCCGATTGCGGCACAGGGGGCCTGTTGCAGGCCGCCTGCGAAGAGATGGGCGTCGAAATGGTGGCCGGCCCGCATTGCTATGCCTTCTTTGACGGACTCGAAGCCTTTGCCGCGCGCGGTGAGATCACCAGCTTTTACCTGACGGACTTTCTGGCGCGCCAGTTCGACGCCTTTGTCTGGAAGCCTTTGGGTCTGGACCGCCACCCCGAGTTGCTCGAGATGTATTTCGGGCATTACGAAAAGCTGGTCTACCTCGCTCAGATCGACGATCCGGCGCTGACCGAAAAGGCACGAGGTCATGCCGAGCGGATGGGTCTGTCCTTTGAGAGGCGGCTGACAGGCTACGGCGATCTGGCGGCGACCCTGTCTGGCTGGGCGCGCCGGGATTGACGGCGGTGGGGGCGCTGCCCCCTTCGCGTCGCAACTTACCCGGGATATTTTGGGATCCGTGAAATACGGCCAGATCTATTGCTCGGCCGCCTCCTGCAGCACCAGGGATACCGGGACCAGAGCGACCGAGGACGCGCGGTCCTGAAGCCCCCAGAGCACGAGCGCCGAAACGGTATCAGCCCGCAAACGGCCAAGCATGATGACTGCCCCTTCCTGCCGCGACCGGAAGGCCGCCTGATCAAGAAAGCGGCGAATGACGCGGGCGTCTTGGCCTTCGCCATCGAAGTCGCGGAACAGGGTAGCAGAGGGCACTCCCTCTTTGGCGGCAAGTTGCTGCGCCGTGTTCAGACCCTTGGGCAGGGTCACGAGACCATGGCCAGAGGCTGCCAGATAGGCCGATACCTGTGTCGAGATCGCACGGCTGCTCTGAATGCCGTTGCCGTCTGGATCTTCGAGCAGGCCAATCGCCTGCGGAACAGTGTCCAGCGTTCCCGCCAGGATCACCTCGACGTCAGAGGCCTGCGCGCCTTCGGGCACATCGGCCAGCGCCATGACCTCGAACCCAAGCTCGCGGTAGGCGGCGGCGGTCTTGGCCGGGTCTGGATGCGACGGAGCAATGGCGAAGGTCACCGGGAAGGGAAAGGCTTCAAGCGCTTCGGGGCCAAGCGGGCCGCTGCCGTCGTCGATCAGGACAATGGCCATGCGAGGCAGATCGGCGGCGGCATCCACCTTGGTCGCAAACCGAACCAGCGGGCTTTCGTCGGTCAAGGTGGCCGTTTCGGATTCCACTGCGGCGCTTTCGGCGGTTTGAGCGGTGTCATCCCCGCCGATCGTGGGCAGACGGCCCTGCGGCACTGCCGGATCGCGGTCTGTCAGCGTGCCGGCCGGCGTGCCGAGCCCGGCCGACTCGGCGGCAGTAGCTTCGTCTTCGGTAGCGGTGCTTTCTTCGGATTCGGACTGGGTTTCCACGACCGGTTCCGGCGCTGCTTCGGCGTTCGTCGCGGGAACTGGCTCATCGGCGACAAGGGCGGTTTCGGCCTGCGGAACATCGGGCATCGGAGGCTGCGCGGGATCCGTGGAGATCGAAAGGTCTTGCTCGGGCGCGGGCATACCCGGTGCATCGGCCTGGGCGGCGGGCATGACAGGGGCATCAGTGCTGACTGCGACCCTTGCGCTCTGCCCTTCTGCGGTGGTTTCCAGAGCCTGCGGCGCGGCGCCGACCTGCGGGGCGGCCAGCGGTTCGGTATCGGCCCCAATCTGCGCCGGGGCGTCGGGGGTATCGAGCGCGGGCGCTGCCTGTTCAGGCAGATCAACGTCTGTTTCGGGATCGGGTCGCCGCCCAGGTTTCGCCGGTTCGGCAGACATTTGCGCGACTGGCTTGGGCTCGGGGGCCGGTTTGGCCTCGGGTTCGGGCTGAGGCGCGAGCTTGGGCGCAGCAGCTGGTGCTGGGGCTGGGGCTTCGACCGGCGGCGCGGCAGTTTCCTTAACTTCGGGCACATCAGGCATCGGCTTTGGCGCATTGACCGGCGTTCCCAGCGCGATCGACATCGCCCCGGCGCCAAGCCCCGCAACAACGGTGCCCCAGATTGCCCCCATCACAAATCCGCGTGCCATGTCCTGCCCTTTGCCTTTTTTGCCTTGCCTGCTGCGGGCCTCTTGCCGTCGGTGCACTTGACGCCACCGGGCCCGCCTGCGCATGTATACCGCGACCAAGCCCCGAGCCGCCAGCCCTGAGAGAGACCCATGCTGCTGTTGATCGACAATTATGACAGTTTTACCTACAACCTCGTGCATTATCTTGGCGAGTTGGGCGCAGATGTGCAGGTCTGGCGGAACGATGCCATCGATGTCCAGCAGGCCATGGCGCTGAATCCGGCGGGTATTGTCCTGTCCCCCGGCCCCTGCGATCCGGATCAGGCCGGGATTTGTCTGGCGCTGACCCATGCCGCCGCCGAGGCGAAAGTGCCGCTACTTGGCGTGTGCCTTGGGCATCAGACGATTGGTCAGGCCTTTGGCGGCACCGTGGTGCGCCATAGTGAGATCGTGCATGGCAAGATGGGCGAGATGCACCACAAGGGCGAAGGCGTGTTCAAGGGCCTGCCCTCGCCGCTCAAGGCGACGCGCTACCATTCGCTCGTGGTGCGGCGCAGTGATCTGCCCACATGCTTGAAGGTCACGGCCGAGCTGGAGGATGGCACCATCATGGGGCTGCGCCACGAAAGCCTGCCCATCGAGGGCGTGCAGTTCCATCCCGAATCCATCGCGTCGGAGCATGGTCATGCGCTGCTGCAAAACTTTCTGGATATGACAAAGGTGCCGGCATGAGCGACGACATCAAACCTTTGATTGGCGCCGCCGCCGACCGCCCCCTGTCTCGCGCCGAGGCCGAGAGCGCCTTTACAGTGCTGTTCGAAGGCCAGGCCTCGCCCGCGCAGATCGGCGGGTTCCTGATGGCTCTGCGCACGCGCGGTGAGACCGTGGATGAATATTCTGCCGCCGCCGCCGTAATGCGCGCCAAATGCAACAAGGTCGCTGCGCCCGAAGGCGCCATAGACATCGTTGGCACGGGCGGCGATGGCAAAGGTACGCTGAACATCTCGACGGCGACGGCCTTTGTGGTGGCGGGCGCCGGTGTGCCCGTGGCCAAGCACGGCAATCGCAACCTGTCGTCCAAGTCCGGCGCGGCAGATGCGCTGAGCCAGATGGGGATCAACGTCATGGTTGGTCCCGATGTGGTGGAAAAGGCGCTGAAAGAGGTCGGCATCTGTTTCATGATGGCGCCGATGCATCACCCGGCCATGGCCCATGTCGGCCCGGTTCGGGCGGAACTTGGCACGCGCACCATCTTCAACATTCTCGGCCCGCTCACCAATCCTGCTGGCGTAAAACGTCAGTTGACCGGCGCATTTACCCGCGATCTGATCCGCCCGATGGCCGAAACGCTGGGCCAGCTTGGCAGCGAACGCGCCTGGCTTGTGCACGGCTCGGACGGCACCGATGAGCTGTCGATCGCCGGTGTCAGTTGGGTGGCCGCGCTTGAGGAGGACGGCTCGATTCACGAGAGCGAGTTGCACCCCGAAGACGCGGGCCTGCCGCAGCATCCCTTTGAGGCAATCCTTGGCGGCACGCCGGAAGAAAACGGCAAGGCTTTCGCCGCGCTTCTAGAGGGTGCAAAATCGGCCTATCGCGACGCGGTTCTGCTGAATTCGGCGGCGGCCCTGACCATTGCAGGCAAGGCGAGCGACCTGCGCCAAGGTGTTGAAGTCGCGCGTGAAAGCATCGACAGCGGCAGCGCATTGGCCAAGGTCAAGGCGCTGGCAAAAGCCACGCAAGAGGTGTGAGCCAGCCGCCCAAAGCCTGGGCCAATCTGCCCTTTTTCACCCGCGACTGGCCCGCACTCAGTGCCGCCATCGCGGGCGACACCCGGCAGATCCTGCCCCCCGAATCCCAACGCTTTGCCGCGTTGGAGGCCTGCGCGCCCGCCGAGGTCCGCGTCGTCATCCTTGGGCAAGACCCCTACCCGACCCCAGGTCATGCGCATGGGTTGGCGTTCTCAGTCGAGCCAGACGTCAGGCCCCTGCCGCGATCCCTGAACAACATCTACAAGGAATTGGTCGACGATCTGGGTGCCTGTCCGCCGAGCGGCGATCTGCACTTTTGGGCCGCGCAGGGCGTGCTTTTGCTCAACACCTGCCTGAGCGTTCCGGCGGGCGACGCAAACGGCCACGCCAAACTTGGGTGGAAAACCCTGACGCAAGAGGTGCTGACGCATCTTTCCGATCGCCCGCGCGCCTTTGTTCTCTGGGGCAAGCCCGCGCAAAGCTATGAAACGCATATCAAAGGGTCTGACCATCTGATCCTGCGCAGCGCCCATCCCTCCCCGCTCTCTGCCCGGCGCGGCTTTTTCGGCTCGCGCCCCTTTTCCCGCGTGAACGACTGGCTTAAAGCCAATGGGGACAGGCCCATCAATTGGACGACACCATGACGCAGACCATCCTCGACAAGATCAAAGCCTACAAACTTGAGGAAGTGGCCGCCGACAAGGCCGCCCGCCCGCTGTCCGAAGTCGAAGCCTCCGCCAAAGCGGCGCCGCCGATCCGCCCCTTTTCCAAGGCGCTCATGGAGGCTGCGAAATCCGGCTACGGTTTGATCTCCGAGGTCAAGAAAGCCTCGCCCTCCAAAGGGCTGATCCGCGCCGATTTCGAACCGGCCAAGCTGGCCAAGGCCTATGAAGACGGCGGCGCGACCTGCTTGTCGGTCCTGACCGACACGCCGTCCTTTCAGGGCGCGAAGGATTTTCTGGTTCAGGCGCGCACGGCCACGCAGATGCCCGCGCTGCGCAAGGATTTCATGTACGACACCTATCAGGTCGCCGAGGCGCGCGCGCTGGGGGCCGACTGTATTCTGATCATCATGGCCAGCGTTTCGGACGCACAGGCAGCAGAGCTGGAAGACGCCGCATTCGGCTGGGGCATGGATGCGCTGATCGAAGTGCACGACGGCGACGAACTCGATCGTGCGCTGGCGTTGAAAAGCCCGTTGATCGGAGTAAACAACCGCAATCTCAAGACCTTCGAGACCACGCTTGAGACGACGCGCACATTGTCCAAACGGGTGCCGCAGGATCGCTTCCTGATCTCCGAATCCGGCCTCAACACCCCGGCAGACCTCGCGGACATGGCCGCGTGCGGCGCCCGCGCCTTTCTCATCGGCGAAAGCCTGATGCGTAAGGAAAACGTCGCAGAGGCCACCCGAACGCTGCTGAAAAACCCGGTGCCGGCATGAGCGGGTTGACCCATTTCGATGCGCAGGGCAACGCGCATATGGTGGACGTGTCCGACAAAGCCGTGACTTCTCGGATCGCCACGGCAGCAGGCTGGGTCCGGATGGCGCCCGAGACCTTTGCCCTGATCACCGAGGGGCGCGCGAAAAAGGGCGACGTCATTGGCGTTGCGCGCCTTGCGGGCATCATGGGGGCCAAGAAGACGCCCGAACTGATCCCCCTATGCCACCCTCTGCCGATCACCAAGGTCACCGTTGACCTGAGCGCCGACCCGGATCTGCCCGGCCTTCAGATCGAAGCCACGGTCAAGACCACGGGCCAGACCGGCGTGGAAATGGAGGCGTTGACGGCCGTCAGCACCGCCGCATTGACGGTCTATGACATGGTCAAGGCGGCGGACAAATCCATGGAGATCGGCGGCATTCGCGTGCTGCTGAAAGATGGCGGCAAATCCGGCCGGTACGAGGCGACATGATCACGGTCGCCGAAGCCCTCGATCAACTTTTCGCCCTTGCCCAACCGACTGGCGTTGAAGAGGTTCCGCTTTTGCAGGCCTATGGCCGGGTCTTGGCACGGGATGTCGCCTCGACCCGCGATCAACCCCCCTTTGCCGCCTCGGCGATGGACGGTTATGCGGTGGCGCAGGCTGCACCCGGTGACGTGTTGTGCGTGATCGGCGAAAGCGCCGCGGGGCATCGCTTTGACGGTGCGGTCGGTCCAGGTGAAGCTGTGCGCATCTTTACCGGCGCGCCGGTGCCGCCCGGCGCCACCCGCGTGGTGATCCAAGAGGATGTGACGCGCACGGCCGATCAGATCACCATTGGCGAGCGCCTTGATGAAAGCGATAATATCCGCCCCGCAGGCAATGATTTTCAGGCCGGAAGCCAGATCTCGGCGCCGCGCGTCCTGACGCCAAACGACATTGCCCTTCTGGCGTCGATGAACATCGCAAAGGTCCCGGTGGCGCGCCGTCCGGTGGTGGCGCTGATCTCGACCGGCGATGAGCTTGTCATGCCCGGCGAAGCCCCCGGACCCGATCAGATCATCGCGTCGAATACCATGGGCCTGCACGCCCTGCTGCGCGAACTTGGCGCCGAGCCACGGCTGTTGCCGATTGCGCGGGACAACGCAGCCTCACTCAAGACTGTGCTGGCGTTGATTGACGACGCGGATCTGGTGATCACCATTGGCGGCGCCTCGGTTGGCGATCACGATCTGGTGGCTCCCGTGGCCGAGGAACTGGGCATGCAACGCGCCTTTTACAAGGTCGCCATGCGCCCCGGCAAACCCTTGATGTCGGGCCGTCTGGACCGCGCGATGATGATCGGGCTGCCCGGAAATCCGGTTTCGGCCATGGTGTGCGGGCATGTCTTTGTCGCCCCGGTGGTCCGCGCGATGCTGGGCCTTGGTGCCGCGCCAGCAGGCCGAAAGACCGCCCCGTTGGCCGCGCCGCTGCCCCCCAATGGCCCGCGCGAACATTACATGCGCGCTGTTCTGACCTCTGACGGCCTGCGCGCCTTTGATCGGCAGGATTCCTCGCTGCTGAGCGTATTGGGGGCGGCCAATGCCCTTGTGGTGCGCCCCGTCCGTGATCCTGCCCGCAACGCCGGCGACACGGTGCAATTCATCCCGCTCTAGCGTTAGAACAAATTTAACCAAATTGAATGGAAACTCATGCCAGAGACATGGGTTATCCACAGTCGTGTTGACACAAAACAAGAACATGACTAGAACAAAAGTTAACAAACACCTTTTTGGGGGACGCTGGGCATGCTGACCAAGAAACAACTCGACCTGTTGGATTTCATCAACAAACGCATGGCGCGCGACGGTGTCCCGCCAAGTTTTGACGAAATGAAAGACGCGTTGGATCTGCGGTCCAAATCCGGCATTCACCGGCTGATCACCGCCTTGGAAGAGCGTGGCTTTATTCGCCGTCTGGCGCATCGCGCCCGCGCCATCGAGATCGTGAAACTGCCCGAAAGCCTTGGGGGCCGCCCCGCGGGCTTTACCCCTCGGGTGATCGAAGGCGACCGCCCAAATGCCACGCCCGCCAATGCCCAGATGATCGAGCGCGGCGAGGTGGCCGACCTGCCTATCATGGGCCGGATCGCCGCCGGTGTCCCGATTGAGGCAATCAACGACGCGCCCCCCTCTATCGCCGTTCCCGGACAGATGGTGAAAGGCGCAGGCCGGCACTATGCGCTTGAGGTCAAAGGCGATTCCATGATCGACGCGGGCATCAACGATGGCGATGTCGTGGTGATCCGCGAAACCGGCACCGCTGAGGAAGGTGACATCGTCGTGGCCCAGGTCGAAGGCTACGAGGCCACGCTGAAGCGGTTTCGGCGCAATGGCGACATGATCGTTCTCGAAGCTGCGAATCCCGCCTATGAGCCGCGCGTTCTGCCCAAAGGGGCGGTCAGTGTTCAGGGCAAACTGGTCGGGTTGATCCGCACCTACTGAGCGCGCTGCGCCAATCGCACGGGCTTTGACACCCCATGCCACAGACGGCGGCCCGAAACTTCGGCCGCCGTTTTCAGTTCCGGCCCGTCGTCCCGCAGCCAGACCGCGACCGACCCGGTACGCTTCAGCCGTGCTGTATCAAACATCTGGCATGGCCCGCTTGGCGACGTCTCGGCGCTGGCGATGACGATCTGATCCTTGGTGCAACGGGTAAAACTGCGCGCGGCCCTCTTGCCTTGCAGGTGAACCACCTCAAGCGGTCCGATCTGCGCCCGCGCTATACGATCCTGCGCCTGCGGCCAACGGCTGGCCGCCAAAGCTTGCGAGCCGCCGCGCCCGTCGTTTTCAAGCCAGGTCTCAGCGATAAAGCCCGAGCCTTTGGCGCGCGAAAGGGCTCTCCCCTCATCGGTCATCACCCCCACCAGCGTGCCGCTGTCGGCGATCAGCAGCGCCGGGCGCTCGGTCTGGGTCCAAATCGCCACGGCAAGCGCCATGGGGACCACTCCGACCAGACGCCCGCGCCCCTGCCAGAGGCACAGGATCAATCCGCCAAGCGCGATGACCGGCAAGACCCAAGGCGCCGGGGCCACCACTGGCCGTACCGCCCCGGACCATCCGGCCACCTGCCCGGCCACCAGCAGGATCCAGTCGAGCCCCAGCCCCATGACCGCCAGCGCAAGATGTTCCAGCCCAAAGGGCATCAACAAGACAGCCGCCACCCCCATCGGCACCACCAGCACCCCCATCACCGGCACCGAGACAAGGTTGGCGATCAGACCGTAGGTCGAGGCTTGGTTGAAATGCGCCATCCCGACCGGGGCGGTCGCCAACCCGGCGATGGCTGAGGACAGGACCAGTGACAGCACAGGTCCGGTCCAGCGCGGCCAATCGCGGCTGGCTTTGGATTGGCTGACCCGCTCGAACACCGCGACAAGGGCTGTGGTGGCCGCAAAGGACATCTGAAACCCGGGGCTGACCAGTGCCTGCGGGTGCAGGATCAGAACGATCAGCGCCGCCATGGCAACGGCCCGCAGGCTGATCGCTCGGCGGTCCAGCATCAGCGCGCTCAGCGCCGTGGCCGCCATGATAAAGGCCCGTTCGGTCGCGACATTGCCCCCTGACAGCAGCAGATAGCCGAAGGCGGCGATCAGGGCACCGAACGCCGCCAGTTTCTTGACCGGCCATCTGTGGCGGGGCACCGGATGCAACAAGAGACCAAAGCGCAGCAGCGAAAAGACAAATCCCGCCAGCAACCCCATGTGCAGCCCCGAGATTGCCAGAAGATGCGCCAGATTAGTGTCGCGCAGGGCTTGCAGGGTGGCTTTGCTCATGCCCGAACGGTCCCCGGTCATCACCGCTGCGGCAAAGGCTCCGGCCTCGCCCTGCAGCCCGGCCTGAACGCGGGCGGACAGCCACATGCGCGCCTTGAAGATCTTTTGCCCCGCGCCCGGAGGCTCAAGCAACAAGGCGGGCGTGCGGGTATAGCCGATCCCGCCCAAACGCAGGAACCATGCGTGCCGCTTGAAATCGAAACCGCCCGGCTCGACCGCGCCGCCAGGGGCCGACAGGTGGCCCGTCAGGATCACCACTGCACCGGGCTGGGGGTCCAGAAACCCTTGATCGCCATGCAAGGAAACGCGCACCCTCTTGGGGGTCTTTTCCGGCGCCATGCGTTCCAGAACCACCCGATCCAGCGTCAGCCGCAAAGCATCCGAGGCCGAGCGATCAATGCCGACGATGCGCCCTTCGATCGGGCCGTAGTAGCGAAAGTCCAGCACGGGCCCCGACACCCAGTTGGCCCGTAAACCGGCAAGGCCAAAGCCCGCCGCGATCAGTGCAAGCGCCAGAACCAGCGGCCCCAGAACCGCCCCTGCCCAACGCATCGCCAGAAAGCTCGCCATCCCGAGCCCAAGGCACAGCCACAAAAGCGGCAGCGGCGGTTCGACCCGCAGGGCAAAATAGCCACCGATTCCCACGGCCAGACAGACCGGGGACCAAGGAAACAGAAAGCCGCGCTGCGCGAGGATCACGCTTTGCGGCCATGAAAAGAACCCGGCCATAGCTTGCCCCGCGCACAGGGGGTGTTTAAGGAACGGCCCAAGCTATCCTCGCCACCGTTATCAAAAGGTTAACCAAGATGACCGACGTCGTAACCCGCTTTGCCCCCTCGCCCACCGGGTATCTGCACATTGGCGGCGCTCGGACCGCCTTGTTCAACTGGCTTTTCGCCCGAGGCCGTGGCGGCAAGTTCCTGCTGCGGATCGAAGACACCGATCTGGCACGCTCGACCCCAGAAGCGACGGCGGCGATCCTCAAGGGGATGGAATGGCTGGGTCTGGACCATGACGGTGAGGTGGTCAGTCAAGCCGCTGGCGCCGAGCGTCATCGCGACGTGGCGCTGGAGCTTCTGAACAAAGGCGCGGCCTACAAATGTTTTTCGACTCAGGAAGAAATCGAAGCCTTCCGCGAAGCCGCGCGCGCCGAAAAACGCTCGACCCTTTTTCAAAGTCCATGGCGCGATGCCGATCCGGCGACGCACCCGGAAGCGCCCTATGCCATCCGCCTCAAGACCCCGCAGGACGGCGAGACGGTGATCGAGGATCAGGTGCAGGGCCGCGTGACGATCCGCAACGACCAGCTGGACGACATGATCCTGCTGCGCAGCGACGGCTCGCCGGTCTACATGCTGGCGGTGGTGGTCGATGACCATGACATGGGCGTGACCCATGTGATCCGGGGCGATGACCACCTGAACAACGCGGCGCGCCAGATGGGCATCTATACCGCCATGGGCTGGGACATTCCGGTCTGGGCGCATATCCCGCTGATCCACGGCCCCGACGGCAAAAAGCTGTCCAAGCGCCACGGCGCGCTGGGTGTCGAAGAATATCAGGCTTTGGGTTACCCGGCGGCGGGGATGCGCAATTATCTCGCGCGGCTGGGTTGGAGCCACGGCGATGACGAATTCTTTACCGATGCTCAGGCAAAGGAGTGGTTCAATCTGGAAGGAATCGGCAAATCACCCGCCCGGTTCGATTTCAAGAAACTGGAAAATCTCTGTGGACAGCACATTACCACAGCCGAGGATGCTGCACTGCTGCAAGAACTGGAGGCATTTCTGGACGTGACGGGGGCCGAACCCTTGACCGATGCGCAACGCGACGGCCTGTCGCGGGGCATGTATTGCCTTAAAGAACGCGCGAAGACATTTCCAGAGCTTATTGAAAAGGCACACTTTATCCTTGCCAGTCGCCCGCTTGAGCCGGATGAGAAAGCAGCAAAGAACCTTGATGCGGTATCCCGTGGTATACTGAGCACATTGACGCCGCACTTGCAAAATGCTAGCTGGACGCGAGATGATCTGGAAGCGGTTTTGAACCGCTTTGCCGAAGATCAAGGGACCAAGTTTGGAAAGCTTGCCGGGCCGCTGCGCGCCGCCCTTGCAGGCCGGGCAGTTACCCCGAGCGTCTTTGACATGATGCTCGTACTGGGCCGGGACGAAAGCCTTGCCCGTCTCGAAGCGGCTGGAACCGGGGACTGAGCGTTACGCGTCCCCCCGGACGGCCATGTGAACTAGATCAGCACGGGCCAGCCGGCCCCTGCTTTACCGTATACGAAGGGATGATATGCATGGCTGAAAACTCAAAAACCGCGACACTCACCATTGATGGCAACAGCTTTGAGCTGCCGATGCACTCGCCCACTGCCGGGCCGGACGTCATCGACATTCGCAAGCTCTATGGTCAGGCCGGCGTCTTCACCTACGACCCGGGTTTTACCTCGACCGCGAGCTGCGACAGCACCATCACCTTCATTGACGGTGACAAGGGCGAGCTGCTGCACCGCGGTTATCCGATCGACCAACTGGCTGAGAAATCGCATTACCTCGAAGTTTGCTTCCTGCTGCTGTACGGCTATCTGCCCAAAGCCGAAGAGCTTGAGGAGTTCGAGCAGACGATCACCCGTCACACGATGATCCACGAACAGATGCACAACTTCTTCCGCGGGTTCCGCCGCGATGCGCATCCGATGGCGACCATGGTGGGTGTTGTTGGCGCGATGTCGGCTTTCTATCACGACTCGACGGACATCAGCGATGAACGCCAGCGCGAGATTGCCAGCCACCGCCTGATCGCCAAGATGCCGACGATCGCCGCGATGGCCTATAAATACTCGATCGGTCAGCCCTTCGTGTATCCGCGCAACGATCTCGATTACGCGGCGAACTTCCTGCACATGTGCTTTGCCGTTCCGGCCGAGGAATACCATGTGAACCCGATCCTCGCCCGCGCGATGGACCGGATCTTTACCCTGCACGCCGATCACGAACAGAACGCCTCGACCTCGACGGTGCGTTTGGCCTCGTCCTCTGGTGCCAACCCCTTTGCCTGTATTGCCGCTGGCATTGCCTGCCTTTGGGGCCCGGCACATGGTGGTGCGAACCAGGCCTGCCTTGAAATGCTCAAGGAAATCGGCAGCCCGGAGCGCATCCCCGAGTATATCGCCCGCGCCAAGGACAAGGATGATCCGTTCCGCCTGATGGGCTTTGGTCACCGCGTCTACAAGAACTTCGACCCGCGCGCGACGGTGATGAAACAGTCCGCCGACGAAGTGTTGGATCTGCTGGGCGTTCATAACAACCCGATCCTCGCCACCGCGAAGGAACTGGAACAGCAGGCCCTCGCCGACCCCTATTTCGCCGAGAAAAAGCTGTTCCCGAACGTCGACTTCTATTCCGGTGTCATTCTCGAGGCGATGGGCTTCCCAACCTCGATGTTCACCCCGATCTTTGCGCTGTCGCGCACCGTCGGTTGGGTGTCGCAGTGGAAAGAACAGCTGGAAGATCCGGCTCACAAAATCGGCCGCCCCCGTCAGCTGTACATGGGCGAGACGGAGCGCGATTATCAGGACATCGAAAACCGCTGATCGCCAGCCCATTCCAAGCAAAAGGCCCGGTCACACGACCGGGCCTTTCTTGTTTCCTAACCTGTGGTGGGATCAACGGCCTTCGTAACTTGCTGGGCGCTTTTCCAGAAAGGCCATGACACCTTCTTTGAAATCGCGTGTCTTGCCGCAGTCGCCCTGAAGCCTGGCTTCGATGGCTAGTTGCGCATCCAGATCGTTTTCAAATGACCCTCGCAGCGCCTGCTTGAGGTGCTGGTAGGCCACAGTCGGCCCCTTGGCCAGATGCGCGGCGCGGGCACGCCAATGCGCCTCAAAACCCGCGTCAGGCACGGCCTCCCAGATCATGCCCCAGTCATCCGCCTGCCGCGCGCTGATCCGGTCAGCGAACAGGGCCGCGCCCATGGCCTTGGCAAGCCCCATCTGGCGCGGCAAGGCCCATGTGCCCCCGGCATCGGGGATCAGGCCGATTCTGGTAAAGGCCTGCATGAAAAAGGCGCTCTCGGTGGCGATGACCACATCCGCGACCAAGGCCAGATTCGCCCCTGCCCCGGCCGCTGCGCCGTTTACAGCGCAGATCACCGGTACCGGACAATCGACGATGGCGCGCAGCATTGGCACGTATTCGTCGCGCAGCACCCGCTCCAGATCGAGGCTGACCGCCGAGCCGCCATCGCCCAGATCTTGCCCGGAACAGAAGGCCGGCCCATTTCCCGTCAGAACGACAACCCGGGCCGCCTTGCCTGCGCGCGCCACTGCATCGGTCAGCTCGGCCCGCATCTGAGTGTTCAGCGCGTTCATCACATCGGGGCGGTTCAGCGTGACGATCGCAATGTCATCGCGCAGATCATAGGTAATCGTATCATATTGCATGAAAGGCCTCGCTCCTGTGTTTGCGCCATGAAATACCGCACCCCCCGGAAAGGCAAAGCGAAACGCCGCGTCAAACCCCTTCGCGGGACGCGCATCGTTTGATTACAGGGAAATTGGCCAATTTTTCGAGAACGGACATATTCCGCCCATAGCGTCGATCATCAACCTCAGCTCTTGAGGATTTCTTCCAGACGCTTGCGCTCGTCATCGCTCAGCCCAACCTCTGTGGGTGCAGGCGCCGAGGCACGACGGCGAAGATAGAAGGCTGCCATGATCAGGGCAAAGACAAACAGGATCGGCCCCGAGGCCCAAAGCAGCCAGTTCCACCCGCCGGACGTTGGTTTGAGCAGAACAAACTCGCCATAGCGATCGACGATAAAGGCCACGACCTCTTCGTTGCTGTCCCCGGCAACAATCCGTTCGCGCACCAGCAGGCGAAGATCGCGGGCCAGTGTCGCGTTGCTTTCGTCAATGCTTTCGTTCTGGCAGACCAGACAGCGCAGACCGGCCGAAATCTCGCGCGCCCGCGCCTCTTGCGCCGGATCGTCCAGCATCTCGTCCGGCTGAACCGCCAAGGCGATGGTTCCGACCAAGGCCAGCACCAGCCCAAGGATCAAAGGCGCGGTTTTCCCCCGCCACACGGCCACGATGCTCATTCCGCCGGAACCCCTTGCACAGGTGCCGATTTGCGCGCCCCTGCCGCCACGCGGTAGCGACGGTCAGACAGGCTGAGCATACCGCCAAAGGCCATCAGCAGACAGCCGCCCCAAATCCAGTTCGCCAGCGGTTTGATGTAGGTCCGTATGACCCAACCGCCGTCGTCCTGACTGTCACCGATCACCAGATAGACATCACGCATAAAGCGATAGTCGATGGCCGCTTCGGTGGTCGGCATCTTGGCCACCGGGTAGTTGCGCTTTTCCGGGAAAAGCCGCGCAACTTCAGCGCCGTCCTGACGCACGATCAACTCACCACGGGTCGCAAACCAGTTGGGCCCCTGAACGCGTTGAACATCGACCAATTCGATCTCAAAGGCGCCGACGGTGTAGGGTTCGTTGATTTGGGCAACGCGGATATCTTCTTGGTCCCACGCGGTCAGGCCAGCGATCCCAAGCATGGTGATCCCCAGACCGCCATGCGCCACCGCTTTGCCCCATTCCGCGCGCGGCAGGCGAAGAAGCCTGCGGAAATCGCGGGATTTTCCGGTACGCGACAGAAGATCGGTTGCGGAGCCCGCAACCAGCCACGTTCCAAGGAAGGCCCCGACTGGCCCCAGCAGCGTCTTGTCAGCCTGCATGGCCCACACCAGCCCCATGACGGCGACCGCCAGAACAAAGGCCGGCACCAACATTTTCAGGACACGGCCAACCTTGCCGCGTTTCCAGCCGATCATCGCCCCGATCGGCATCAGCAGCCCGAGCATCACCATGAAGGGAGGGAAGGCCATGTTGAAAAACGGCGCCCCGACCGAAAGTTTGCGACCAAAGGCCATTTCCGCCACCAGCGGCCAAAGCGTACCGACAAAGATGACGAATGAGGAAACCGCCAGAAGGATGTTGTTCGCCACCAAGGCCGATTCCCGGCTGACGATCCCGAAGACACCCTTGGCCTCCATCACGCTTGCGCGGGCGGCGAACAGCGTCAGCGCCCCGCCGGTAAAGAAGAACAGGATGGCAAGGATGAACAGCCCGCGTTCCGGGTCATTGGCGAAGGCGTGCACCGAAGTCAGAACCCCGGAGCGCACGATAAAGGTGCCGATCAGCGAAAACCCAAAGGCGAGGATGGCCAGCAGCACCGTCCAGCTTTTCAGAGCCTCGCGTTTTTCCACCACAATGGCCGAATGCAGCAACGCGGCGGCGAACAGCCAAGGCATGAACGAGGCGTTTTCCACCGGGTCCCAGAACCAGAAGCCGCCCCAGCCAAGCTCGTAATAGGCCCACCAGGACCCCAGCGCGATGCCGATGGTCAGAAAGACCCACGCCGCCAAGGTCCAGGGCCGCACCCAGCGCGCCCAAGCGGCATCGACCCGACCTTCGATCAGCGCGGCAACGGCAAAGCTGAAGCAGATACTGAGGCCGACGTAGCCGAGATAAAGGAACGGTGGATGAAAGGCGAGACCGGGGTCTTGCAAAAGCGGGTTCAGATCCGTCCCGTCAAAGGGCGCGACCCCCATCCGCGTAAACGGGTTGGAGGTGAAGATCGTGAAGGCAAGAAAGGCCACCCCGATCGAGGCCTGCACCGCCAGCACCCTTGCCCGCAGACTCGGCGGAAGATTACCGCCAAACCATGCCGCCATGGCGCCAAAGAGACTCAGAATCAGCGCCCACAGAAGCATCGAGCCTTCGTGGTTTCCCCAGACGCCGCTCACTTTGTACAGCATCGGCTTGGCCGAATGGCTGTTCATGTAAACCAGCCGCAACGAAAAATCCGAGGTAACAAAGGCGTAGGTCAACGAGGCAAAGGCCAGCGCCACCAATAGAAACTGGGCTGTCGCCGCAGGTTCCCCGACGGCCATCCAAGCCGGCCAGCGTTTGTGCGCCCCCACCAAGGGCACGATCATCTGCACCATCGCGACAAAAAAAGCGAGGATCAGGGCGAAATGTCCGAGTTCTGTAACCATGCTTTCTTTATAGGGCCACAAACAAGCCGGGCCAATCAGAATTGACCCGGCCCGGCGATCACATTGTCGCAATCGAATATCTTGGGCTCAGCGCAGTGCGCGCCAATCGGCCAATGCCGGGTTGTCGCCCTGCCCCAAATCCGTCTCATCAGGCGTCGCCTCGGGGCTGATGTCGCGCATGGCTTCGACCTGCCGCACGGTCTGAACCACTTGCGGGACGGCCGCGATGGTCGTCGCGACTTCGCGCTGGAACTCCTGTCCCTTGGCCTGATGGCGCGCGCCGAAATAGAAGCTGACAATTGCGCCAAGCAGCCACCACAAGGGTTCGGGCACAAGGGCGATCCCCGCCATGCGTGCCGCGAACCAGACCGGATCGACCATGGCCGCGATGAACAGCCCCAAGGTGCCAAGGGCCATCGCCGGTCGCGGCACCCGGTTCAGCGCATCCATCAACCGGTCAAACCATCCCCGTTGCACGATCCGGAACTCTTGCCCGAACTGGTTCAGCGCCGCCGAGCGCAAAGACAATCCCCGCTCGGCATCGTTTTCCGCATTCACCCGAAAGACCTCGGCGGTTTCGGCAACCACGTTACGGCCTGACCCAAAGAGCACGCCAAACAGTTTCTCAATCACCCCCATGATGCCACCCGTGCGGCGAACTCGGCGTCCGACATGTGGTACTTGCGGGCGATGAACTCTTCTGCGCGCTTGATCCATCCGCCTTTGCCCCCGGCACGCGTACGCGCATATTTGCGCGAGGCCGGGCGACGGTCCGCGATCCCGAAGTAATAGTTGCGGCGGGCAATGCCATAGGCATCCACCATATGCCCCGGCGCGTTGGCGTAGGCACGGGCGCAGGCGGCAATCGTCTTTGGCCCGATGGCGCCATCTACGCTGACCTGTTCGCCCATTTGGTTCAACAGGCGCTGAAGGATCTTCACGGCATTGGCGCCCGCGTTCACATACATGTCAAAGACCGTCGCGTGCAAAGGTTCGGGCAATTCCGCAATGCGCGGTCTGAGAAAATAGTGCTGCAGGAAAATCTCGACCGCCTGCGCGCTGGTCAGCCGTTTGACATCTTCCGCCGTGACCCGCCCGTCGCCGGTCAGATCCAACCCAAGCCGACGCATGGTGTGGATCGTCACACCGTATTTCGTCGCCCCGCCCGGATCGTCGGGGTCGTTGACATATCCGCCCTCGCGGGCGACGATTTCTTCGGCCATATGCCGTACGCTTTGTGCCATCTCATGCCTCCTGCTCGAAGCGGTTTTGCGAGGGCATAGAATCGTGTGGCGGGATTAACCAAAGTTGAGCGGAGCGTACGGTGCAGACCCAAGCCGATAAGATCATTGACCTTTTGGGCCTGAAGCCGCACCCAGAAGGTGGCCATTACCGCCAGACCTGGATCGAGGACAGCAATGACAAGCGCGCCTCGGGCACCTGTATCTATTTCTTGCTGAAAGGCGATGAACGCAGCCATTGGCACCGCGTCGATGCGGCTGAGATCTGGCACTATTACACGGGTGCGCCACTGACCTTGTCGCTGGCGGAAACCGAGGCAGGTCCGCGCCGGGATCTGGTGCTTGGCCCCGACCTCATGAGCGGCGCGCGCCCGCAACTGATTGTTCCGGCGCACCACTGGCAAGCCGCGCAAAGCCGTGGCGACTGGACATTGGTCGGATGCACCGTCTCGCCGGGATTTCAGTTCGAAGGGTTCGAATTGGCTGCGCCCGGATTTGATATCCCACGGAAATGAAAACGCCCGAGCGATTGCCCGGGCGCGTCTTTGTAACAAAGCAAGGACCTGAAACCCTTGCAGGTTTTCACGTCTTGCGGCCTGCTGGGCAATTACCCTGCGTTTTTATGCACAAAGTCAATCAGTTGCGCGGTCGATCCATCTTTGCCATCTGCCGGAGCATCGCCGCTGACCAACGGTCCAAGCGCGGTCGCCAGTTCTTTGCCCAGCTCGACGCCCCATTGATCGTAAGAGTTGATGTTCAGGATCACCCCCTCGACGAACACCCGGTGTTCATAAAGTGCAATGATCTTGCCCAGCGTCTCGGGGTCGAGCTTGGGATAGATCAGCGTGGTCGAAGGGCGGTTGCCGGGGAAAACCCGGTGCCGCGCCTGCCGTTCCAGTTCATCGCCCTCGAACTTGCCCGCCACCTTGCCTCGCGCTTCATCGAGATCGCGGCCACGCATCAGTGCCTCGGACTGCGCAAGGCAGTTGGCAATCAAAAGCTGGTGGTGATGCTTCAGATCGACCTCATGCCCCGACGCGGCCACCATGAATTCGCAAGGTACCACACGCGTGCCTTGATGGATCAACTGGTAAAAGGCGTGCTGACCATTGGTGCCAGGCTCGCCCCAGACAACGGGTCCCGAGTTGTAAGGAAGATCGACGCCGTCCATGCTGACGCCCTTGCCGTTGCTCTCCATTTCAAGCTGCTGCAGATAGGCAGGCAGACGGGAAAGTCGGTTGTCGTAGGGCAGTACTGCGCGCGTCGCGTGGCCCAGCACCTGATTGTGCCAGATGCCAACCAGAGCCAGCAAAACCGGCATGTTTTCCGCCAGCGGCGCGGTCTGAAAATGCCGGTCCATCGCCTGTCCGCCGCTCAGGAACGCCCGGAAGCCTTCGGGGCCAACGGCGATCATTACGGACAGGCCAATCGGCCCCCACATGGAATAGCGCCCGCCGACCCAATCTTCGAAGCCGAACACGCGGTCTGCCGGGATGCCGAACTCGCCCGCCTTTTCAACGTTCGAGGACAAGGCAATGAACTTGCCGTCGTCGGACACGCCCTTGCCCGCCAGCCAAGCCTTGGCACTGGCGGCATTGGTCATCGTCTCGATGGTGGTAAAGGTCTTGGACGCAACGATAAAGACCGTGCGCTCGGGGTCGCACTTTGCCAATGTGTCAGCAATATCCGCGCCATCCACGTTGGATACGAAATGGCAGTTCGGCCCGTCGTGATAGGGCGCCAGCGCCAGCACCGCCATAGCCGGCCCAAGGTCAGAGCCGCCAATCCCGATGTTGACAACATCCGCGACATTCGAGGCACGCAACTCCTTGGCCAATGTTTCCATCCGGCCTAGCGTTGCCAGCACCTCGGGCATGACGTCCTGCCCATCGACCAGAACCGGCGCGGCATCCAGATTGCGCAGCGCGGTGTGCAGAACCGCCCGGCCCTCGGTCTCATTGATCTTTTGTCCGGCGAACATGGCGTCCCGGCGGGCAGCAACACCTGCGTTTTCGGCAAGTTCCAAAAGGGCCGCCCGGATATTGTCATCCAGTTGCGTCTTGGAATAATCAAACAGCATGCCCAAGCCGTTCAGGCTGAACGCCCCGGCGCGGCCTGCATCATCAAACAGGGCCTCAATCCGGCAATCCGCGATCTTGGAGGCCATTTGTTTCAGTGTTTCAAACATATCCGTCACTCCGCCCAATGGACCTTGGCGCCCGAAAGCACCGCATTGATTGGCGCCTCAAGCGCCGGTTTACCTCGTGCCGCCTCAAGCGCCGCGCGTTTGTCAGCGCCAAAGATCAGCACGTGTTTGCATAAGGCGCCATCCAGCACCGGCGCCGTAAGGGTAATGCGCGGTTCAGGGGCGCCAGGCGCGCGCATGGGCAAAAGAACCGGCGCATGCGGATCAAGCGCTTCGGCCAGTCTGTCGGCCCCCGGAAACAGCGACGCGGTGTGCATATCTGCCCCCATCCCCAGCAATACAACCGCCAAGGGCATCTGTTCGGCAATGGGTTTCGCCAGATCCTCCAACGCCTGTTCCGGCGTTTCGGCGGGGGCGTAAAGCGGCAGGTATCCGGCCTGCGCCGCACGATCGACCAACAGGCGCTGGCGCAGCAACCGCGTGTTGGATCGCCCGTGATCTTCGGGCACCCAGCGTTCATCCGTCAGAACCACGTCAACCCGGTCCCAATCCAGACTGGCCGCGCATAGATCGTCAAACACCGGCCCGGGAGACGTGCCCCCAGGTACCGCAAGCGCCGCACGCTCTTCGTGTCTCAGCGCCGCGCGCAACTCGCCCGCAATAAGGTTGGCCAGATCGATGGCCAGCATGTCCCGATCGGCATATTCGATGAATTCATAGCTCATGTTCGAATGTCTCGCCATTTCCTGCCATCGCGATGCATCAGCATCAGGCTATCATCCGGACCAGAGCTGCCAACGTCATAGGGTTTGGGCACTTCGCCGCGCGACTGCCAGCCTTCGATGATCGGATCTGTCCAGGCCCAGGCCGCCTCGACCTCGTCGCCGCGCATGAACAGCGTCTGGTTGCCGCGGATCACATCCATGATCAGCCGCTCATAGGCGTCGGGCACCTCTTCGGCATCCGCCCCCAGCGCATCGGCAAAGCTCATATCCAACGGCACATCGAGCAGGCGCATCCCGCCCGGCCCCGGTTCCTTGATGGTAACGCCCAGTTCCATACCTTCGTTGGGCTGCAGGCGAATCGTCAGGATATTGCGGTGCCGTCCCGCATCCGCGCCAAAGATCGAATGCGGCGCATCCTTGAAGACCACGGCAATCTCGCTGGCGCGCGCGCGCAGCTTTTTCCCGGTGCGAAGGTAGATCGGCGTGCCTGCCCACCGCCAGTTCGACACATGGCACTTCAACGCAATAAAGCTCTCGGTGGTCGAGCGTGGATCGCCCGCATCTTCGCGGTATCCCGGCGCGTCGCCGTCGCGGTCATACTGGCCGCGCACGATGTGATGCGGCAGAACCGGATCCAGCGCCCGGATCACCTTGAGCTTTTCGTCGCGTACCGAATCCGGCTCAAACCGCGCGGGCGGCTCCATCGCGATCAGGCAAAGCAGCTGCATCAAGTGGTTTTGCACCATATCGCGCATGGCACCCGATTTGTCGTAATAGCCCCCCCGACCGCCGACGCCCACCGTTTCGGCGACGGTGATCTGAATGTGATCGACGTATTGCGAATTCCACAGCGGTTCAAACAACACGTTGCCAAAGCGCACAGCCATCAGGTTCTGCACCGTTTCTTTACCAAGATAGTGGTCGATCCGGTAAATCTGGTGCTCATCGAAATGCTGGGCCAGCGTGGCGTTCAGCGCCTTGGCGGTTTTCAGGTCATGCCCAAAAGGTTTTTCGACAACCACACGGCTTTCGTCGTCTGCAAGTCCGAAATGGCGCAGGCGCTCTGCCAGATCGCCAAACAGGCTTGGCCCGACCGAGAAATAGAACGCCCGGATCATGCCATCACGCAACCGCCCCTTGAGTGCCTCCCAACCGCCGTCGCCCTTGGCGTCGACCGCCTCGTAAGAGATGTGTTTGAGGAACTGATCCAGCGTGCCATCCTCGCAGGCGCGCCCACCGCCGAATTCGCGGATTGCCTCGGCGACCATGTCGCGGAATCCGGCGTCGTCCATTTCGGTCCGCGCCGCGCCAATGATTTGCGCATTTTCGGGCATTTGCCCTGAACAGAATCGACGGAACAAGCCGGGAAGGATCTTCCGCCGGGCCAGATCGCCGGTTCCGCCGAATATGACCAGATCGAAAGGATCCACTGGGATGACACGTGAAACCATGGGGCACCTGTTCCTGTTGCTGTCTGCATCTTAAGCGCCGTTAGCGCTAACTTGAGGGTCTTCTAGCGCAGCTTTGAGCGCGAGTCTAACAGGGATATGGCGCTTCACAATGCCGTCAGGAAAAAACTCAGCTCTGGCCCCTATGCCATCTGCGGTCTACCACGTTGGAAAACCGGAGTTTAAGGCACATGAAAGACAGCGTTACGAGCAATTCCGCCAAGTTTGGCGATCCCTTGGTGACGGCGGACGGCTCTGCCCGAGCCCGAGTCGCATTGAGCGATCCACAAACGCTTTGGTTCAACACCGGAACGCTGTGCAATATCGAATGCGTGAACTGTTACATCGAAAGCTCGCCCGACAACGACCGGCTCGTCTATATCACAACGGCAGAGGTCGAGGAGTATCTTGACCAACTTGAAGACCGTAAATGGGGTGTGCACGAAATCGGCTTTACCGGCGGTGAGCCCTTCATGAACCCCCAGATGATCGACATGGCCCGCGCCGCCCTGTCACGCGGCTACCAGGTTCTGATCCTGACCAACGCCATGCGTCCGATGATGCGGCCGCGCGTTCGCGCAGGCCTTGAGGCTTTGCAAGACGAGTTTGGCGAAAAGCTGACATTGCGCATTTCGGTCGACCACTGGTCGGCGGAACATCACGACACCGAGCGCGGATCCGGCACGTTTGAGCGCACGCTGGAAGGCATGCGCTGGCTGCGCGACACCGGGATTCGCATGGCCGTCGCGGGTCGGACCGTCTGGGGCGAAACCGAAGCCGCATCGCGCGAAGGCTACGCCCGGCTGTTTGAGACGGAAGGCTTTGCGATTGACGCCAATGATCCCGGAATGACAGTGCTGTTCCCCGAAATGGACGAAACCGTCGAGGTGCCGGAAATCACCACGGCCTGCTGGGGTATCCTGAACAAATCGCCAAACAGCGTGATGTGTTCTTCGTCGCGCATGGTTGTGAAACGCAAGGGCGCGGCCTCCCCATCGGTTCTGGCCTGTACCTTGCTGGCCTATGATCCGCAGTTCGAGCTTGGCACAACCTTGGAGCAGGCCGAACAGGACGTTTCCCTCAATCATCCCCATTGCGCGAAATTCTGCGTGCTGGGCGGTGCCAGCTGCTCGGCCTGAGGCGAGTCAGAACAGCTCTGGCAAGACATCAAAATACGCAGCAGCCCCGAGGCCGCACAGAATGACGACAAGGGCAAGAAACCACGCCTGATTGAAAACCGTGGTGGGCCGAAAACAGTACGAACATGTTCTCGCGCCCAACCGATTGGTGTGCTTGCAGGCTTTACACTGGAAAATACGAAGGGCCATACCGTTATAATTGCGCTCAAAAATTGGGCACACAACCAAAAAGCGTCCAACTGTCCTTTGGTCATCCAAGCATCTTGAACGATGCCAAGCCGCGACACCAAACCGTTGGCCATCGCCCCCGCTGACCATTCCGATTTCCGAATGCCCATCCCGCGCCTGAGACGATCGCGATAAGCATCTAGGCAGGCAAGGCACTTGCACCCGTGCGATCCCCATGCGACCAAATCCGGACATATCAGGAGACCCGCATGCCCCCTCGCAAGATCATCATCGACACCGATCCCGGTCAGGACGACGCGGTGGCCATATTGCTGGCACTGGCCTCTCCCGAAGATCTGGAGGTGCTGGGCATCACCTGCGTCGCAGGCAACGTCCCGCTGCCGTTGACCACTCGCAATGCCCGGATCGTGTGCGAATTGGCGGGCAAACCGGACACCCGCATTTTTGCAGGTTGCGACAGGCCCTCGGGCCGCGATCTTGTGACCGCCGAACATGTGCATGGCAAAACCGGGCTGGATGGGCCGGTGCTGCCTGACCCGACAATGCTCTTGCAAGACCAGCACGCCGTGGATTTCATCATCGAAACCCTGCGCGCCCAACCCGAAAAATCGGTCACGCTTTGCCCACTCGGCCCGCTGACCAACATCGCCACCGCCCTTCAACGGGCACCTGATATCGCGCCGCGCATCGCCGAGATTGTCCTGATGGGCGGCGCCTATTTCGAGGTCGGCAACATCACCCCGACCGCCGAATTCAACATCTACGTCGATCCAGAGGCCGCCAAGATCGTCTTTGACTGCGGCGCCCCGATCGTGGTCTTGCCGCTGGATGTGACTCACAAAGCCTTGGTAACCCCGTCGCGGAACCAGGCCTTCCGCGACATCGGAACCCGTGTCGGCACAGCCGTCGCGCAAATGACCGACTTTTTCGAGCGTTTCGACATTCAGAAATACGGCTCCGAAGGGGCGCCCCTGCACGATCCCTGCGTCACAGCCTACCTCTTGGCCCCACATCTGTTTTCCGGGCGCCACATCAATGTGGAAATCGAAACCGACAGCGCCTTGTGCCGCGGGATGACCGTCGCGGACTGGTGGCGCGTCACAGACCGCGAGGCCAATGCCTTGTTCCTTGGTGACATCGACGCCGAGCATTTCTTCAAACTGCTGACAGAAAGGCTGGCGCGGCTTTAAACTTCGCTTTCACGGATCAAGATGCTGTGGGGCACCCCCAAGCCGACGCGGTACAAACCCGGCAATCCTTCGCTCAATTCCGCCCCCTGATGGCGAAACCCCTCACGCCGCCTTGCATCCCCACCGGTTGCCCGCCTACCTTGCGGCAGTTTTGCTTTTGTCCACTGGATGAAAGCCACAGCACTGGACAAACCAAGATGAAAAGCCTCCACCTCGCCGCCGCCGAGGACGCCGACAAGCTGCTGCCTCTTGTGGCCGCCTTCCATCAGGAACAAGGCTTCGGCACCGACGACGATCATCGCGCGGCCGCCGTTCTGCCGTTGCTGGAAGGCTCGCCTCACGGGGCGATCTGGCTGATCGGGCCGCGCCGTGCGCCTGTGGGGTATGTCTGTATCACCTTCGGCTGGTCGCTTGAATTTGGCGGTATGGATGGCACTGTCGATGAGTTGTACATCCGCCCCGCCGTGCGCCAGCGCGGCATGGGGTTCGAGGCGCTGAATGGCATCTCGAAGGCGATGAAAGAGGCTGGCCTCAAGGCCCTGCACCTCAAAGCCGGGCGCGGAAACGAACGCCTGCTTGGCTTTTACCGCCGCGCCCGCTTTGCCGCCCGCGAGGACAAGATGTTCATGAGCCGCATGTTATGACGCCGCGCCCCGCCGCAGCCAATTTCAACGACTGGGCGGGTTTGCACAGACTGATCATCGACAGTTTCGCCTATATGGACGGGATCATCGACCCGCCCTCTTCCGCGCACCGGCTGACACCTGCCACCCTCGCTGACAAAGCCAGCGCCGAACATCTTTACCTGAGCGGATCTGACCCGCTTTCCGGTTGCGCCTTTTTCGCCGAACGCCCCGGCGCGCTCTATATTGGCAAGCTCGCCATCGCGCCACACGCGCAAGGCCGCGGGCTTGGCCGCGCTTTCATTCAACAGGCCGAAACTCTGGCTCGTCGGCTTTCCCTGGCGAAACTGCAACTGGAAACGCGGATTGAGTTGACTGGCAATCACGCCGCCTTTGCTGCGATGGGATTTGTCAGAACTGCGGAAAAGGCGCACGCTGGCTTTGACCGCACCACCTCGATCACCATGGAAAAGCCTCTGGTCTGAGGCAGATTCGGGATTATCTTCTCCTCATGACTTTGCACATTCCCTTCGACAATACCTACGCCCGCCTTCCCGGCGGATTCTTTGCCTTTCAGCGCCCGACCCCGGTCAAGGCGCCCTCACTGATCGCCTTCAACGAAGCGCTGGCCAAGGACTTGGGCATTGAGGGGGCCGACGATCCGAGACTGGCCGCAATGTTCGCCGGAAATGCTCTGCCCGAAGGCGCGCAGCCCTTGGCACAGCTATATGCAGGCCACCAGTTTGGCAGTTTCAACCCGCAACTGGGCGATGGCCGCGCGGTGCTGTTGGGTGAGGTCGTTGATCGCGCAGGCCAACGGCGCGACATCCAGTTGAAAGGCTCAGGCCCCACACCCTTTGCGCGGCGCGGTGACGGGCGGGCCTGGCTGGGGCCGGTGCTGCGCGAATATGTGGTCAGCGAGGCGATGCACGCGCTTGGCGTGCCAACCACCCGGGCACTTGCCGCAACCCGCACCGGCGATGAGGTGATCCGCGAACGCCCCCTGCCTGGCGCCGTCCTGACCCGCGTGGCTGCCAGCCACATCCGTGTCGGAACCTTTCAGGTCTTCTCGTCCCGCAACGATCAAGCGGCCCTGCAAACGCTTTATGACTACACGGTGCGGCGCCACTATCCGCATGTTCAAAACCCTGCCGAGCTGCTGTCTGCGGTGATCGAACGCCAGGCGGCGCTGGTGGCGCAATGGATGTCGCTTGGCTTTATCCACGGCGTGATGAACACCGACAATTGCGCGATCTCGGGCGAAACGATCGACTATGGCCCCTGCGCCTTCATGGACGCCTACGATCCTGACACGGTGTTTTCTTCGATCGACCGATTTGGTCGTTATGCCTATGTCGCGCAGGCCGATATTGTCGTCTGGAACATGGCGCAACTGGCAACGGCGCTGATCCCGCTGATGCCCGATGTCGATGCCGCAATCAAAGATTTCACGGACCGCGTTCACACTATGGGCGACTTGATCCGCAGCGCATGGCTGGATCGCTTTGCCGCCAAGATCGGGATCTCGTCACCGCAGCCCGAAGACGCTCAGTTGGTCTCGGAGCTGCTGTCCTTGATGCAGGCGGGCGGGTCGGATTTCACCAATACTTTCAGCACCTTGGCAACTGGCGGGGCGCGCGATCAGATCGCAGACCGTTCAAGCTTTGACGCTTGGGCCACGCGCTGGCAAGAACGCCTGAGCGCGGAACCGGACCCGCAAAATGTCATGCTGCGCGCAAACCCGGCCTTCATCCCACGCAATCACCGTATCGAAGAGATGATCAGCGCAGCAGTTGACGGGGACGACAGCCTTTTTCACCGCATGAATAGGGTGCTCGCTCATCCGTATGAGGATCAACCGGACGACGCCGACCTGACCCGCGCGCCCTCCAAGTCCGAGATTGTCACCGCAACTTTCTGCGGCACGTGACAGTGAAAGTCGTACGCTTGGTCGTGTAATGAATCCGCGCGGAACGACCCGAGTTCAGAAGGTACAAGCGGGGCTGTCAGACAGCCTGAACCCGCTTTCGCCGAATGTTGATCAGGACGATCCCCACCGCCACCAGCCCCAACGCCCCAAGAAACCCCGGCCCCACAGGTTCGTCCAGAAGCGCCCAGCCAAAGCCAACCGTCAGAACCGGCGACAGGAACGAAAACGCCGCGATGTCCGAGGCGGGGTAGATCGACATCAGCCGGAGCCAGAACAGAAACCCAAGGCTGGCCACCAGAACCGCCTGATATCCCATCCCTGCCCAATGCACCCATGTCGGCTCGCGCATCAGGGGGCCGAACAGCGGCGCCACGACCACCAGCACCACGGCCGAGACCGCCAATTGCCAGAAAAGCTGGGATTCCGGCGGCAGCTCTGAAACCTTCGTCAATCGCACCGTCAGGGCGATCCCCGCCCAGCACAGCGCACCCAAAAGCGCCAGCAGATCGCCCCAAAGGCTGCCCGCGCGCAAACTGTCCGGATCGAGTAAGGCCCAGACCACCCCTGCCATGGCCATCGCCAGACCCAGCGCCCGACGGGCCGACAGGGTCTCGCCCGGAAGGGTAAAATGGGCAATCAAGGCCAGCCAGACCGGCATGGAGTAAAACAGGATCGCCGAGCGCGAGACCGTCGTAAAATCCAGCGCGCTGAACAGAAACAGGAACTCGACGCTGAACAGCAGCCCCAGCATCATCCCCGGGACAATGGTCTGCCGAAGCCCGCCCAGAGGACGCTTCATCACAGCCACCCACAGCCCCAGAACCGCCAGCGCCAGTACCGAGCGCACTCCTGCGCCAAAAACCGGTCCGAAACCGCCGTTCGAAACCTTGATCACCACCTGGTTAAGCGCCAGCATGGCGGCAAAGGCCACCATCCCCGCTGCGCCCGGAATATCCATACTGTCTCTGCGTGCCATGCGCCTTTGGACACCGCTTTTCGGGTCTCGTCAATCAACCCTGTGACTCACGAGGAAAATCTGCCAATCTGACGAGGTAATGCTTGCTCGGGAGGAAACTTGATATGGGTCTTATGGGAACACTGGCCAAAGTCGCCATCGGATATGCTGCGGCTCGGGGCGTCGACAAGATGTCCGGCGGCGCCGGGCTTGGCAGCCTTTTGGGCGGCGGCGCGCAGATCAAGGGCGAACACCCGGCCTCGGCTGCGCAGGCGCAATTGGGTCAGGCCATGTCAGGGAAAATGCCCGAGGGCGCGAACAATCCTTTGTCCGGCATGATGGAACAGCTTCAGCAAGGCGGCCTTGGCGCGATGATGGGCGGGCTGACCGGCGGCGGGGCCGCTGGTGGCGCAAACCCGATGACCGAGATGATGGAAAAGCTGCAAAGCGGCGGGCTTGATCTTGCCTCCCTTATGGGGGCGATGGGCGGCGGCCAAAGCAATGCCAACAGCGAAGGTGGCGGCCTGTTGTCCGGCCTCGGTGGTGGCGGCGCTGGCCTTGCCGGTCTGCTCGCGGCTGCGGGTGGTGCCACAGCCATGGCGCAGGGCAAAGGCGCAAGTGCCATGCTGGACGCCTTCAACACCAAGGAAACCGCCCCCGACGCCGAGAAGATGGCTGCCCTCATGCTGCGCGCGATGATTCAGGCCGCCAAATCCGATGGTGGCATTGATGCGGCGGAAAAGGCCAAGATCCTTGAAACCGTCGGCGAAGACGCCGACGCCGAGGATATCGCTTTTATTCAGGAACAGCTGGCCGCCCCCATCGACATCGAAGGGCTGGCCTCCGAGACACCGGAAGCCATGCGCACGCAGGTCTATTCCGCCTCGCTCATGACGATCCGGGTCGATACCCAAGAAGAGGCACAGTATCTTCACGGCCTTGCCAAAGCGATGGAACTGGACGAACCCACGGTCAACACCCTGCATATGCAGATGGGCCTGCAACCGCTTTACGCCTGACATGACCACACCGCGCCGTTTCGGCCTTGGACTGGCGCTCTTCGGAGCGCTGGTCCTGACGCCGGATGCCCTGTTCATGCGGCTGTCGGGCATGTCAGGGTTTCAGATGATGGGCTGGCGCGGGCTTTGCATGGGCACGCTCTTTCTCACCGCTTGGTCGCTGACCAGCCGCAGCCGCGCCGCCGATCTGCCTATGCTGCTTGGACGCGCCGGGATCACCGTCATCCTCTGCCAATATTTTAACGCTATGCTCTTTCCGCTTGGGATCGGTTCGGCCCCAGTGGCGCCGGTCTTGCTGGGCGTGGCCACTGTCCCGGTCTGGGCCGCCCTACTGGCCCGCGCCCTACACGGCGAAGACACACCGCCCGCCACCTGGGGGACGATCGCCCTTGTGCTTGCGGGCATAATTCTGGCCATTTCCGGCAAGGGCCAGATGTCGCTGAATCCTGCGGCACTGATGGGCGCCGCCTGCGGGCTTGGCGTCGCCTTTTCGCTGGCGCTGAATTTTGTCACCCTGCGCAATGCCCCCGATCTGCCGCTGCTTCTGGCCATCGGCATCGGAGCTGTGCTCTCAGGCACCACCGGCCTTTGGATCACCACCCCTGCGCGCATGACCGAAGGCAATGTACCCGCCATCCTGCTGACCGGCCTCGTGATCCTGCCGCTGGCCTTCTTCTCGCTCAGCCAGGCCTCGCGCCACACCTCGGCGGCCAATGTGTCACTTCTGCTTTTGCTCGAAACCGTCCTTGCGCCGCTCTGGGTCTGGCTTGGCACCGATGAGGCGCCCAGCCTGCGCATGCTGGCGGGCGGCGCCATCGTCGTCGCCAGCCTTGCCGCCTTTCTCTGGCATCGGACAAAAGCGCCGATGCCCGCCTGACCCCTTGGCCTTACCCGTGGCATTTGGCACAACAGGTCAAAGAGCGCGAAAAAGGCCCGCCCCATGAGTGATACCATCCTGACACGTTGCCGCGGCAAGGGGCTGCGCATGACCGGACAAAGGCGCACCATCGCCGAAGTCCTGCAAAATTCCCGCGATCACCCCGATGTCGAAGAACTCTATGCGCGCGCCGCAAGCCGCGACCCGAAAATCTCGATCGCCACGGTCTATCGTACCGTCAAACTCTTTGAAGAGGCCGGTATCCTCGACAAGGTCGATTTCGGCGATGGCCGCGCCCGATACGAAGACGCCGAGCGTGCCCACCACGATCACCTGATCGACATGCAGACCGGGCATGTGATCGAATTCGTCGACCCCGAGATCGAAGCCCTTCAGGAAAAGATCGCCAAGAAACTGGGCTACAAGCTGACCGGCCACCGGATGGAGCTATACGGCGTACCGCTGAAAAAGCCCTGACGTCCCTGTCGTAATCCTGACCTGTATAGGCTTGGAACGGCGGTTTGGCCCAAGGGCCACCCGCCTATTGGCCATGTCACCTTTCGACAAGCGGAATAAAAGCGCGCGGAAGCGCACATTTCAGTAACAGCTCGCTCAACTATCCAGAACGATGCTCACGCGGCGGTTCTGTTTGCCCTTGTTCTCGATCTTGCGCAGCTTGACCGCCCCGATCTCGCCGGTGCGCGCGACGTGGGTGCCTCCGCATGGCTGCAAGTCCACCTGCTCGGCGCCATCGCCGATCCAGACCAGACGCACCGTTCCAGTCCCGCGCGGTGGCATGACAGAGAGCGTCTTGACCAACCCGGGGTTGGCATCCAGATCAGCCTCGCTGATCCACTCTTCTCCGACAGGCAGATCGCGGTCGACCAGATCGTTCAGGGCCTGCTCCAGCGCATCGCGATCTTCGGGCGGCTCTGGCATCATGAAATCCAGCCGCCCGTTGCCAGCGCCGATTTGCCCGCCGGTCACGGGCAAAGGCACCACGACGCTCAGCAGGTGCAGTGCCGTGTGAACCCGCATGTGTTTGTGACGGCGTTCCCAATCCAAAACCTGAACCACATGGGCGCCCTTTGGCGGCAAAGCGGCGGGCTCGGCCGGCACCAGAACCGAGGCAACCCCGTCCTCACCTTTCACCGCCGTCGCGATGGGCAGGCGTTTGCCATCCCATTCAAGCCATCCGCTGTCACCGGGCTGGCCGCCGCCCTTGGGGTAGAACAATGCAGGCGCGACGATCACGCCGCCCTCTTCTGTATGGCCGACCACCCGACCCGGCGCCTCGCGCAGATAGGGGTCCGTCCTGTACAACAGCTCTGTCATCTCTCTGGTGCCCCTTCGCCATTGTCATCAAATCCAAGCGCGCTTGGCGCCCGGGTTTCGGCCTCTGCCTCGGTTTCAGTTTCACTGGACCCAGACGAGGCAACCGTCGAGAGCGCCTCGGGATTGCGAATCCAGATATCACGCTGCGCGAAGGGAATCTCGATGCCTTCCTTGGCGAACCGTTCCGCGATCTGATGGTTCATCTCTGTCTTGACGGCCAAACCACTGTTGATGTCGCGCAAGATCACGCGGATTTCAAAGTCGAGGCTATCGGCCCCAAAGCCACTGAAAATCACCGCTGGCGGCGGGTTCATCAATACCATGTCGTGGTGGCGCGCAATATCCAGAAGGATACGTTCAACCTTGCGGGTGTCATTGCCATAGGCCACCCCGACCGGCACGATCACTCGGCCAATCACGTTGCCGCGGGTATAGTTCGTCACCTGCCCCGACACCAGGTCGGCATTGGGCACGATCACATCAAATCGGTCAAAGGTTTCGATCCGGGTCGAGCGCACCGAGATGTCCTTGACGATGCCATGACGCCCGCCGACCTCGATCCAGTCGCCTTCGGAAATCGGGCGCTCGATCAGCAGGATGATCCCGGAAACAAAGTTGGACACGATGTTCTGCAGGCCGAAACCAATGCCAACCGTTAGCGCACCGGCGACGATGGCCAGCGACGACAGATCCAGCCCACCGGCCGTTACCGCGATGATGGCCGCGAGGAAAATCCCGATATAGCCGACACCGGCGACAATGGCGTTCTGCCCGCCCATGTCGATCTTGGTCTTCGGCAGGACCGTGCTGCGCAGACTTCCCTGCAAGAGCCGGGTCAGCATGTAAAGCGCTGCAAAGACCACCGCGACGACAAGGAAATCCGTGGGCGAGATCCGCGTATCCCCCATCTGGAACCCTTCGCGGAACCGCGTCCAAAGCTCGGTCAGATCGGCCACGCGCGCGCCCCAGATCAGGGCAAGCACCGGCAGCGAGAGAAGCACGAGGATGAAGCCGACCAAAACCGGGATCAAGCTGTCAGATTCAGAGCCCCCCTGCCCGGTGATCAGCTCGTAAAGGTCATCGACTACCCTTTGCAGCACGAGGACAAGACCAATCACCCCCAGCGTCGCAATGAAGGGGTAAATCAGCGTCTCGCCCACGCGGAAATACCCGATGGCGGCCATGATGGGACCAACCACCCCAACGATCATCGCCGCGCGCCCGACGATCCGGGCAAAGCGCATCCGGAACGGTCCTTCGTCCGACAAAGCCGCAGCGCTGCCTGCAATCGGGGCGTGATTGCGTACCTTGCCAAGACGGAACAGCAAGAACCCGGATAGAACCAGCAACGGAAAATCGATCACCGCGCTGCTTTCAACCGAGAAATTGTCATACTCCACCATCGACCGAACCACGGCTCGCGCCACAAAGGTCAACGCCAGCAAGTTGGCATAAGCCCGCGCCCGAAACCGTTCTTCGGCGTCCAGCCCCAGCGTCGCGATTTCCGGGTTGTCGTTAAAGCTTTGATCCGCAAGCCAGCGAATGCTCAGCATGATCAAGGCCCAAATGGGCACCTGGACAAGGATAAGCGTCCAGCGTTGTCCCGCCATTCCGGTGACAATCAAAGCCTGGCTCAATGCCCAGATACCAGCAAAGGGCAAGATGATCTGGCCCAGCGACAACACAAACCGCCAGACGCCCGATCCGCGGCGGGTTGCGCCGCGCATCTTGCCGACGGCAGCCTTGGCCCAACCCTGCCCGCGCGCCAGCAGCGTGATAGCTATAGCCACCAGCAAAAAGATCACAGGCAGATTGGCTTGTGCCTGGGCTCGAAGGCCCGGGGATTTCAGATTGACGATCAGTTCGTCCCAGGTCTGGCTCAAAGACGCCATCAAATCCTCGGCTGCTTTTCTCCAAAGGACCGGGTTCAAAGGCGACGGCCCAAGGCTCAGCAGCTCGTCGGTCTGGCGACTGCGGATGATCGTATCGATTTCCGAGATGATCCCGTCAGCCCTGGTATATGCCTCGTCGGCGCGCTGGACGGGTGCACGCAGACGCGCCAGTTGATCTTGCAACTCGGCCCTGCGCGCTGCAATGGCTTCTTCTTCGCTCTGCCCCTCCTCTGGGGCTGGCCCCAAGGCATCCAGTTGCGCCTGCACGCTGCTGATCCGCGCTGACGATGTCCCTTGCGCGACGAGAAACTGATCTCGCCAGCCCGCGACTTCGGTCCGCAGGTCTTCGAGCGCTGAATCCGAGGCGCGTCCATCTTCGACAGCCTGTTCCGCGCGCGTGGCCACGCTGTTCCAGGACTCGTAGTCCAACTCGGCGTTGTCTTGGGCAAATGCGATTGCGGCGCTGAAAAACAGCGCCGCGACAAGGGCAAGAAGCCTCGTGAAAAAATGTGTCATGCGTCCTCGAAAACGCCCGGAATGCTGGCTGGCGCGCGCGTCAGCCAATGCGGACTGGGCAACCCCTTTTCGGCCAGGAATTCCGGGTTAAAGAGTTTGGATTGATACCGCGTGCCATAGTCACACAGGATGGTCACGATGGTGTGGCCCGGCCCCATTTCCTGCGCCATGCGAATTGCGCCTGCAACGTTCACACCGGACGAGCCACCAAGGCAGAGGCCCTCTTCCGAGAGCAGATCAAAGACCACTGGCAAGGCTTCGGCGTCCGGGATGTTGAAGGACATATCGGGTGTAAAGCCTTCGAGGTTGGCGGTGATCCGCCCCTGCCCGATCCCCTCGGTGATCGAGCTGCCCTCGGCCTTGTGTTCGCCCGTGGTGTAATAGCTGTGAAGCGTCGCGCCATCGGGATCGGCCAGGGCAATCTTGACGCCCTTGGGCTGAAGCGCCATGCCGACGCCCGCCAGTGTACCGCCCGACCCCACCGCACAGACAAAGCCATCAACCTTGCCGCCGGTCTGTTCCCAGATTTCCGGCCCGGTGGTTTCAATATGCGCCTGACGGTTCGCGACATTATCGAACTGGTTTGCCCAGATTGCGCCATTGGCTTCGGTCTGGGCCAGTTCTTCGGCCAGTCGCCCGGAGTAGCGCACATAGTTGTTGGGGTTGCGATAAGGCGCAGCGGGGACTTGAACCAGTTCAGCGCCCGCCAACCGCAGCATATCCTTCTTTTCCTGACTTTGCGTTTCAGGAATGACGATCACCGTCTTGAAGCCCATCGAAGCGCCAACCAGCGCAAGACCGATACCGGTGTTGCCTGCGGTGCCCTCGACGATGGTGCCGCCGGGCTTCAGCAGGCCCTTGGCCACCGCATCGCGGATGATGAACAGCGCCGCGCGGTCCTTGACCGACTGACCGGGGTTCATGAACTCGGCCTTGCCCAGAATCTCGCAGCCGGTCATCTCGGAGGCCTTGTTCAGGCGGATCAAAGGGGTGTTGCCAACGGCCTGAGCCAAATCCTGAGCGATCCGCATGAGAGGTCCTTTCGTAAACGTGCTACCCCAAGGTTTAGGGCTGGAGGGGGGGGAACTCAAGGGCACTCAGCCCCCGGAACGCAACCCTTCGCGCTTTGTCGCCAGCCACAAAAGCATCATGGCAAGCGGAACGGCATTCACCTCGCCGCTGTCGATCAACGCCATGGCATGATCGAACGGGATGGCGTGATTGCGGATATCTTCGTGCTCGGTCGCCAAACCGCCCTGCCCGGTCTCGGATCGCCCGCTCAGATCGCACAGCCCCAGAAAGCAATGGAAGAACTCGGTCGAATACCCGGGCGAGGAATAGCCTTTGGAAATCGGCAAGAGTTGCCGCATCTGCAAGCCCGCCTCTTCGACAGCCTCGCGGCGGGCGCAGTCCTCGGGGGCCTCGCCTGCGTCCACCAGACCGGCGATCGGCTCCAGCACCCAAGGTGCCGGATCGCCGCGCTGGATCGGACCATAGCGCAGCTGTTCAATCAACAGGACCTTGTCGAGCACCGGATCATAGGGCAGCACCAGCGCCGCGTCGAAAGCAACAAAAGCTTCGCGGCCGATGACGGCGCTTTGGCTGCCGTCAAAGCGGCGGTGCGTCAAGTCAAACGCCTTGATGCGAAAGAAGCCGTCATAGCCCGGTCGGTCGCCAACGATCGCAACATCGTCCATCGTCATCGGGTTGCGCAGTGTTTGCGGGGCAGGCTGTGCGGCCAACTGACGTGCCCATGCCCGCGCCCGAAAGAACGGCAACAGCGGCACGATCTGCGACGCATCTTGCGTTCCGAAACGCTCCATCACCTCTTGGGCGGCGATCAGGGTCATCTCGCCCCATTGGGCGGCCCAACTCTCAAGCGACCATAGCGGGCCAAGCTCCCACTGTCCTGGGCGCGGCAGATAGACCTGCGCCAAAGCGGTGCCGTCATCGGTCTGGACCTGAACGGAAATCAGATCAAAGGCAAAACCGCCCTCATAGAAGTTTAGCCGGGCGACGTCTTCGGCCGACAAATCGCGCACCAGTACGCCTTGGGCCTTACCGCCCTCGCACGCCGCGATCATCGGAAAGGGCTGGTCCTTGGCGCTGTGCACTGCATAGCCGTCCAGCACCGCTGCCCGTACCTGCGGAACCGGATGGCCCAACACAAGCTCAAGCAACGGCAGATGGCGCAGCGTGCCGTAAAAGAACAGATCGGCCAGAGTTACCTCCAGCGCTCGGAAGCGGCTTCGCTGAGATAGCCGGTAACCAATGCGCCGCAGAGCAGCGCAGCCAGTACCCGAAAATCGACCAGATACTGGCCATAGTCGACCATGATCTCGAACACAGCGGCCAGCGCCTCGAGCGGGCCATCATAGCGGTGGCGCACGGCAAGACCGATCATTTCGTTTGCGGACTGAATGAACAGCGCCCAAAAGACCAGCGCCACCATTCCGGTGATCCCGTTGGACACGGCGGCCACCTGCCCGCGCCCGGCACGCGATCCAACCACAACCCAACCACAAATCAGACCCAGCAGCGTATTCACGATACTGAAAACTCCAAAATCCGTACTCGCAGGCATCAGTGTCTTGATCAGCTCAGATGTCGCATAGGCCAGCGCCGCAAGGCATAGTGCAGCAACGAGTTTGGCGGCGGTGGGCATGTTGTCAGCTCGGTCTTGTGATGGTTATCTGCGTCACATCACAATTACCGAAGTGGAAGGTCGCCGCGCAAGACGCAAGGTAGAAATTCCACATTCTTTGAAACCGAGTGTCGAAACCAAGTCGCGCTATCTGATCCCAACGCTCATTGAACTCCTCGTGCCAGCGGCGCAGCGTTATGCTGTAGCTTTCACCGAACTCGACGCTTCCGACCACGTGAAGACCGGCTTTTTCAACCTGTTCGCGCAGCACCACCGGGCTGGGCAGCATGCCCCCCGGAAAGATGTATTTCTGAATGAAATCAACGCCCTTCCGGTACACCTCCCAGCGCCTGTGCTGAACGGTGATGATTTGCAAGCTGGCTTGTCGGCCGGGTTTGAGCCGCGCGCGCACCGTTTCAAAATAGGTCGGCCAGTACTTTTCGCCCACCGCTTCGAACATCTCGATGCTGGCAATCCCGTCATATTGCCCGGTTTCGTCGCGATAATCTTGAAGTTTAAAGGTCACACGGTCTGACAACCCTGCCTTGTCGATCCGGTCCTGTGCGTACTTGAATTGCTCTTCGCTGATGGTCAAACAGGTGACTTTCAGCCCCCGTTCCTTGGCGGCATATTCCGCAAAACCACCCCAGCCGCAGCCGATCTCCAGAATGTGGTCCCCCGGCCGCACGCCCATCCGGTCCACCAGCGAGGCATATTTGGCGATTTGCGCCGCCTCAAGGCTTTCCTGCCCAGTCTCGAACAGGGCCGAGCTGTAGGTCATCGTATCGTCCAACCACAACCCGTAGAAATCGTTCCCCAGATCGTAGTGATGAGCGATGTTCTTTTTCGCCTGCCTTTTGGAATTGCGCTGCAGCCAAAAGCGCAACTTCTCGTAGGCGCGCACCAGCGCCATGCCCGGGAAGCCGTCATAAAGGTCATCATTGTCCGCATGAACAAGGTCCAGAAAGGCCATCAGATCGGGAGAGGACCACCATTCGTCCACATAGGCTTCGCAGAAGCCAAGATCGCCCTCGCGGATCAGCCGCGCAAAAATATCGGGGTTGTGGATGTGCAGTTCCGCCACCGGACCGGGATTGCGCCCCTCGGCTCGAAACCGGCGACCGTCCGGCAGCACGAAATCCAGTCGCCCCTTGTTCATGTCACAAGCCGCAGCATAGACCCGTGCAAAGTATCGTGGCAGATCCTTCTGGCCTTCCACGCTGGTGATCACGCCCCCCAAGAACGCCTCATCTGTTGTGTGTTTCATATCGCTGCCCTCCCACTGGACATAGGGTCAGATTTGCCCCGCAAAAGCGTTCTGGCAAGCGTTAACCATTTCACGGACTTCAAAAGCCCTTGTTTTCATAAGCACCAAGTGCGCGTTTGCGGCCTTCGTCCAAGGCCACGATGGGCTCGGGATAGGCATCCGAGGCCCGCATTCCCCAGCGTTCAGGAATGGCCTCGAAATAACTCAGCGCTTCTGGCGTCGGGGACTTGCGCCCTTCGGCGATCCAGCGATCCACGAAAACGCGCTGTGGGTCGAATTTTTCGCGCTGTGTCGCCGGGTTGAACACCCGGAAGTAGGGCGAGGCGTCGGGGCCAGAGCCCGCCACCCATTGCCAACCCATGGCATTGCTGGCCGGGTCCCAGTCGATCAGGCAGTCTTCGAACCAGCGTTGACCGATCTTCCAGTGGCACAGCAGATGTTTGGTCAAATACGAGCCGACGATCATCCTCACGCGGTTGTGCATGCGGCCGGTCACATACATCTCGCGCAGGCCCGCATCGACAAAGGGGATGCCGGTGCGCCCCTGTTGCCAAGCCTTGACCTCGGCGCGGCGTGCGTCTTCGTTCCACGGAAAGACTTGCCATTCCTGGCGCCAGTTGTCGGTCAAAAGGTGCGGTGTGTGCCACATCAGGTGATAGGCAAACTCGCGCCAGACCAGCTCTTTGAGAAAGGTCTCTGCGCCCGGCTTACCTTCCTCCATGGCCCGCCGTCCGGCTTGCCAGCATTGTGCCGGGCTGATTTCGCCGAGCGACAGGTTCTCGCTCAGCCCCGAGGTGCCGTCCTCGGCGGGCAAGTCGCGATGCTCGCCATAATCCGCCACCTTTGAGGCGATGAAGGCGCCCAGCCGTCCCTGCGCCGCGGCTTCGCCCAGCCGGACATACGGCAGTACCACATCGGCGCCCCGGCGCATCGCAGCGCCCAGATGCCAATCCTCGAAAGCCTCGCTTTCGGGCCATGTCTCGGGGGCGCGCAGGTTCGATGGCGCGCGCAAAGGCACCGCCACCGCATGGGTCCGCGCCTCGCGCCAGAAGGGGGTGAAAACCTTGTAGAAACCGCCCTGTTTGGTCTGCACACTCCACGGTTCGAACAGCAAATGACCGGCAAAGCTTTGTGCCTCGATCCCGCGGTCTTTCAACGCTGCCTTCACATCGGTATCGCGCTGGACGCTTTGCGGGTCATAAGCGCGCATCCAAAAGACCGCGCTTGCGCCCGTCTGCTTGGCCAGCGCCTCAAGAACATCGCGCGCGGACCCAGAGCGCAGGATCAGGCGCATTCCCTTTGCCTCGAGCGCCTCGGCGAATTTTGCAATCCCCAAACCCAGACGCCACTTGGGGGCCGCGCCCAGACCATCCACCAGATTATCGCGGATAAAGACAGGGATCACCGGCCGCCCCGTGGCCTCGGCGGCAGACAGGGCGCCGTGATCGCTCAGGCGAAGATCCCGCCTGATCCAGACGATGATGGGGGATGTTTCAGCCAAGCTTGCCTCCGCGCCTTGGATTCTTCAGACGCCACACTCCGGCATTCTGTTTCCGAGGATACGGGCCAGCGCCTGCTTTGGATCAAAGAACGGCGTCAAGTGCGTCAATTAATTGGGAAACCTCCGCTTCGGTTGTATAATGGGTGAAGGACAGCCGCAGCACGCCCTGCTGCGGATCAACACCCATGGCCTGAAGCGCCCGCACCGCATAGAAATCGCCGCCCCCGGCCATGATCCCATGCCCTGCCAATTCGCCCGCAACCTCTTCGGCACCGCGATTGAGCGCCACGGCCACCGTGGGCGCGCGCCCTTCGGCCTTGGCCGGGCCAAGCAAACGTACAGAATTTCGCGCCGACAGCGCATCCAGCAAAGGCTGCAGCAAGCGCACTTCGTGGTCGCGCATCAACCCGTGTACCTCGTCAGGCCCGACCGCGTGATGTTTGGCGAGGGCTTCGATGTAATCGACCATTCCGGCGCAGGCCGCCACCTGCGCATGGTCTGGCCCTGCGGGGGTAAAGCGTTTGTACAGAACGTCGTTGTTGAAGTAATGCCCCTGCCCCGGCAGCGCCTCGCCCAGCGCGCGGCGGATCACCATGATCCCCTGATGCGGGCCATAGGTCTTGTAGGATGAGAACAGGTAAATGTCCGGACCCATTTCGCCGACATTGGGAAAGCCATGCGGCGCGTAGGACACCCCATCGACGCAGACAAAGGCGCCCGCCGCATGGGCCAGCGCCGTGATCTCGACAACCGGGTTGATTTCGCCCACCACGTTCGAGCAATGCGGAAAGCAGACCAGACGCACCTTTTCGTCCAGAAGGGGCTCAAGGTCTTCGGGGTTCAAATGGCCGGTTGCGGGGTCAATGGCCCATTCGCGCACCTCGATCCCCTCATCCGCCAGCCTCCGCCACGGACCTGTATTGGCCTCGTGATCCTGATTGGTGACGATGATCGCCTCGCCCGGGGTCATGAATTGCCGAAAGGCCTGCGCCAGAACATAGGTATTTTGCGTGGTCGAGGGGCCAAAGCTCAGCTCATCGGTTTCGACGCCAAGCAGCGCCGCAAGTCGCCGCCGCGCCTCGTCCATTTCTTCGCCCGCAAGGCGGCTGGCCTCATATGGTGCATAGGGTTGAACCTTGCGCTGGCGATAATACCGCTCGAGCCGGGAAATTACCTGCCCGCAGGTATATGACCCGCCCGCATTTTCAAAAAACGCCTGCCCCTGCAAGGACGGCTCGGAAAAGGCAGGGAACTGTCCCCGTACAAAGTCCATATCCAACACGCAGCACACTCCCCTTTTTTCCGAGTTCATGTAGCAAATCGTTCGTAGGTGACAAGGTCAACCGCTCACGCGCACGGACAGACTTACAAAGCGCATCCACGTACTTGGCTGACCGATAGCGTCGCAAAAAAGGCCCCGGGTGCGCCGGGGCCTTTTTTCGTTCTTTGTCAAAGCGTCAGTTCGCCCGGCGTTCGGCCTGAAGCCCGCGCCAGATCGCCCAGCACATGAAGAGCAGAACCACCGTAAAGGGCAACCCGGTCGAGATCACCATGGATTGCAGCGATTGCAGCCCGCCTGCCGACAGCAACAGCACAATGGCCACCGCGCCTTCGAAGATGCACCAGAACACCCGCTGCGGCACGGGCGCGTCAACCTTGCCCCCTGCCGTAATCGTGTCGATCACCAGCGAACCCGAGTCCGATGAGGTCACGAAGAAGACGATCACGAGGATGATCCCGATGAACGACGTAATCGAGGTCAAGGGCAGAACATCAAGCATCTTGAAAAGCTTGAGCTCAAGAGGGGCATCCTGCGCGACGGTATAGCCGTCGGCCACCACCTGATGAATCGCCGTTCCGCCAAACACGCTCATCCACAGAACGCAGACAAGTGACGGGATCAGCAACACGCAAATAATGAATTCCCGCACGGTCCGTCCACGCGAAACGCGCGCGATGAACATCCCGACGAAGGGCGACCAGCTGATCCACCATGCCCAGTAGAACGACGTCCAACCTTGGCTGAAGTTGACGTCCTCACGGCCCAGCGGGTTCGACAGCGCCGGCAGGTACTGCAAGTAAGCGCCAAGGTAATCGACAAAGCCGGTCAGCAGCGCCACCGTCGGCCCGACGATCAGCACAAACAACAGCAGCAAGAGAGCCAGCCCCATGTTGATCTCGGACAACACCTTGACGCCGCCATCCAGCCCCCTCACGACCGAAATCAGAGCGACCGAAGTGATCGCCGTGATCAGGATCACTTCGGTGGTCGATCCCACGGGAATGCCGAACAATTCGTTCAGGCCCGCGTTCGCCTGCGTCGCGCCAAAGCCAAGCGAAGTTGCCAGACCAAAGAGCGTCGCAAACACCGCCAGCGTGTCGATGATATGCCCCGGCCAGCCCCAGACGCGATCCCCGAGGATCGGGTAAAAGGCACTGCGGATCGTCAGCGGCAAGCCCTTGTTATAGGTAAACAAGGCCAGCGCCAGCGCCACCACGGCATAGATCGCCCAAGGGTGCAGCCCCCAATGGAAGATCGTCGCAGCAAAGGCCAGTCGGACGGCCTCGTGTTCATTTGCTCCGGCGGCGCCCAGCGGCGCCCAATCCGTGCGCACACCGTCTTCGCCGACAGCCGTGCCCCCGAAGGACGATGAGAAATGGCTCATCGGTTCGGACACGCCATAGAACATCAGGCCGATGCCCATGCCCGCCGCGAAAAGCATGGCGAACCAGCCGACATAGCTGTAATCCGGTCGCGCATCAGCGCCGCCCAACCGGACACTGCCCACCGGCAGCACGATCAGCAAAAGGCAGAAGATCACAAAGACATTCGCCGCCCCGAGAAAGAACCAGTCAAATCCCTTGGTCACGGCCCCGAACATCCATGTGAAGAACGCTCCCGCCTGTTCGGGCAACGCCAGCGTGTAGAAAACGAAGGCGATGATCGACAGCCCCGAGATCAGAAAGACCGGGTTGTGAATATCCAGATTGAAGGGACCGACGTTGGTTTCGATGTTGTCCTGTCCGATTTCGTAATCGGTCTGGATGATGTCAGAGGGGCCTTCCGGCTCTGGTATCCCCTGATCGTTTGTTGTTTCGGCCATATGAAAGGCCTCCCTGTTCCTATGTCGCGTTTCCGTTTGAAGTGGCGCATAGCGCAATATTCATCGCGCGCCTCATCGCACACACCTGAATGCGCGCGTCATCGCACGACCATGACCGAGACCTTGGCATGCCCCGCTATCGTCCCCCCGTTTGATGGCCAGATGTAGTCGGTGATGTTTGGTATGTGGCTTGCCATGATCACCAGATCGGCCCCTGTTTCTTCCACCGCCTTCATCAGCGTCGGATCCAGATCGATCGCCGGGTCATGGCTGGTCATTGCATGGGACTGAGTGGAAATCCCCCATGTCTCGGCCTGCGCATCTGCGAACTCGGACAGCTTTTGCGCGAACTCTTCGGGCGTATGCGCGATGCTGCTGGGCGTCGCGGCCGATACCCCTACATAGACCAACGTTGCGTCGTAATGCTTGGCCAAATCAGCGGCACAACTCAAAGCCCGCTCAAGCCGGCCCGCATGTGCCAGATCAACTGGCACCATGATACGTTTGAACACGTTTCCCTTCCTTCCCGATTCTCGCGGATCAGAGAAACAAACGAACCGCCTATGGCCGAAAGCTCTGCCCGCGTTTTTCGTGCGTAAGAAGATCGTTGATGCCCCCTTACCTGTCACAGCCTAGCCCAAGATCGGCCTGAATGACAAATTGACGCGCCGCTTGATGTCTCAAATGCGACCCGCCATGGCGAGTGTAACTAGTGGTGACCGCCCGGCAATCAACACCCGGCGCCTGCAAGGCAAGCACTTCGACACCGGGGACAGGGGTTACAGATCGCCGTTCAGCCACCAGACCAACAGCGCGATGGACTGCAGCGTGATCAGCAGGCTAACCGCAATCGCGACCCAGCGCCAAATCCCGGCGTCCGAGCGCGGCGCGACAATAATCACCGCCCGCGTCACCAGTGCCGAGACCAGTCCTGACAGCACAAAAAAGGCCAATATGCTGCCCCTGCCTGCTCCCGGCGCAACCGCAGGAAGTAGGACGATCAAAAGCAGCCAGAGCGGCATCAGGACAAGCTGCATGCCCAGATGCCCACCCCAAAAGGTCTCTCCCAAAGCCAGATCGCCGCGAAACAGCCGCGCGAACCAGACCGGGCGGAACATCTGGCCGCGCGCGCGGGCAATCTCTGCCAGCTCTTCCGGCGTTGGGTCAGGCATTGACGTCGACGACCACGCGGCCCCGCACCTGACCTTTCAGGATGTCTGCCCCCAGTTTGGGCAAATCCGCCAAAGTGGCGGGTTCGACCATGGCCTCCAGCTTGTCCATGGGCAGATCCTTGGCGATCCGTTCCCAGGCGCGCACACGGTTGTCATAAGGTTGCATGACGCTGTCGATCCCGAGGAGGTTCACACCGCGCAGAATGAAAGGCGTGATCAAGGCGCCCTCGATCACCGCCCCGCCGGCTAGGCCAATCGCGGCGACGGACTTGCCGTATTTCATCTGCTTCAGCACACGCCCCAGCATCGCCCCGGCCACCGCGTCGACGCATCCCGCCCAGCGCTCGCCCTCAAGCGGCTTGCGCGTCACTTCGGTCAATTCGTCCCGCGCGACGATCTCGGTGGCGCCAAGCGCCCGCAGATAGTCCTCCTGCTCCGGACGTCCGGTCACTGCCGCCACCTCAAAACCCAGGTTGGCGAGAATCGCCACCGCGACCGAGCCAACACCGCCCGCCGCACCAGTCACCAGGACCGGACCGTCCCCCGGCACCATGCCGTGGTCCTGCAAGGCCATGACCGCCAACATCGCCGTCAAGCCAGCGGTTCCAACCGCCATGGCCGCACGCGCGTCCAACCCATCCGGCAAGGGCACCAGCCAATCGGCCTTGACCCGCGCCTTTTGGGAATAGCCCCCCCAATGCGCCTCGCCCACACGCCAACCCGTCAGCACGACCTTGTCGCCGGGTTTGTAACGATCATCGCTGGAGGCTTCGACCGTCCCGGCGAAATCGATCCCCGGCACATGCGGATAGTTGCGCACAAGTCCTCCGCCCGGCCCGATGCACAGACCATCCTTGTAGTTCACTGTGGAATACTCGACCGCCACCGTAACCTCGCCCTCAGGAAGGCGATCTTCGCCGATCTCCTGAACCGAGGCGCTGGTCTTGCCGGTCTCTGCATCCTTTTCAACGATCAATGCCTTGAACATGCTCTCTCCTGTCTTTGTCAGTTTGTCCTGTCAAAATACCAAGGCCCGCGCGAGGGGCTAGCCCCTCTCTATTATGGGACGGCGGGCGGGGCGATGGGCATCAGCCCGAGCGCCGAACCGTCGTCACAGCCAAGGCCCGTCGTCGGGCATGAACGCCAGATCACTTACCGGCGCCTTTGCTCCGGCTGCGGTCAGCATGGCGTGAATCTGCCCCCGGTGATGGGTCTGGTGATTGAACATATGTATCACGCACAGCGCCTTGGGTTTTGACACTTCACGCTCCAGAGCGCCGGAATGCCAGACCAACGGCCCTGACAGCTCCACCGCGCGCAGGCGTTCAGCCCAGTGCAACAGGGCGCCATCGGTCCGAAACCGCTCTACCGCCCAGGCCGGACCATTCGCCGCCATATGCACACTCTCAGAGATCCCGCCCTGCGGTCCCTCCTGCCCGGTCAGTCGCGCCAGCCAGATCTGGTCTGCCCAGAGCAGATGATTGGCCGTCGCCAAAATCGAGCCAAAATACGCCTTGCGATCCTTGCTCAGGTCCTCTTGTCCGAGGCCGTCGAAAATCGCCTTCAACTGCTTGTTTTGCCAAGCGTTGTAACGCGCCATGGTCAGGCAGTAGTCAGGCGTGATCATCATTTCGCGGCGCCCTTCCAGTCGATGGCACAGATTTCCCCGGACTTCCCGGACAAATCCCAAACCCGGCCATAGTCGCGCACCTTGCTCTTGCCCGCCTTGGCGACGATCACATCCGGCCCCATCCAGTACCTGGTATTGGATATCATCACCGGATGCTCGGGACTGGAGCCGTCGATCATCGCGATCTCGCCCTGAATCTTGCGGCCGATGTACAGACCCCGCTTGCGGCCTTCGCGGACAATCTCGACCTTTTCGCGCTCATGCCCGATGATCGTACTGACCAGCAAGGTGAACAGTCCCGTGGTGCCGCCCGCTTCACCAGACAGGATCTTGAGCAGCCCGTTATAGGCCGTGGGTGTCGCGCGTTCATCGATGTACGCGGCCACGCGCCAGTCGCCTTCGGCCATCTTGCCGGGAATCTCGACCATAAGGCCCACGTTGATCCCGCTCAGATCCTCACCCTCGTAATGGCCTTCATCAATGGCAATCGCCATCCAGGCCTTGCAGGTGCCTTCGGTCGGGTCATGCTGGCCCAGGCTCACCACGCAGGGGCAGAACACCGTGCACGAGCAGTTGAGGAACAGCTCTCCCTTGATCGCCCAATCCGTCGAGCGCATGACGCGCCGCTTTGGATTTGGCATTCTCTGGTCAATCCGCTGTGAAACGGGCAGCTTGTCTGCGCCCGGTCGCCTGATCAAAGCCATTTTGCGCCTGCCTTTCCAAGTTCAAATGCCAACAGGGCCAGACCGCTCAACACCAGTACAATACCCGCAGGGCGGCGCAACAGCACCCCGATCTGCGGCAGCTTTTCCAGCACCATGAACAGTGTCGCCAAGCCCATCCAGGCAAGGTTCATCACCCCGCCCGCGAATCCAAGCGCCATGATGGCCCAGCAACAGCCGACACACCAAAGCCCCTGCTCACCCCCCATCCGAAGGCCGCCGACCATCCCGGGGCGAAACCTTCCAAGGAAATAGGACATCGGCGACAAACACGCGCTTTGACAGGTCATCTTGGCCTGCGACAGCTGATAGCTCCCCGCGACAATCAACAAGATCCCTTGAAACCAAACCATGGTCGCCGCGCCAAAGCGGTCCACCAACCCGGCCTTGGCCAAGGCCATCTGTACCAGCGCCGCAAGCCCAGCAAACCCCAGCCAGACCGTGCCGTAGCCCAAAACGATGCCCCACCAGCCCGCTTCGGCGCTGCCCAGACGCGCGGCAAAGCTGCGATAGGTGGTCAGCATGGGAAACAGCGTTGGCAACATCATGGCCGCGCCCATCACCGCCGACATGGTCCAAAGGCCCAAGATACCCGCGCCCTGTGCCCCGGGCCCCGCGCAGAGCGTTGCCAGAACGTCCGCAAAAGCACCCGAGCCCTCGAAAGCGCCAGCGCCGCTGCCCAACGCCATGGCATAGAGCAAAGCCCAAGCCCCGAGAACAAGGGAATAAAACGCCAGCCAACTGATATCACGAAGCGCCAAGCTCACTCCTCCCCGCGGCAACGGTTGCAAATCCGGGCGGCGGGCGCAATGGCCCAAACCCGGGACGGGGCGACATTTTCACCATCGCCAAAACCGCGTCTGGCTTGCGAGCCTTGCGGATCGGCGGCATTGTCTCGTTGCAGATGCAATGGAACACCAGATGAGCAAACCGCAAAAGCCCGACCTTCCGGATTTCGATCTGGCGCATTTCACCCCCTACCGATTGGCCGTGGCCGCGCAGCGCACCAGCGAAGAACTCGCCCGGCAATACCGCGCGCGCTTTGGCATCTCGATTCCGGAATGGCGGGTTCTTGTTCATCTCACACAGGCGCGGGATGTCTCGATAAGGGATATCGAGGCCCGCGTCGCCATGGAAAAGAGCAAGGTCAGCCGCGCCGCCACACGGCTTGAGGCACAAGGTCTGATTGCCAAACGCGTCCACGAAAGCGACCGCCGCCTGATCCGTCTTGCCCTGACGGAAAAAGGCCGCGCCCTGATGGCCGAGCTATTGCCGCTGGCCATGGACTACCAAACCCAGATCGAAGCCCGCCTTGGCGAAGCCTTCGACGCATTGGAGCAAGGCCTGAGTGGCTTGCTGAGCCAAAAAGATCACGATTGGCCGCCGAAAGGCGGGTAACCCCGCGCTGCGTCACTGCAATCAGAGACGGTCCTCTGCCGCCGCAGCCACGGCTTCGGGGGTGATGCCGAAATGCTTGTACAGGTCCGGATAATCCCCCGAGGCGCCAAAGCTGTCCATCCCGATAAAGGCGCCGTCCGGCCCGATATAGCGATCCCATCCAAGGCGCACCGCAGCTTCGACTGCAACGCGCACCGTATTCGCAGGAAGGATAGAGGCGCGATACGCCGGGTCCTGCGCTTCGAACAGCTCCCAGCAGGGCATGGAGACCACGGCGGTCGGGATGCCCTTGGCCTGCAGCAGATCACGCGCCTGAATCGCGATCGAAACCTCGGACCCGGTCCCAATCAGGGTTACACGGCGCGCCCCGCCTTCGGCTTCGGCCAAAACATAGGCGCCCTTTTCCGTGCGGTTTTCCGACGAGGCGTCGTCGCGCAGCAGCGGAATACCCTGACGTGCGCAGATGATCGAGGTCGGGCCGGTTTTGTGTTTCAACCCAAGCTCCCAGGCTTCGGCCATCTCGACCGCATCCGCCGGGCGGATCGTCCACATATTGGGATAGGCCCGCAGCGAGGCGAGATATTCCACCGGCTGGTGCGTCGGACCGTTCTTGCCAATCCCGATGCTGTCATGGCTAAAGACGAACAGTCCGGGGATCCGCATCAGCGCCGCCATGCGCAAGGTGTGACGCAGATAGTCCGAAAATACGAGAAAGGTCGTCCCCACCGAGACGATCCCGCCATGCGCCGTCATGCCGTTCATCATCGCCCCCATGGCGAATTCGCGCACGCCATAGTGGATGTAGCGCCCGCCGCGATCTGTCGCAGTGAACGGCGCCAATTGCCGTTTGTGCTGGGTCGCGGCCTCAAGATCGGGGGCGCCTGATATCAGTTCCGGGATGGTGCCCGCCAGCGCCGCAAGCATCTCGCCAGAGGCGCGAATGCCGGCTTTTTCACCGCCCTCGGCGAGAAAGGTTTTCTTGGCGTCCAGAATGGTCTGCTCCCAGCCTTCTGGCAAATCGCCCGCCATGACGCGCTCCCACTCGGCGCGGTCCGCGGGCGACATGGCCTCGACACGCGCCTGCCACCGAGAACGCTCCAAAGCACCGCGCCGCCCCGGCTTGGCCCAGCCTTCATAGATCGCCTGCGGCACCTCGAAGGGTGCGTGCGGCCAGTTCAGGAATTGGCGCGCCGCGTCCGTATCCTCAGAGGTGATCTTGCCGCCATGCGCGACCCGGTGATCCTGAATGCGCGGAATGCCAAAGCCGATCAGCGTGCGGCACGCAATCATCGACGGGCGCGGGTCGGACTTGGCCACCGCGATGGCCTGCGCCACAGCCTGCGCGTCGTGGCCATCCACCCGCTGCACATGCCAGTGATTGTTTTCGAACCGGACGACCTGATCCTCGGACACCGCCTGATCGGTGGGCCCGTCGTCGGTCATCTGGTTGTCGTCCCACAGCCAGATCAGCTTGCCCAGTTTCAGATGCCCCGCCAAGGCGATCACCTCGGCCGAGATCCCCTCCATCAAGCACCCGTCACCCGTATAGGCATAGGTATAGTGATCGACGATCCCATCGCCGAAACGGTGGTTCAGGATACGCTCGGCCACGGCCATGCCGACGGAGTTCGCGATCCCCTGTCCCAAGGGCCCCGTGGTGGTTTCGATCCCGGCGTGAATGTCAAACTCGGGGTGACCGGCGGTATGACTGCCCAGAACCCTGAACGATTTGATCTGCTCAAGGTCGATCTTGTCGTATCCCGCCAGATGCAGGGCCGAATACAGCAGCATCGAGCCATGCCCGGCTGAATGCACAAAACGGTCCCGGTCCGGCCAGTCGGGCGCCTTGGGATCGAACTTCAACGCCTGGGTGAACAGTGCCGTTGCGATATCCGCGCCGCCCATCGGCGTTCCGGGATGACCGTCATCCGCCCGAACAATCGCATCCATCGACAAAAAGCGCATGGCATTGGCCAACAACCGCAGATCCGTCTCACTCTCGGTCTTGTCCTGAATATTCATCCTATGCATCCTTTTGGCGGGCCGTGGCTGTCCGGCCTTGATTAGTCAATATCGACGGCACCGGCAAAGAAGAATGGCTTAAGGGTTTGCGAAGCGGGGCTTCATCAATTTGTCGGAAACGCCATTCACAGGCGAGCAAAACGCCCCAATGACCCGCTTGAAAATAATAGCAATCTGAGAGGATTTGGCGCACCCGAGAGGATTCGAACCTCTGGCCTCTGCCTTCGGAGGGCAGCGCTCTATCCAGCTGAGCTACGGGTGCTTACTTGCGCGTCTATACCCGCCCTTCCCTGACCCTGCAAGACGTAACCTGTCGGCAAAATTCGCTTGGCTTTCTTAGCAGATTAGAAAACATCTGTTGCTAGGTTCCCGCCGATGCTCAACCGCGCGGAGACTGCCTATGGTCGCCCTGAAATCGTTATGCGTTCGAACCTTGTGCCTGCTGGGGATCGTGCTGGCCGGATTGCCAAGCCCTTCGCCTGCGCAGCAAAGTTACAGCTTTGGCATCGTTCCACAATTCGAAGCACGGCGGTTGTCCGAAATCTGGTTGCCCATATTGGCCGAGTTGAAAAAGCGCACCGGATACCATTTTCGCATGGTCGGATCGCCAAGAATTCCCGAATTCGAAGCCGCCTTCGTGCAAGGGGCCTTCGATTTCGTGTACCTCAACCCTTACCACGCTCTGGTGGCAGGTTCGGAGCAAGGCTATGAGGCGATTGTGCGCGACGGCGGCCGCGAATTGTTTGGCGTTCTGGTCGTTCGAAAGGATTCGCCCTACCAGACCGTTGCGGATCTTGAGGGGCAAGCTATCGCCTTTCCGGCGCCCAATGCTCTGGGGGCAGCACTCTTGATGCGGGCCGATCTGACGCGGAATTTTGGCCTGCACTACACGGCATCTTATGTGGCGACACACAGTTCGGCCTATTTGAACGTCATCCTTGGCGAAGCGGCGGCAGCTGGCGGTGTAATGGCAACCCTGCAACGACAAGAGCCCTATGTTCGGGATCACCTGCGTGTGCTTTACGAAACCACGCGCGTGCCGCCCCACCCCATCACCGTACATCCGCGTGTCCCGCGAGAGGTGGCCAATGCCGTGCAACAGGCCTTTCTGGATATGGCAGACACCGAGGAAGGCGCTGCCCTGCTTGCAAAAATTCCGATGCGCAAAGCTGCAAAAGCCAGCCAACAGGACTACGAGATCCTGCGAGATCTACGGTTGGAGGACTTCTTTGTTTCCCCGCCCAAGACCGAAGGCTGAGGACAAGCCTTGCGTCGTTCAATCTGGACAATCCGCAGAACGATGATCGCGGTCGTTCTGGTCGTGTCGCTGGCTTTGGCGGCGGCCTTCAACTATCTTTGGATGCCACGCATCACCACCGTGATGGTCGAAGCCCAGTCCAGCGAAGTCGAGCGGCAATTGGACGTGATCATTGATGCCTTGCTGCCTTTCTTGCTGTCCCGGCAATATGGCGCCATTCACGAGACTCTGACCAGCATCAAAGCCCGCAATGTCAATTGGGTCGATGTCCGCCTTGTCGATGCAAACGGCCGGCAATTGTACCCACTGCAACAGGTCGATTTATCCCCCTCGCCCCAAACCATCCGGCTTCAGCGCGAGATTTCCATGCGTGGCTCGTCCGCCGGGCGGATCGAAGCGGTGGTGGATATCAGTGCGCATCTTGCGCGACTGGCAGAAGAAACGGAAAGGCTGGGCCGGGCGGCCACGGCCGCGATCCTTTTGCTGATGACACTTGTGACCGTTACGATTGACCGCATGGTGATCCACCGGGTCAAGCTGTTGGGCGATGCCGCCGATCAAATGGCGCAGGGCAATTTCACTGCCAAGGTTCCGGACAGCCGCGCAGATGAAGTGGGCCACTTGACTGACAGTTTTTCCGCCATGCGGCAACAGATTGCCCAACAAACCTCGGCCCTGAAGGCCGCGCGACAGGAGGCCGAGGCCGCATTGCAGGCCAAGTCTCAGTTTCTGGCCCGAATGAGTCACGAAATCCGCACCCCCTTGAACGGCGTCATCCCCGTCGCAGCTCTGTTGAGCGAGGCCGACATGGACCCGGTGCACAAACAGCAGGTCGAAATCATCAAGGAATCCGGAAAAGCCCTGCTTTCGATTGTCGACGATATTCTTGATCTCTCAAAATTCGAGGAAGGTCGGCTGGAATTGCAGAAAGAGCCTGTCTCGATCAAAGGTTTGATTGTTGGTGTCGTTCGTATCCTTTCGATCTCGGCCGAGAAAAAGGGCTTGAAGCTGCGTGCTGAAATCGCGGGCGATCTTCATAATGCCAGCATCGTTGGCGACGAGGATCGGCTGCGGCAGGTGCTGATCAATCTGGCGGGCAATGCCATCAAGTTTACCCAAAATGGCTCTGTCACGATCAAGGCGGACCCCGGAAAGGTCGGTCAAATGAATTGCGTGACCTTCTCGGTCTGCGACACCGGGATCGGCATCGCCGTCGAGGATCATGATCGCATCTTTGAACGCTTCGAACAGGCCGAAGGTGGGCGCAACCGGCGCTTTGGCGGCAGCGGCCTTGGCCTTGCAATCTCGCAATCGCTGATCGAGGCGCATGGCAGTCAGATCGACGTGACCAGCACACCGGGCCAGGGCAGCACATTCAGCTTTTCCCTTGTCGGCCAAATCCTGCAAGATACCAAGCTTGTTCAACCGCTCAAGCAGTCGGAGTGCGCACCAGTTCTGGATAGTTTTTCCGGCGCGCGCGCCTTGATCGTTGATGACAATGCCACCAACCGGTTTGTCGCAAAGGCGATAATGAAGCGCATGGGGTTTGAAGTTGATCTCGCCGAAAACGGATTTGAGGCTGTGCAGACCGTCGGCCAGACAAGCTATGACGTGGTGCTGATGGATATGCATATGCCGCAGATGGACGGATTGGAGGCAACACGTCGGATACGGGCCATGGATGGACCGCAAAAGGGCGTCAGGATTATCGCTCTCAGTGCCAGCGTGTTGTCGGAAGACCTTCGCAAGTGCGAGAATGCTGGCATGGATGGCTTTGTCGCCAAACCGCTCTCGGCGATGGATTTACGCGCGGCCCTGACAGTTTGACCGATGCAGGCGACCAGTCAAGTCGCCCGCATCTGAGAAATCTTTCAAAGTCTCAGGCGAACAGGTCGTGTGCCAGTTCCAAGGCATCGATCAGAACGTCCACTTCGTCGGTCGTGTTATACAGCCCGAAGGACGCCCGGCATGTGGCACTGACCCCAAGATGGTCCATCAGCGGCCCGGCGCAATGGTGCCCCGCCCGGACTGCCACCCCTTTCTTGTCGAGGATCGTCGAAATGTCATGCGCATGCGCCGCCCCCTCCATAGTGAAGGAAAAGATCGCCGCCTTGTCCGCAGTGGTGCCTTGCACGTTGAGCCAGTTCAGCCCGTCCAGCTTGGTCCGGGCATAATCGCGCAGCGCTGTTTCATGGGCAGCGATGTTGTCCATCCCCAAATCCATCATGTACTCAAGCGCCACGCCAAGACCGATCTGCTGAACAATTCCCGGCGTGCCCGCTTCGAATTTCATCGGTGGATCGTTGTATGTGACTTCGTCCTTGTGGACCTCGCGGATCATGTCGCCTCCGCCAAGGAAGGGGCGCATCTCGTCCATACGGGCGCGCTTGATCCAGATCGCCCCCGAGGCCGAGGGGCCATAGAGTTTATGCCCGGTGATCGCATAGAAATCACAGCCGATGTCGGCTACATTGACCGGCATATGCACCGCCGCCTGAGAGCCATCGACCAGAACGGGAACGCCCTTTTCGCGCGCCGCCGCGCAGATCGCCTTGACGTCGACCACGGTGCCCAGAACGTTGGACAGATGGGTGATCGCGACCAGTTTGGTCTTGGGACCAATGGCGTCGATCACCTTTTGAGTGTCCAATGCGCCCGTCGCATCGACGTCCACCCACTTCAGCGCAACCCCTTGGCGTTCGCGTAGAAAATGCCAAGGCACGATGTTGGCGTGATGCTCCATGACCGACAGGACAATCTCATCGCCGGCCTGCATCTGCGGCATGGCCCAGCCGTAGGCGACGAGGTTGATGCCCATCGTAGTGCCCGTGGTATAGACCACCTCTTCCGGGTCCGGCGCACCCAGAAACCGCGCCACGGTCTCGCGCACGCCTTCGTATTTCTCGGTCGCGAGGTTTGAAAGGTAATGCAGCCCGCGGTGGACGTTGGCGTATTCCTCGGCATAGCCGCGGGTCACCGCGTCGATCACGACCTGCGGTTTCTGCGCGCTGGCACCGTTGTCGAGGTAGACAAGCGGCTTGCCGTTCACTTGGCGCGACAGGATCGGAAAATCGCGGCGGATCTCGGTGACGTCATACATATCCAGTAAGTCCGGTTGGGGTGAACCCGAGAAGGCTCAGTAGAATGGAAAGGCCGATTGCCATCGCGATCAGCCCGAAGATCATCACCATGACCGACTTGCCCGCGCTGGCCAACGCATGTGCCTCGTCGATGAAATTCACGGTGATATAGGCCCCTACCGCCGTGGCGGCAAAGACCAAAAGGCTGCTCAATCCCGGCGCCAGCGGCAAGACGAGGCTGAACACAACCTGAACCGCAACGCTGAGCGCCTGAAGCCAGATCAGCAATAGCGCCATGTCCTGAAAGCGTGCCGTGCCGCCAAACATCCGCCCGCCCCATGTAAAACAAAGGATGGTAGCGAACAGCACCACGGCCCGGATCGCCATCAACGACAAAGGATTGCCGAGCAGGCCAAGCGCCACGTTCGGCGGCGACAGCACCAGCGACACGGAAAAGACCAGCGCATTGCCGACCACCACAAGGGCAAACCCCAGCACCAGCGCCTCGCGCGGCAGGCGCAGTGACAGCAGCAAACGCGCCACCTCGCGCGGGGCGGTCACGGTTTGCAGGGCCAGGCGCAGGAACCCTTCGAGCGTCATGCGGCAACCCCAGCGCCATAGCGATGCGCGGCCACCATGCCCCGCCACCAGAACCACGCGAAGACAGCGAACCAGACAACGCCGACAAGGGTCAGTCCCGGCCCGGCCCCGATGAACCCGGCAACCAATCCGTTCAGCAACACCAGCGGCGTTGAGGCAAGCAGCGCCCAGAACAGCACCAGCCGCGCCGCGTAACCGCTGCCTTGCCAGCCCAGAGGTTTGCCGATCACACCAACCAGAAAAGCGATGAAATACAGCAGCAGGGGAAAAAGAAAAACAGTGGCCAGCAAGGTGCCGCCCAAGAGCATGTTCAGCTCTTCGCCGGTCAGATGCGCTTGCCGCGCCAGAGCAGGCCAACGCGCCACGAAAAGGATCACGCAGGCGGCCATCAGCATCGCCAGCAGCCGGTCCTCCCGAGGACCCGCCGCCAGCAGGCGCGACACAACCTTGCCCGGCCCCCGGTAGGTGGCCACGATGTCCTGCGTCACAGGCATCAGCCGCGCCGACGCTCCAACCACGCCGCGACACGGGCGTTGATTTCCTCTTGCAGGCTTTCGTCTTCGACCTCCTGAACGGCTTCAGCAATAAAAGCGATGACCATCAAGTCCTCGGCGATGCCGCGCGGGATGCCGCGGGCGCGCAGGTAGAACAGGCTGTCCTCGTCGATCGCGCCAGAGGTCGATCCATGCGAGCAGGCCACATCGTCGGCATAGATTTCCAGTTCCGGCTTTGCCAGAAACTGGCTGTCATCATCCAACAAAAGGCTTTGCGAGATCTGGTAGCCGTCGGTTTTCTGGGCGTCCGGCTTCACAAGGATCTTGCCTTGGAACACACCGGTCGCGCCGTTGCGAAGCACTTTCTTGAACACCTGGCGGCTTTCGCAATTCACCGCATCATGGGTGATGAAAACCGTGTCGTCGTGGTGGAAATCGCCATCGCCCATGCAGGCACCAGCGATATGCGCCACAGCATCATCGCCCGTCAGTTCAACCACGCATTCGTTGCGCGTCATCACACCATTGGCGGTCAGCGTGAAGGTCTTGAAGATGCTTTCTGCCCCCAGCCGCGCAAAGATATGCGTGGCGGCGCGGCGTTCGTGATCGCGCCCTTGGGTGCGGACGTGATGCAGGGTGCCGGTATCTGCGATATCGACCTCCATCACCTTGTTGAAGCGCGCGGCGGCGGGACCGTTTTCAAGGATCGTCACCTCGGCATCAGTGTCCACCTTGACAACATGGTGCAACATCGCGTCCGAGGTTTCGGATTTGTGCTGATAGATCAGATTGATCGGTTTCGAGACCTTCCCGGTCACATGGATCAACAACCCGTCGGTTGCAAAGGCGGTGTTCAGCGCGGCAAGCGGACGGTCAACGGGTGTTTGGCCGTTGCTCTCCAACACGCCGTAAATATCCTTGGCCCAATGGATATCGGGGGCATCGGCCAGACGGTCGATGCTGAGCCCCTCAAGGCTCAGATCGTCCGAGGCTTCGGCGTCAAAAACGCCATCGACAAAGACGACCTTCAGGCGATCGACACCGTCGAAGATCGGCGTTTCCTCCCCGTCAAACAGCGAAGCTTTGGGCACCTCGGCCGAGATCAGGGTCTCGGGACGGGTGTATTTCCAGTATTCATCGCGCGCGCCCGGCAGACCCATGGCACGCAGCCGCGCCAGCGCCTCTTTGCGGGCGGGGGCAGACCAACCGCCAGTTGGCAGGGTCAGCGCCGCGATCCGCGCCTCGGTGGCATCGGTTTTCGGTTGCGTCACAGCCATTATGCGTTCTCCGACATCAGATCTGCATAGCCTTCATTTTCGACTTCAAGCGCCAACTCAGGGCCGCCGGTCTTGATGATCCGGCCATTCGCCATGATGTGCACCACGTCGGGTTTGATGTGATCCAGCAGGCGCTGATAGTGGGTGATCACCAGAAAGGAGCGCCCTTCGCTGCGCAGCGCGTTCACGCCGTCGGCCACCAGCTTCATCGCGTCCACGTCAAGACCCGAGTCGGTCTCGTCCAGGATACACATCTTGGGTTCCAGCATGGCCATCTGCAGGATTTCGTTGCGCTTCTTTTCACCACCCGAAAAGCCGACGTTGACCGGGCGTTTCAGCATATCCGCGTCGATCTTCAGATCCTTGGCCTTGGCGCGGATCTCTTTGAGGAACTCGGCGGCGGACATTTCCTCTTGGCCGCGCGCCTTGCGCTGCGCGTTCACCGCAGTGCGCAGGAAGGTCATGTTGCCAACGCCGGGGATTTCCACCGGGTATTGGAAAGCAAGGAACAGACCGGCGGCAGCGCGCTCCTCGGCCTCCATATCCAGCAGCTCTTCGCCCAGCAAAGTGGCGCTGCCTTCGGTGACTTCATAGCCGTCCTTGCCGGACAACACATAAGACAGCGTCGATTTCCCCGACCCGTTCGGCCCCATGATCGCGTGCACTTGGCCGGTCTCGACGGTCAGGTTCACACCTTTGAGGATTTGCTTGTCCTCGTCTTCAAGTTTGACGTGCAGGTTCTTGATTTCCAGCATGTTTCTTTCCCTTGTCCTTGGCGCGGCTCAGGGCCGCAGCATGAAGTTGACCAGCCAGAGCAGGCGCTCGGGCGGAATGGCTTGCGGGGTCACATGGAATTGCGCCATGCGCCCGGTGATCTTCGGAGAGCCGAGGAATTCCTCGACCCGGTGATAATGTTTGCGTTGCACATAGTCGTCAAAGAAGACCTCGACAGGCTTTTTCGACAGAAAGGCCGCTGACAGCGCGCAGGCTTGGCGAAAGCGGCCATCAACCAGCACCACGTCCGGCTGTTTGAATTCAGGCAGCCCCCAGACCTCCAGCGCGTAACGGGGATAGCGCTGAAATTCGCTGTGATCGACGGGGTGCCCCCACTCTTTCGTAGCGCCGATGTCCGACCAGATGATATCCACCTCGGTGCCCGAGGCAGGCTGGTTGGCGGCCATATAGCCGCGCATCATCAAGGCCCAATCCTTGTCGGATTCCACCGAAAACACCGATTTTCCGGGCATTTCCGACGCCATGACCGTTGACCCACCCGAGCCATATTCCAGGATCACATCGGCCTTTTCATAGGCGGCGTGCAGCAGTGCGGCCTCGGCCTCCGGCAGGGTCAGCTCCGGGCGCGTAATGGTATCGTTCATGCGCGCCCTCCCTCGAACTGAACCAAGTAATTTGCGTTGGCCTGCTGATGCTTGGCTTCGAAAATGACAGCGTAGCCATGTGTACGGCACCAGTCTTTGAAAGCCGCGTCATTTTCCACATCGACCTCGACAAACAGCGCAGGACGCTGCGCCGAGATCACCGCCTCAAACCCGGAAAGCACAAGCATTTCCATGCCTTCGACGTCGATCTTGATCAGGTCAACCTGCTCGCCCGTGAACAGATCGTCACCCCGGTGAACCTCGATATCGCCGCCCTTTTTCAATTGGGCCGCACCAAGGTTCTTGCCACGGCTGTGCACGGCAAAGCCGCCCTCGGCGCGATCCGAAAGCCCGATGCCAAGTGCGCCCAGATCAATGACATCACCCAGCCCGTTGGCCTGCACATTGGCGCGCAGGGCCTCGATCGCCTGCGGGTTCGGCTCGATACAGGTCACCTTGGCCGCGCCCATGAGCGTCGCGAAATAGAGCGCATGGTTGCCGACATTGGCCCCCACGTCGATCACATGCGCACCCTTGGGCACAATCCCTGCAAGCCGGTCCAGATCAGCGCGTTCATAGAACTTGCCCACCCGGTGACGCCCCTGAATCGGGCAACCTTCGGCGTTGAGGTGAAAGACGAAATCCCGCCCCTCGATATGAGCCGTGACCTGCTGCATCATCCACGGCGCCCCAGAATGATCTGCGCAAAGAGGCTGCCCAGAAATCCCGACAGGAAAGCCAGGGCAATGGCCGCGCTCATCGGCAGCGCCTCGGTCACGGCATCCACGACCAGAGCGAACAGCGCGCAGAACACGCCCGTCACAACCGAGGTCATCAACACCGCCCAAGCCATCTTACATCACTCCCGCAACGACGGCCGCCACCAGCCAAGCCGCAAAGCCAACCAGTACGGCGGTCTTCCAGACAGATCCCTGCACCAGACCGTCAGTCTTGCCGGACCGTGCCCGCAGGCCAAAGCCGATCAAGGTGCCGACAAAGACGCCGACACCGATCCCGGCTGTCTGATGAATTGCCTCAGCGAACATCGCGCGGCCCCTTTTCGTCAGGCGGGGCTGCCCCCGCCTTCGCGATTATCCCACCGATCCTTCCAGCGAGATGGCTACCAATTGCTGCGCCTCCATAGCGAATTCCATCGGCAAGGCCTGAAGCACTTCGCGGCAGAACCCGTTGACCACAAGCGCGACGGCCTCTTCTTCGTCCATGCCACGCTGGCGGCAATAGAACAGCTGGTCGTCGTCGACCTTCGACGTCGTCGCTTCGTGCTCCACCCGGCTGCTGTTGTTCTTGACCTCGATATACGGCACCGTATGCGCCCCGCATTTGTCGCCGATCAGCAGGCTGTCGCACTGGGTATAGTTGCGCGAATTCTTCGCCTTGGGGTGCATCGACACCAGCCCGCGATAGGTGTTCTGCGCCACCCCTGCACTGATCCCCTTCGAAACGATGCGCGACCGCGTATCTTTGCCCAGATGGATCATCTTGGTGCCTGTGTCGGCCTGCTGGTGATTGTTGGCGATGGCGATGGAATAGAACTCGCCCTGAGATTCGTTGCCGCGCAGGATGCAGGACGGGTATTTCCACGTCACAGCCGATCCGGTTTCAACCTGCGTCCACATCACCTTGGCCCGATCACCGCGGCAATCAGCGCGCTTGGTGACAAAGTTGTAGATGCCGCCCTTGCCGTTTTCATCGCCAGGGTACCAGTTCTGAACGGTGGAATATTTCACCTCGGCGTCTTCTTCGATGATGATTTCCACCACCGCCGCATGCAATTGCGCGGTGTCGCGCTGGGGCGCGGTGCACCCTTCGAGGTAGGACACATAGCTGCCCTTGTCGGCGATGATCAAAGTCCGCTCGAACTGGCCGGTGTTCTCGGCGTTGATGCGGAAATAGGTCGACAGCTCCATCGGGCAGCGCACGCCCGGCGGCACGTAGACAAACGAGCCATCCGAAAAGACCGCGCTGTTCAGAGTGGCATAGAAGTTGTCCGACACCGGTACGACGCTGCCAAGGTACTTCTTGACCAGTTCGGGGTGCTCGCGGATCGCCTCGGAGATGGAACAAAAGATGACACCCGCCGCCTTCAGTTCCTTCTGAAAGGTCGTACCAACCGAAACCGAGTCAAAAACCGCATCAACCGCCACGCGGCGCTCTTCTCCGCCGCCCACGCGGGCCTCGGCAGGCGCGGCATCCGCGCCTTCGACACCGGCAAGGATCATCTGTTCCTTCAGCGGAATCCCCAGCTTTGCATAGGTTTCCAGCAGCTTGGGATCGACGTCATCCAGCGACTTGGGCTTTTCCATCATCGATTTCGGACGCGCATAGTAATACTGGTTCTGAAAATCGATCTCGGGGTACTCAACCATCGCCCACTTCGGCTCGGTCATTTTCTTCCAACGGTCAAAGGCGGCCAGACGCCACTCGGTCATCCATTCCGGCTCTTCGTTCTTGTCCGAGATCAGGCGCACGATATCTTCGGACAGCCCTTTGGGGGCATATTCCATCTCGATCTCGGTGTTCCAGCCGTGCTTGTACTGGCCAGCGGATTTGACGGCATCCACAGTTTCCTGATCGACGCCTTCCTTGACGTTGACTTCATCCAGAATTTTCATTCGCGTTTCCTCTCGGTCAGGCTACCCGCGCACGGTGCCTTTGGTATTTCTGAGCCCATGCTTCCGCGAAGCGCAGGATTTCGTCCTCGGTGGTGGATGGCCCAAGGCTCACCCGGATGGCGCTGCTGGCCACCGTGTCGTCGTATCCCATGGCGCGCATCACCCGGCTTGCCCGGACCTTGCCGCTTGAGCAGGCAGACCCGGCGCTGATGGCAAAGCCCGCAAGGTCCATCTGCATCACCTGTGTCTCGCCCTTCCAGCCCGGAAGCGCAAAACAAGAAGTGTTCGGGAGTCGCACCGCAGATTTCCCGACAAAAATAGTCTCTTTAGCAGAAGCCTCAATAGCTTTTTCTAGAATATTTCTAAGTTCTGCCACACGCCCCCAAACTCCGGCATCCATATCACGCGCCGCAGCCTCGGCAGCAGCGCCGAATCCGGCAATACCGATGACGTTTTCGGTGCCAGATCGACGCCCCATTTCCTGCCCGCCGCCCTTGATTTGCGCCGCCAGATCGGTGCCGCGCTTGATCACCAGAGCGCCGATGCCCTTGGGCCCGCCCAGTTTATGGGCCGAGAGCAAGGCCATCTCGCAGCCCATCCAGTTGAACGCCACCGGCAGCTTGCCAAAGGCCTGGGTGGCATCGACCACGGCCAAACCCTGCGGCAGATCCTGCACCACTCCGGTCTCGGAATTGGCGGCCTGCAAAGCTGTTCGCTCGGGTGCAGTCACCGAAACGTGCCCCATCTGGTCCACAGGTAAACTCGATTCGATCCAGGCGACGACGGCGTCATGCTCGATATCCGCGCCCAGCAGCCCGCGCCCCGCACAGGCCAAAGCCGCTGCCTCGGTCGCCCCCGACACGAAAATCACATCCGCACCGTCGGCGCCAAAGGCCGTGGCGACCTGCGCGCGGGCGCGTTCAACCAAACCCTTGGCGGCGCGCCCTTCGGCATGGACCGACGACGGGTTGCCCACCAGATCCATGGCCGCAATCATCGCTTCCCGCGCTTCTTGCCGAAGCGGGGCGGTGGCATTCCAATCCAGATAGACCCGGCTCATCCAATCCCCCTTTGGACCAACGCCGCCCTTGTCCCAATGGTTTCACAAGGCCCGGCAGCGTCACCGATCATCGTCGACCACCGAAAAGATCGAGGGCACAGCCGGACAAGGGGCAAGCGTGTTGTCCACCACATCCGACAGTCGCGTTTGGTGCAAAAACACGTATACCTGCGCGGACAGGCTTTGCCACAGGCGGTTCGACAGCGATTGTGCCCGCGATCCCGACGCCCCGCCCGAGGCTCCGGCGCCTTTGTGCATGGCATCCACGGTCTCATCGACCGCCGCCAAAACATCCACGACGCGGATGTCGCTGGTCGAGCGCGCCAGCCGATAACCGCCCCCCGGCCCGCGCACCGAATCCACCAGACCAGCGCGGCGCAGCTTGACAAAAAGCTGCTCAAGGTAAGGCAACGAGATGTCCTGACGCTTCGAGATATCGCCCAGCGTCACCAAAGAGCCATCGGCTTGCAGCGCGATATCGGTCAGCGCGACCATGGCATACCGCCCCTTTGTGCTTAACTTCATCCGCAAATCCCCCCGCGCAACCACATTAGACAAGGTCAAGACAATTGACCTTGGCCCTCTGATTGCCTATCTGCAATCCAGCCCGAACCGGCATTTCGCCGATTTAGAACTTTTCTAAGGTGTCCGAGCAAATTCGTCAAGAATTCTGCCGCGCCGAATGAGGAACACTCGCCCTATGCCCGAGGTCATCTTTCCCGGACCCGAAGGCCGCCTTGAAGGCCGCTACCACCCGCAAAAAGACCGTGACGCGCCGATTGCCATCGTTTTGCACCCGCATCCGCAGTTTGGCGGGACGATGAACAACAAGGTCGTCTACAATCTGCACTACGCCTTTTATAACATGGGCTTTACCGTGCTGCGCTTTAACTTCCGCGGCGTTGGCCGCAGTCAGGGCGAATACGATCAGGGCGTGGGTGAGCTGTCCGATGCCGCCTCGGCGCTGGATTACCTGCAGTCGATGAACCAAAACTCCAAGCATTGCTGGGTCGCCGGCTTCAGCTTTGGCGCCTGGATCGGGATGCAGCTGTTGATGCGCCGTCCCGAGATCACCGGCTTTGTGTCCGTGTCGCCGCCGGCGAACATGTACGACTTTTCCTTCCTTGCGCCCTGCCCGGCCTCTGGCCTGATCATCAATGGCACCAACGACCGTGTGGCCCCGCCCGCCGACACCCGCGCCTTGGTGAACAAACTGCACGAGCAGAAGGGCATTACCGTCACCCATGACGAGATCGAAGGGTCCGGCCACTTCTTTGAAGAGCCACATATGGATACGATGATCGGCAACGTCACAGGCTACGTGAAACGCCGCCTGACCGAGACCACCCGCTAAACGAAGAGGCCCGCCCATGGCTGATGTCCTGACAGATCTGGCTGACAAACTGGCCTCTGACACGATCAAGGCAATGGACGCACTGGATGACGACCAACTGTACGAACAGGTGGCCAAGGTGCTGGGGGCCTCTTCGCAAACCGCTGAAGAGGCTTACCTCACCTCGATCCGGATTCGCCTTGCGGAACGGCGTGGGCGGCAGTTCCTGACCGACCATGTGAAGGCCGCGCTTGAGGCCAAGAAACGCGGCGAAGCGATCCCCGAGGCGCTGGCCCCCGGTTCGGACAACGAGAACCTGTAAGGTCCGGCCAGCCCTTGCCTGCGGCGGGAATTCAGGCCATCCATGGGCTTATGAGCCACTCTGACATTTCCCGACTTGACGCCCAAATGAGTTTTCTAATGGAAGCGGATCGATTGAAATCCGTGAACCGTGCCTCGCGGCTGGCCACGGGCGAACGGTTTGAAAACTCGGCCGAGCACAGCTGGCATGTCGCGCTCTTCGCAATGACGCTTTCCGATCAGGCCCCCGAGGGGTGCGATGTCGCGCGGGTCATCCAGATGCTTTTGCTGCATGATCTGGTCGAGATCGACGCCGGTGATGCGCCGGTCTTTGGCGATCACGACAACGCCGCGCTGTCAAAGGCCGAAAGCGCCGCCGCAGACCGGATATTTGGACTGTTGCCGCCGGATCAGGCTGCAAAATTCCGCGCGATCTGGGATGAGTTCGAGGCAAATGAGACGCCCGAGGCTCAGTTTGCCAAATCGCTCGACCGGTTTGTGCCGCCCAATTTGAACATCGCCAATGGCGGTGGCTCGTGGAAGGACTATGGAGTCGGTTGGGGCACCTTCGAAACCCGCGTCGGCGCGAAGATCCGCAATGGCGCCCCCGGGTTGTGGGATTGGATTGCGCCGCGCGCAAAGGCAATGATCGACCGTCTGGCGCGCGGCGGTTAGGGGCGCGCGGGCTTTGCGCCCGCTTCAGAAGTGGATGGCGCGCCCCCAGGCGTCGAGCACACTTTCATGCATCATCTCCGACAAGGTCGGATGCGGGAACACCGTTTGCATGAGATCTTCTTCGGTAGTCTCAAGCTGGCGGCCAATGACATAGCCCTGAATCAGTTCGGTGACTTCGGCCCCGATCATGTGAGCGCCCAGAAGTTCCCCGGTTTTCGCATCGAAAACGGTTTTCACCAGCCCTTCGGGTTCGCCAAGCGCGATAGCCTTTCCGTTGCCAATGAAAGGAAAGCGACCGACCTTGATGTCGTAGCCTTTGTCCTTGGCCTGCGCCTCGGTCAGGCCGACACTGGCGACCTGCGGGTGGCAATAGGTGCAGCCCGCGATGCTGCCGGGATCGACCGCATGGGGCTTTTGCCCGGCAATCAATTCGGCGACCATGACACCTTCGTGGCTGGCCTTGTGGGCGAGCCACGGAGCGCCAGCGATATCGCCGATGGCATATAGCCCCTCGATCCCGGTACGGCAGTACGGGTCGGTGACCACATGCGTGCGCTCAACCCGCACGCCAAGCCCCTCCAGGCCGAGATCCTCCACATTTCCAACAATTCCGACGGCGGATATCACCGTATCAAAACTCTCTTTTGTGGTCTTGCCATCCTTTTCGATATGCGCCGTGACCTGGCCCTTGCCGCGATCCAGCTGTTTGACCATCGTCTTTTCGCGGATCACCATGCCCTGCTTTTCGAATTGTTTCTTGGCGAAGGCACTGATTTCGGCGTCTTCCACTGGCAGAACGCGGTCCATGACTTCCACCACGGTGACTTCGGCCCCAAGGGTGTTGTAGAAGCTGGCAAATTCGATGCCGATGGCCCCGGACCCGATAACCAGAAGCTTCTTCGGCATACGGCAAGGCACAAGCGCATGTTTGTAGGTCCAGACCAGATCTCCATCCGCCTCAAGACCCGGCAGTTCGCGCGCCCGGGCGCCCGTGGCCAGCACGATATTCGGCGCAGCCAGATCCTCGGTTCCCTTGTCAGTCTTGACGGAAACCTTGCCTTTGGCGGGCAGCGTCGCCTCGCCCATGATGACTGTCACCTTGTTCTTTTTCAGCAGGTGCCCGACACCGCCGTTCAACTGTTTGGCCACCCCGCGCGACCGCTGAACCACAGCGTCCAGATCAAAGCCGATCTTGTCGGCGCTCAGACCGTAGTCTTTGGCCCGTTGCATGTAGTGGAAAATTTCAGAGGTGCGCAGCAGCGCCTTGGTCGGGATGCAGCCCCAGTTCAGGCAAATTCCGCCCATATGCTCGCGCTCGACGACGCAGACCTTGAGGCCCAGTTGCGCGCCCCGAATGGCCGCCACATAGCCTCCCGGCCCGGCGCCAATCACGATCATATCAAAGCTTTTCGCGCTCATAAGGCCCTCCCCGCCTGTATTTTCGGGAAAGGCTAGCGCATCGCCCAAGGCGGGGCAACGCGCCTGATTTGCCGGTCAGGCCGCTTCTTGCAATTCGCGCAGGGTTGCCCCGTAACCGCCATGCTGCATGTAGGCCTGTTCAGCGTTGGTCGTGTTCCGTTCAAGCGCCTCATTGCGATAAGGGAAACGTCCGAAAAGGCGGATCACTTCGCGGTGCACGCGGGCGTGCAGCAGGTTCCCCGAGCCACTGTTCGGCATACGCTCCATCATCAGGCGCACGCAGCGGTCCTGATCGCAAAGGTTTTCCGAATGCATCAGAGGCATGTAAAAGAACTGCCGCGCGGGTTCATCGATCATCATGTCCCAGCCGCGATGGATCGCTTGTTTGGCCGCAGCCAGCGAGATGCGGTCAGAAGCAAATGCACGCGCCTGTCCACGGAACATGTTGCGCGAGAACTGATCGAGCAGGATGATGTAGGCCAAGGTGCCGCTGGGATAGGTCAGCCAAAGGCCATGGCGACCGGCCATGGCGCCCTCCCAGACTGGCAGAAAGCGGCGGCGGATTTCGTCATCCAGCGCCTCGTCTTGTTTGTACCAGCCCTCTGGGCCGATTTCGTCCAACCAAAAGGCCAGAATTTCGTCGGGCGTCGACATTACCACTCCTCCACGCACGCTTTGCCCCCAGTGTCGTGAAAACGTTAACTTGCCCTTGGGTTTTGTCACAATCACGAATTCTGACATGATGACATTTTTCCAGAAAACCAGTGCTCAATGCACGGAATCTGAGCCTTCTTCGCCTTCGGCAACTTCGATGGCATATTCCTGAGCAACCTCCATGGCGACCGGTGTTGCGCCGGGATTGATGGGCGCGTAGCTGCCGGTATCCTCGACCGGGATCGAGGGGCGCTGCGTCATCCGATACAACGCATAGAGCGCCAGTGCCGACATCAAGGCGGCGATCAACATGAAGAAACCCGACGGCCCGACAACCTGCATGACATAACCGATGATCAGCGGACCAGCGATGGCGCCCAAGCCGTTGATGAACAAGAGCCCAGCCGAGGCGCTGGCCATATCGTCAGGCTCCAGAAAGTCTGTCGTGTAAGCAATCAAAAGCGAATACAATGGGTTAGAGCAACCACCGATCACAAAGGCCGCCCCGACAAGCGCCCAGAACATACCGCCGGTCAAGATGGCGACAACGGCAGCAGCGGCCCCCGTGGCCGCAACCATCATAATGAGCGAGCGTCGATCCATGCGATCAGACAGCCACCCCAGCGGATATTGCAAGATCACCGCGCCGACATAGAACGATGCGACAAAGATCGAGATTTGCCCAAGGCTCAGGCCGGCCTGCGTACCAAAGACCGCGGCCATACCGAACTGCGCGGCAAAGACGCCGCCCATGAGGAACATGCCTACCATGCCAAGCGGAGATACGTCGTAAAGTTGCCGTAGCGTCATCGGCTTGGTCGAATCAAACGCAGGCGTTGGAGAAATTGACAACAGGATCGGCGCGAAGGAGATCGAAACCAGCACCGACGGGATCACGAACAGCAAAAACCCACTGACGTCCGGAACCACCAGCAGCGCCTGCGAGGCAATAATCCCCACCATTTGCACGATCATATAGGCTGACAAGGTTTGTCCACGTGTCTCGTTTGTGGTGGCGTTGTTCAGCCAGCTTTCCGCCGTCACATAGACGCCGCAAAAGCAAAATCCCAATACGACACGTCCCATGGTCCAGGCGATGGGGTCCTTGAAGGCCGGGAAAAGGATCAATGCCGCCGAGATGAAAGACCCGAGCGCCGCGAAAACCCGCACGTGCCCGACCCGCCGGATCATCCCCGGCACCATGCGCGACGCCACAAGGAAGCCCGCGAAATACCCCGACATGACGACAGACATGGTGATGGAATCGAACCCGGCTTCGGCGCCCCGCACACCCAAAAGCGAGCCCTGAAGACCGTTGCCCACCATCAGCAGAAGCATACCCAGCAGCAAAGCCCAGGAATTTCTCAACACGTCCAGCATCTGCTCTCCAATCGTATTCTGCTCTCGCGCTACGTGGAGCGACCTGCCGGAACTTGGTCAGCAGCGACCCTTTGCGCAGTTCGGTGTCGTTAAGGCGTCAATGTGAAGCCTATGGTCCTGAGGTCAACCCGATGGCAACAAAAGCGAGGCATCACCATAAGAGAAAAAACGGTATTCCTTCTCAATGGCATGGGCATAGATCTTGCGGATACGTTCGGGGCCCATCAGGGCCGAGACCAGCATCATCAGAGTCGATTTTGGCAAATGGAAATTGGTCATCAGTGCATCGGCGACATGGAAGGGAAAGCCGGGGTAGATGAAGATATCGGTCACATCGCGGTAAGGGGCGATCTGCCCACCGCGCCCCGCCGTTTCGATCAGGCGCAGCGCGGTCGTGCCCACCGGGATCACCCGCCCTCCAGCGGCCTTGGTGCGAGCAATGTCCTCGGCGGCCTGTTCTGACACCTCGCCCCATTCACCGTGCATCTTGTGGCGGGTCACATCCTCGACCTTGACCGGCAGGAAGGTGCCCGCGCCCACATGCAAGGTCACGTGGGTGAACTTCACGCCCATAGCGGCCAGCCGGTCCAGCAAAGGCGGATCAAAATGCAACGAAGCGGTCGGCGCCGCCACGGCACCGGTGTTGCGCGCCCAGACAGTCTGATAATCTTCGCGGTCGCGTTCATCGGCGGGGCGCTTGGCGGCGATATAAGGCGGCAGCGGCATGGCGCCCGCCGCATTCAAGGCCACATCGAAATCGTCCCCGGACAGGTTGAACCGCAGCGCGCCCTGCCCCTCATGTTTTGCCTCAAGAACCGCCGACAAATCTTTAGAAAATATTAACTCTTCGCCCTCGCGCACCTTTTTCAAAGGCTTGATCAGCGCGCTCCAGGTGCCATCGGCGCGCGGCTCAAGCAGCGTGACTTCGACGCGGGCCTCTGTCAGTCCCTGCGCGCCATCGCGGTGGCGCAGACCGCTCAGCCGTGCCGGGATCACCTTTGTGTCGTTCAGCACCAAAAGATCGCCCGGCCGCAGCCAGTCGACAAGGTCTGTCACCCGCTGGTCATGGATGTGATCACCCTCTGCCACCAGTAAACGGGCCGAAGACCGCGGACGCGCCGGGCGGGTTGCGATCAACCCTTCCGGCAGATCGAAATCGAAATCAGACAGCTGCATGGCGCCCCTCTTCTACTGCGCAACCTCAGGCGGCGGGCGGCGGAAAATGTCACGGAACATCCCGGGAGTGAAGACCGAAAGCGGGTTCACACTGACGCGGGGTTGGGCCACCGGGCCACGCAGATTGAAGTTGAACCCGATCAACCCTTCGCCTTTGCGCGCGATCAGCCGCCCGATGCCGTTCAGGATATAGATTGGAGACACCACGCCCTGCATATCCATCTTGCCGCTTTTCATGTCGTAATAGCCGTCCATGGAAATCCCCATCGACGGGCCAACAGCGCTGGATTCAGTCAGCACCACGGTCGACGGAGTCAGACGGAATCGCGCCTCGACTTCGGAAAAGAAGATGCCCGGACCATTGGCCTGATCCAGCAAGCCCACGATCGAAATCGCATCCAGCAAAGCACCGATTGCGGGCGCGTTGCGCAGGCGCGGGCCCTTGATCTTCAACAACCCGTTGTAGGCGCCGATCTGGCCACGCGCCGGGCTAAGATCCAGCTCAAACGTCCCATTCTGCACGGTTTTCAGAATACCTGCCGCCTTCAGGATCTCCCCAGCGTCCTCGCCCTTGATGCGAAAAGCGCTGCGCCCACCTTGCGGGATAACCTGCCCCTGAACCGGAGCCTGCCCGCCAAGGCGCCCGTCGAAACGCCCCTCAAGCCCGCGAGCGGTGTCAAAGTTTCCGCGAAACCCGCCAAGCCAAATGCTGTCCGTCACCTGCAAACGATCCAAGGTCAGCGACAGGGGCCCGCCGCCGCCGGGCGACGCGCCGCCCTCTGCGCCCGTGTTGCCAAAAGGCGCGCGCCGCAGATCGACGGTGCCTTGGCTGACCTCGATAGATGGCGTCACTCCGCGGCCGCGGCCGCGCAGCGTGGCCACGACATCCAGCCAGCCATCAAGTCTGAGCCGAGACAACTGCAACGCCTCAAACGCGCCATCCTGCCGGAGCGTCAAAGTGCCATTGGCGTCCAGTCCGGCGCCGTTCAGCGACATGCCGTCGATCCTGACAGGTGCACCAAGTGTTCCCGCTATCTGGAACTTCCCCGTGGCGCCTTGCGACAATTGCCAGCCAAGCTGCGGGATCGACAGGCCGATCCCCGCAAGCGTGCTGGTCAGAGAAAAACTCGGGGCGCTGCCCTTGGCGAGCGTCAGGTCCAGCTTGCCCACGCCTTTGCCGCGCAGCATCCCGGCAGGCAGGGTCACGCCGATCCTGCTCAGGCTGTCCGGTGTGATCGTCACATCCGCCGTCACCCGCCCCGCGCCGCCCCCCAGCGGCTGGCGCCAAACGCCCGTTGCAGGCACGCCAGACAGTGATACCGGGCCGCGCAATTCCACCGCCTCGTTGCTCAAAGCCATTTCCAGACGGTCCGCGTTCAGGCTGCGACCGGGCACCAGATTATCGCTTTTCAGATCTCGGAGAACGCCCTTCAGGTTCAATGAAATATCTGGCAGTTTCAGCCCCTTGACCAAGGGCAGCGCAATCTGTCCGGTGACCTCGGCCCGGCCCGTCGCCACATCGACATTGCGCCCAGCCTTGCGCATCACCTGCCAGACATCGTTGTCGATATAGGCCAAGGCCGCTGTCAGGCTGCTCTTGGCGCTCACCTGGATAATCGCTGGCGCGGGCTTGATCGACACATCGGGAATCACGAATTGCGATCCGGCCAGATCAATCGGCCCACCCTGCCCCGGATCGCTGAGCCCATGATCGACTTGAAGCCCCAGACGTTTGTTATACAGCGTCAGACGGCCCGCGCCTTCGGTCAGCTCTGGCAGAGCCTTGTTGTAGGTCACGCGGGCATCGGCAAATTGCAGGTCCAGAAAATGCGACGGCTTTTCGTTTGGAGCGAGCCGCAACGCGTAGACGGCATCATGGATCCGGCCCTCGAGGATGTTGTCCGACAGCCAGCGCCGCAACTTGCTCGCCTTGCCTTCGGGCCAATACTCCAGCACCTGCGCCGGGTTCGTCTCGGCAATCCGCGCATCCAGCGCCACCTGCCAGCCATCGGAAAAGGCTGAGAGTTCGCCCTTGGCGCGGATCGGCAGATCAGGATCGCTGAGCCGAAGATTGCCCAAGGACAGCTGAAACGGATTGAAGGTCAGCTTGAAGGCGGTTTGCGCGCCATTCAACGCGATTGGTCTATCCAGAAACGGACTTTGCGCCAGTTCGATGCGCGGCAGGGTAAACTGCCCGGTCAGCGCGGTGGGCCAGCCGTTTTGCCAATCCTCAAGCGTGGCCTTACCCTCGGCGATAACCTCAAGCAATTCGGACTGAACCGAGATTTCGTCAAAGATCAGGCGCGCATCATCGGGCGCATAGGTGAAATAAGTGCGTGCGCCATCAAAAGGGATCGGTTTGATATCGCGGTTGGCGCGCAGCACCCCGGCGCCGATTTGCAACGTGGCGTTCAGCGGCGCAAGGCGGCCATCCTCTGCGATCCCTGACCGCAGCGCGCCGGAAATCGGGGCTTCCAGCACTTCGAGCCACGCCAGCGCGGGCGTCTGGGTGGCGATATCGCGTGACCAAAGGTTATTGAGCTTCAGACCAAATTCCAGCCGGGACGACCCGATCGGGCTTTCAGCGTTCATTTCGATCGTGGCAACACTATCTCCGCCCGACAACAGGGCGACATCCCCGGAAATCTCAAGCTTGCCAGCCGCGCGGATCACGCGAAGGCGACCGCCGTCCGCTGTCCAGCCGCGGTGCGCGCGGATATCCTCATAGCGGATAGTCAGCGAATCCGCTTCGAACAGATCAAGGCTGGCAAGGCGGGGGTCTGCCATGATCGTGTCGATCTGTGTCAGCAGTTGCGGCACATCAGGTGTTTGCGTTCCAGCGGCGAAAACATCCCCCAGTGCCAGACCGAACCTTCCCTGTGCATCGCGTTGCAAGGTCAGAAATGCGCCCGACACTTCGGCGCTTTGCAGGACCATTTCGCCGCGCAGGATCGCGGCAGGGGAAAACCCGGCCTCGATGTCTGACAGGGCGGCGATCTGTTCGCCCAGTGCGTTGCGCAGGTCGACATCCCAAAGGATCACGCGCGGCTGGCCGGATCTGCTGACTTCCAAACTCATTTGGCCAAAGTTGATCTTGACCCCCGGCAGGCTCTGATCGATGCGCTCTTCAATCTTGGCGCGCAACCAGTCGGGCGCCGCAACCGGGCGCCCCATCATCGCCATCGCCGCCACGGCCAACACAGCGAACAGCGCCAGAAAAACGCCCAGAGACGTCCAGCGCCTGCGGCGCTTGCGGCGGCGGGTTATGGGATCTGATTTCGGCTCATTCACTGGAATACCGGCCTCAACGGTTTATTCTTGCGCTTTACTCTGCTCTTACCAAAGACAATAGCGCAATCGCACCAAGGAGACACGCATGTCCGATATGGCCCCTGATTTCACCCTGCCCGCAACCTCTGGCGAGGTATCGCTTTCGGCGCTGAAAGGCTCGAAAGTGGTTTTGTTTTTCTATCCGCGCGATGACACGTCCGGCTGCACCAAGGAGAACGAAGCCTTTACCGCGTTGCAGGGCGAGTTTGAAGCGCTGGGATGCAGGGTGTTTGGCGTGTCCAAGGACAGCCTGGCCTCGCACGAGAAGTTCATGGCCAAGAAGGCGCTGACCGTGCCGCTGATCTCTGACGAAGGCACGGATTTGTGCGAAAAGTTCGACGTCTGGAAGGAAAAGAAGATGTATGGCAAGACCTTCATGGGGATCGAACGATCGACTTTCCTTATCGACGGCGACGGCAAGATCCTGCGCGAATGGCGCAAAGTGAAGGTGCCCGGCCATGCCGAAGAGGTGCTTGAAGCCGTCAAGGCCCATTGACCCGATCGCGGAACTGGGGGCTTTGCCCCCGCGCTGCGCGCTCCCCCGGGTATTTTTGACAAGATGAAGACAGGACCCAGATTGCTGACATTGTGCGAGATGGCCGTGGATGTATTGACCACGGCGGATGGGCGGGAAAAAACCGCGAAATCAAGGGACTATGCGGCGACGTGGTTTGCTGCGCGCAAGGCCGGAGAGGCTTTGGACATCGGCCGGGCAAGCCCCCCTTTGCGCCCCTCGCGCCCCGAAAGGCCTGAACTTCTGGACCCCCGCGATGTGCCAAAGCGCAAGCCCGGCAGCCCGCAGGGAAGAATCGCCCTGTTGCACGCGGTGGCCCATATCGAGTTGAACGCCGTCGATCTGCATTGGGACATAATCCCGCGTTTTGCCGATGTTGCGATGCCGCTGGGGTTCTATGACGACTGGGTCAAGGCCGCTGACGAAGAATCCAAACATTTCAATCTGATGTGCGATTGCCTTGAAGAGCTTGGCAGCTTTTACGGCGCGCTTCCGGCGCACGCGGGCATGTGGCGCGCGGCAGAAGATACCGTCGATGATCTGCACGGCCGGCTGGCCGTTGTGCCGATGGTGCTCGAGGCGCGGGGCTTGGACGTAACCCCCGGAATGATCGAGATATTCCGCAAGGGCGGAGTGAAAAATGCCGTCAAAGCGCTGGAAACCATCTATGCCGAGGAAGTCAGCCATGTGGCCTATGGCTCCAAGTGGTTCCACTTTCTGTGTGGCCGTCACGAGCAGGATCCGGTTGTTGTCTTTCATGCACTGGTCCGGAAATATTTTCACGGCCCACTAAAGCCCCCATTCAACGAGGAAAAACGCGCCGAAGCCGGCCTGCCGCCAGACTTCTATTGGCCGCTCGCGGATAAGTTGCCGGATCAAAAGCTCCGTTGAAGCCCTTAAGATCGGCGGATTTTTGCCATTTGGGCAACAGACCGCCTCCCGGTCCGAATCGAGAGCCCAAATTACTTGCAGACTTGCCGATGTCTGGATAAGCCCGACAGGCGCAAAGTCGGTTGGGGAGCCGAACTGTGTGGCATTGGGATGGGTTATAGAAGGACGGTCACGTGAGAACACGTCTTGCAATTAAGACACATGCTGTGATCGAGCGCTTCTTTCCGGAACGCCGACTCTTTCTTCGATCCGAAACCGACACACGGTTCATTCGCCTCAAGCCCGAAACCCAAGCCATCGCCTTTGCCGGATCAACTTTATTGTTGTCCTGGACGATTGTCGCCACGGCCATCTTGCTGATGGACTCGATTGGGGCAGGCAACTTCCGCGAACAGGCGAAACGCGAACAGATCACTTACCAGCAGCGGCTCAATGCCCTCTCGTCCGAGCGTGACAGCCGCGCCGGAGAGGCGCTGGCCGCGCAGGAACGTTTCAACGCCGCACTCAAGCAGATTTCGGTCATGCAGACCCAGCTTCTGGAGTCAGAGACCCGTCGCCGCGAGTTGTCGACCGGGATCGACGTGATCCAGACCACGCTGCGCGACACCATGAAAGACCGCGAAGGTATCTCCAAGCGGCTGGCAGCGATGGAATCGCAGCTTGATGGCAATGGCACCGTTGTGGCTTCGGCCGGTGGTCAGGGCGATGGCACCATGGATTTCCTCGCCGATGCGCTGGCCCGCACCGCCGAAGAGCGCGATCAGGTTGTTGCCGACGCGCAAGCCGCCTTGGTGCGTGCCGCCGAGATGCAGTCTGAAATCGATAAGATGGAAGAGAAGAACGACCGCATCTTCCGCCAACTCGAAGAGGCGATGACAGTCTCGGTCAAGCCGCTCGACAAGATGTTTGAAAAGGCGGGCATGGACCCCGACACCATCCTGAACCAGGTCCGCAAGGGCTATTCCGGTCAGGGTGGGCCGTTGACCCCGCTGTCTTTCTCGACCCGCGGTGAAGAGCCTTCGGCAGACACCAAGCGCGCCAACCGCATCCTTGGTGAGATGGACCGCCTGAACCTGTATCGGATCGCGGCACAGAAGGCACCGTTTGCCACGCCGCTCAAGGATCCGTTCCGCTTTACCTCGGGCTTTGGCTATCGTTGGGGCCGCCTTCACGCCGGCACCGATTTCGCAGCGCCGCACGGCACCCCGATCTACGCAACCGCCGATGGCGTGGTCACCCATGCGGGCTGGTCCTCCGGCTATGGCCGTCTGGTCAAGATCCAGCATGAATTCGGGATCGAGACCCGCTATGCCCACCAGTCCAAAATTCGCGTAAAAGTCGGTCAAAGAGTCTCGCGCGGACAGAGGATCGGTGATATGGGGAACACTGGACGGTCGACCGGGACCCACCTGCACTATGAGGTCCGAGTCGGCGGCAAACCCGTTAATCCGATGATCTACATCAAGGCTGCGAACGATGTTTTCTAAAAGTAAAATCAATGAACCCGGCCATAAGGCCGATGACAACACAGCTGCAAAGCCCGCAGCCCCGGCTGATACTCCTCGTGCCCCTTCGGCCGATTTCAGCAAGCCGACGACGCCCAAGGCAAAGCCGCCGGCCTCTATTCTGTCGAATGACCTGCACATCACCGGCAACATTCGCACCACCGGCGACATTCAGGTCGAAGGCACCGTCGAAGGCGACATCCGCGCCCACCTGCTGACCATCGGCGAAAGCGCCACCATCAAAGGCGAAGTGATCGCTGACGATGTGGTTGTGAATGGCCGTATCGTGGGCCGCGTCCGTGGTCTCAAGGTCCGTCTGACCGCGACCGCACGTGTTGAGGGTGACATCATCCACAAGACCATCGCCATCGAATCCGGCGCCCATTTCGAGGGGTCGGTTCAGCGTCAGGACGATCCGCTGTCCGGTGGCAAGGCTGCCGCAGGCGCCCCCCGCGCCGCTGCCCCCGTGCAGCCGCAACCGCAACGGCCCGCCCCGCAAGAGAGCTGAGGCCAGTTACAGAATTCAAGGGAAGCCGTCCTTCGGGGCGGCTTTTCTTTTGTCCTGCGACGATTTCCTGACCCACTCCGATCATGAGGCCGACAATGGACGTTGATGAGTTTCTTGCCCTGCACCGGACAGCGATAGACCAAATCGAGAAAGGCCATCGGTCCGTTGCCCGCAGCGCCCTGCCCTATGAGGTCACGGGCCGGGCGGCATCGCTGTTGGAAAGCCGTGCGGGCGGGCCTGTCGCCTGGCCGTCCGGTCACACTCTGCCCTGCGATCCGCAGGGGAACCCGATGATCTTTGTGATGCAGATTGATCTGTCCGCGCTGCCGCCCTTGCCGGATTTTCCGCGCAAAGGCCTGCTCCAACTGTTCGTGACCCACGACATTGCCGAGCGCGGAATCACCTTTTCTCCAGATCAATTCGAAGCCGGTTTTTTCCCACTGGCGCACGGCGATGGTTTTCGGCTGGAATATCACAGGGATACCAAGGGGTTGGCGGAAACACCCTATCAAATCCCAGCAGCCGAGCACCCTGTCGCCGAACAGGTCTTTGCGGAAACACCCGTCAAGCTGGCCATTTGGGACAGTGTCAGACAGCCGCCCCCTTTCAACAACTGGCACGCCGAGGCGCTTTCCACGCAGCTTGAAGCCTTGATCAACGACACGCCGGACGCCCCGGATTATTACGACATTGTAGAAGCTTTCGGCCTGCCGGATCTGGGAACGACCATCGGCGGCTATGCCCAGCCCATGCAATTGGACCAGCGCAGCTTCTTCCCCGAATACCAGTCCTATGACCGGCTGTTGCTGGGGCTTTGGGAATTCGACGGCTTCGACGTTCCCAGCCTTGCGATGCATATCCTGATCAACACTCCGGACCTGAAAGAAGCCCGGTTTGACCAAACCATCATGATCGCCGACGCAGATTGAGGAATGTCGGCAAAGATGTGGCTACTGAGACACGACAAACCGGCGGCGTTTGATTACGCCTCCAATTCCGCATCCCAGTACAGAAAGTCCATCCAACTGTCGTGCAAATGGTTGGGCGGAAATTTTCGGCCAAGGTTCATCAGTTCTTGCGCCCCCGGCTGACGCGGTGGTTTGCGCAAGGAAAAGCCTGCCTGACGCACGCTCTTGGACCCTTTGCGCAGGTTGCAAGGCGCACAGGCCGCCACAACGTTTTCCCAACTGGTCACTCCGCCCGAGGCGCGCGGGATCACGTGGTCAAAGGTAAGCTCTTTCTTGCCGCCACAATATTGGCAGCGAAATTCGTCCCTCAAGAAAAGATTAAAGCGCGTGAAGGCCACGCGCTTTCTGGGTTTCACATAGTCTTTCAGGACAACCACGCTGGGTATTCGCAGCGTCATAGTTGGACTGTGGACCACTTCGTCATACTCGGCCACGATGTCCACCCGGTCGAGATAGGCCGCCTTGATCGCCTCCTGCCAAGGCCAAAGGCTGAGCGGGTAATAGGACAAAGGCCTGTAATCCGCGTTCAGCACCAAGGCAGGATGCTGCTTTAACACGCCCGGCTCGCGGACAAATGAAGTTCTGAAATCGCCGTCCATTGGGGGACTCATCCTCCGCCCTGTCTGCCTGTTTTTCAAGCACCAGAGCGGGACACCCCGCCCCAGCTATTAACCACTATATCTCGTGTTTGCGATCCTGCAAGCCCCGCAAAATGCTGTGGTCACCACGACAGTTAGAACAACCGGGTAACGCCCATATGACAGGCATTTCCCCGCAGGTCAGAGCGATCCACGAGGCGGCAGTCCCCGCCCGCTGATCCGTCACGGTTCAGAATCGGCATTTGTCCCGCAAAAAGGCCAGCGCAACGCCAAGCCCATCGGGCGAAATACCGTGGCCGGTGCCCTTCATGACATGGGCATAGACCTCTTTCCATCCTGCCTCTTGCAAGGCTTCGGCGGCCTGAGGCATGGATTGCGGCGGCACAACATCATCCTGATCGCCATGCACCAAGAGTATCTGAGGGCGACTGACCACCTCATCGACCAACAATTCCGGTTCCAGCAACCGCCCCGAAAACCCGACGATCCCCGCCAGTTCGTCTTCGCGGCGGGGCCCGACATGCAGGCTCATCATCGTGCCTTGGCTGAAACCTACCAACGCCACCTGCTCGGGCATCAGGTCTTCGTCCACCATCAGCGCATCAAGAAAGGCGTTCAAATCGTCCACCGCGTGCAGCATGCCGCTGCGCGATTCCTCTTCCGATGAGCCGTCGATCCAGGGAATCGGAAACCACTGATATCCAAACGGTGCCCCGGCGCAGCTTTCCGGCGCATCAGGGGCGACGAACAGCGTGTCGGGCAGATGTTCGCCCAGCGGATCGGCCAAGCCCAAAAGGTCTGCCCCATTGGCGCCATAGCCATGCAGAAAGACCACACAGGATCTCTTGTCGCCCGAAACGGGTTCTTTGCGTCCGGTTTGAAGTACGCGGGTCACAGGGTGCCCTCCCTTTGTTTCACCACATGGTAGTAGGCCCACAGAATGCGGGCCGCAACCGATCTCCAAGGGGCCCAGTCTTCGGCCATCTGGCGCAAGGCGCGATCCTTGGGCCGTTCCGGCAGATCGAACAGGATACGGGCGCCTTCTTGCAAGGCCAGATCGCCCGGAGCAAAGACATCGGCGCGGCCAAGGCTGAACATCGCATAGATTTCCGCCGTCCAGACACCAATGCCCTTTACGGCGGTCAATCGGCGCACAACCTCGCCCGAGGGCGCAGGGCGCAGGGCAACATAGTCGATCCCCGCCTGCGCCAAAGCCTGCGCATAGCTGGCCTTTTGACGGCTGAGACCCAAGGCCCGCAGGTCATCTTCGCTGACCGACAGAATTGCCTCGGGGTCAGTCATCTCTGCGGTCTCAAGCTTGCTCCAGATTGCCCGGGCCGAGGCGACGCTGACCTGCTGGCTGACAATCGCCTGCAAAAGTTGCGCAAAGCCATCAGGACGCAGACGCAAAGGCAAAGGCCCGGTCTGCGCAAGCGCCTGTTCGAAACGGGTATCCCGAGTTGCCAGCCAAGCTGCCCCTTCGGCGACGCAGGCATTGCCCATGATCACGCGTTCTGCTGTTTTGCCAGCCATGCCAATGCCTCCTCAATCGTATGAACCCGCGGCCCTCCCGGACGCCGGGGCCGGTCGATCATAGCCACTGGCAACCCCAGCCGCCGCGCCGCCTCCAGCTTGGGCCAACCGCCAAGGCCACCTGCATTGCGCATCACCAGCCAGTCAATCCGTTCCCTGCGCAAAAGCGCGATCTCCTCGGCCACCGAGAACGGCCCCTCGCCGTAAAGAAACTTGCCTTGCCGCAGCGGGAAAGGCACCGCAGCGGTGCCGATCCGCCGCACGAGAAAATAGGCGTCGAGCCCGCGAAATCCAGGCAGCAGCGCTCGGCCCGTGGTCAGCAGAATGCGCGCCCCTTTGGGGATGATCCGGGCCGCCTCATCGGGTCGGCGCAAACGCACCCAGTGATCGCGCCGTCTGGCCCGCCATTGCGGGCGCACCAATTGCAGCCGGACCACCCCAGCCTCGCCGCAGGCCTGCGCCACCTGCCATGCGGCATGATCGTCACAAGGATGAGCAGCCTCGATCACGGCTCTCACCCCTTTTTGTGCAATCCATTCCGCCGTCACGGCGCCAAAACTGACCTCACCCGGCCAAGCCTGCGCCACGCGCTCGGGAACCGGCAAGCGCACCGACGCCCCGGGCAAGGCGCGCGACAAACCTCGCGCCTCGGCCGAGCCACCAATGATCAACACCGTCTTCATGGCTCCCCGATACGCCACCCTCAGGCCCCACCACAAGCGCCACAAAGGCGCTTTTGCGTCGCCTCGCAGGTTTTCTGAACAAGGGCGCGCGGAAGCGCACTAATTGATAGCAGCCCCGCCAGATCATCAAGCGCGCTCAAGCCGCACAATTTAATTGTATCAATGTGGCCCCTGCTCACACATTCCCCTCTTGCGATATCTGGCAGCGCCGCTTACCCATTTGCCCATGACACAGCCCACCGACAGCATAGCCCGGCGCAATGTCGCCGTCCTCGTCGCCGCACAGGCGCTCTTGGGCGCGCAGATGCCGATGATCTTTACCATTGGCGGGCTGGCGGGTCAGTCGCTGGCGCCCAATCCGTGCTTTGCGACGCTGCCGATCTCGCTGATCGTGCTGGGCTCGATGCTCGCCGCCACGCCGGTGTCGCATCTGATGCAAAAGCTTGGTCGGCAACAAGGGTTCATGCTCGGCACGCTTGGCGGCGCGCTTGGCGGCGCGGTCGGGGCCTACGGGCTTTATGTGGCGTCCTTCCCGATATACTTGCTTGGCTCGCTGCTGACGGGCATCTACATGTCAGCGCAGGGCTTTTACCGGTTTGCCGCCGCTGACACCGCGTCTGACGAATTTCGCCCAAAGGCGATTTCCTATGTCATGGCCGGAGGCTTGGTCTCGGCCATCATCGGGCCGCAATTGGTCAAGCTCACGGCCGACGCCTATGTCATCCCCTTCTTCGGAACATATCTGGCGGTGATCGCCGTCAATGTGATCGGCTCGGGCCTGTTCCTGTTCCTGCGCATCCCCAAGCCGCCCGTTCCGTCCGAGGACGCGCCAAAGGGGCGCAGCCGGATCGAGTTGCTCAAGACCCCGCGCATCGCCGTCGCGGTGATCTGCGCCATGGTGTCCTACGCCTTGATGAACCTTGTGATGACCTCGACGCCACTGGCGGTGGTGGGCTGCGGTTTCACCAAGAACAACGCCGCGGATGTGGTCACGGCCCACGTTCTGGCGATGTATATCCCCTCGTTCTTCACCGGACACCTGATCGCGCGCTTTGGAGTGGAAAAGATCGTCGCCTCCGGCCTCGTGATCCTTGCCGGTGCGGGCGCCGTCGCCCTGTCCGGTGTTGAGCTTGAGCAGTTCTTCGTGGCGCTGATCCTTCTGGGCGTCGGCTGGAACTTCGGCTTCATCGGCGCCACGACCATGTTGGCTGGTGCACACGAGCCGCACGAGCGCGGCCGTATGCAGGGCCTGAACGATCTTTTGGTCTTTGGTGGTGTGACCTTTGCCTCACTGTCGTCGGGTGGATTGATGAACTGTTCGGGCGGCACGCCGCAGGCGGGTTGGACAGCGGTCAACCTTGCCATGGCGCCGTTCCTCGTGCTGGCTGGCGGCGCGTTGATCTGGCTGGTCTTGCGCCCAAAGGACGAATTCGCCTGACGGGCCAAGCCGCCCGCCCGGTCAGCTTAGCTTGCCGCCAAGAGCAGACGCCAGCGTTTGCCAAACTCGCTCAGCCCCAAACGTGCCTCCGCAACCGCACCCGGATCTTTGACGATCTGGCGCAGCAAAGCAGGCACCTGCCAGAATTCCAGAGCCGCCGCTGACGGCACTTTGCCAAGCTGCCGCTTCAGTCCACGCAACCCGCCAACTGCCTGCAGGGATTGCAACTCGGCCTCGGCCAGTCGCGCCAAGGCGTCGGCACGGCCATCCGGCAAAGGCAGCTTGCCCCGCGCCTCCAGCTCGGGCACCGCCTGCAAATAGCGCACCAGTCCGGCCGCCCTGCCCCAAGCTGACAGATCATCAAACGACCCGCGCAGACCCAAGGCTTCGGCGGCGGACAGGGCCAAGGCCCCGGTCGTTCGCTCCAGATAGGCCAGCAATGCGGCCTCGTCTTCAAAGGGCGCTTTTTCGATATCCAAACGCCGCGCTTCAACCAGATCCTGCAGGCGCACGGCGCCGTCAGGACCAATCGCCAAAGCCAGCGGCGTGACCACTTCGTGTCGTCTGACCATGCCGCCCGCACGAATTTCCTCCAGCGCATCAGCCCACCATTGCAGCCGCATCTGCGCGATCATCGGCTCTTGGGTCATCCAGGGCGCGCGGCTGACTTCGATGTTGAATGCGTAGATCGGGAACAACACGGTGCGCGCCGACACCGGAGCTGCCATGGCCGCCGCAAAACGGTCTGGATCGCCCTGCTGAACCAGCTTGGCGCAGGCCACCAGATCGGCGTTATTCTCGAAAGGATCGCTCATTCAGGCCGCCTCACCACGCTAAGCGCATAGCCGAACTGTTCCCAATACCGCCGCCACAGCGCGATCTCGGCCTCGGCCTCGTCCAATACGGCGGCCAGATCTTCATCCGCCGTCGGCCGCAGCTGCGCAATGCGCTTTTCCATCGGCTGGAAATACGCCTCCCACGAGGCACGCGGCAGGATCTTTTGCCCGATCAGGTCCAGCCCTGCGGCGCGGATCATTCCTTTCAGACGGGTCTGATCGCCAATCGCGGGATATTCAGCCTCAAGCGCGGCGCGCAGATCGGCATCGGGCGCGGGCACGCGGACGACCATCTCGGAGAAACACATCAAACCACCGGGCCGAAGCTTGTCCCGCATCACCCGAAGCCCATCGAGAAGCCCAAGAAAATAGAGCGCCCCGGCACACCAGATCACATCGAAAGGCCCGTCCACATCCCGCATGTCCCCTGTGACAAGGGTCACACGGGAATCCCGGCCCCAGCGCCGCTCGGCCTGATGAACAAAAGGCGCGTGCGCATCGACCGCGACGACATGCCCGCCCGGGGCCACCGCCAGCAATAGCGCCGAGATATCCGCGCCCGGACCGCAGCCCGCATCCAGCACCCGCGCGCCCGGCATCGCCCCGCCAAGCCCCAGAGCCCAGGCCACATCTTCGGCCCGGCCAGGCCCTTCGCGCGGCAAGTCGTCGTGCAAGGTGAAAAACGCAGCGCTCATCCCTTCGCGCCGTCCCGCACAAGCTTCCATCGCACGGCGTCCAGCAAGGCCTCGAACGAGGCATCGACGATGTTCGCGCTGACCCCCACGGTGGACCAACGCCGCCCCTTGCCATCTTCGCTGTCGATGGTCACCCGCGTGACCGCCTCGGTGCCGCCTTGCGTGATACGCACCTTGAAATCGACCAGTCTCATATCGTCGATCATGCCTTGATAAGGGCCAAGGTCCTTGGCCAAAGCCTTGGACAACGCGTTCACCGGGCCGCGATCGCATCCCTCCTCGTCCATCGACTCAGACACCGACAGCTTCTTCTCGCCGTCCACCTTCACGACGACCACTGCCTCGGACAGGCTGACCATCTTGTTGTACTTGTTCTTGCGCCGCTCCACCGTCACCCGGTAGCGCTTGACCTCGAAGAAGTCCGGCAACTGGCCCAATTCCTCGCGCGCCAACAACTCAAAGCTGGCCTGCGCGGTGTCATAGGAATACCCCTCGCTCTCGCGCTCCTTGACCCGTTCCAGAATGCGCGCCAAGGCCGGATTGCCCTTTTCAACGCTCAAACCCGCCTCGGTCAGACGTTTGCGCAGGTTCGATTGCCCCGCCTGATTGGACATTGGAATGATGCGTTCGTTGCCCACACAGGTCGGCACCACATGTTCATAGGTCGACGGGTCCTTGAGGATCGCGCTGGCGTGCAGACCTGCCTTGTGCGCAAAGGCCGAGGTCCCCACATAAGGCGCCTGCTTCATCGGAACGCGGTTCAGGATGTCGTCCAGCATGCGGCTGACCCGCGTCAGCCCTTGCAGCGCCTCAAGGCTGACCCCAGTCTCGAACTGGCTGGCAAAGGGTTCTTTCAACAGCAACGTCGGAATCAACGAGGTCAGATTGGCATTGCCGCAGCGCTCGCCCAACCCGTTGAGCGTGCCTTGCACCTGACGAGCCCCCGCAAGAACGGCCGCCAGACTGCCCGCAACGGCATTCTCGGTGTCGTTATGCGTGTGAATGCCCAGCTGTTCGCCCGGAATGCCCGCCGCAACAACCTCGCTGACGATCCGCCCGATCTCATGCGGCAAGGCCCCACCATTGGTGTCACACAAGACAACCCAGCGCGCCCCGGCGTCCAAGGCAACCTTCAGGCAATCCAGCGCATAGCCGGGATTGGCCTTGTAGCCGTCAAAGAAATGCTCAGCGTCGAACAAGGCCTCGCGCCTTGAGGCAACCAGATGCGCCATGCTGGCGCGGATGCTGTCCAGGTTTTCCTCAAGCGACACACCAAGCGCCTTGGTCACATGAAAATCATGCGACTTACCCACCAGACAAACCGCCCCGGTCCCGGCATTCAGAACCGCCGCCAGAACATCGTCGTTCTCAGCCGAGCGCCCGGCCCGCTTGGTCATCCCAAAAGCCGTCAGACGCGCCTGCGTCTGCCCGACCTCTTCGAAAAACGCGCTGTCGGTCGGATTTGCTCCGGGCCAGCCACCCTCGATGTAGTCAATCCCCAGCCCGTCCAAGGCCGCCGCGATCCGCAGCTTCTCCGCCGTCGAAAACTGCACGCCTTGCGTCTGCTGCCCGTCGCGCAACGTTGTGTCGTACAGATAGAGCCGCTCTTTCATGCCCCGGCTCCCTCATTCACTGGTCCAAAAATATCCCGGGGGTGTGGGGGCTGGCCCCCACTGCGACACCGGCCAAAGACGCACCGCTCAGTCATGCCAAGCCCTCCAACTTGCCCGCATCGAACCCGGTGCCCGGCACCAACTCGACGCCCGCCTTGGACATTCGCACCTCCACCCCGGCCGCAATCAAGGCAGATTTCATCCGATCCACTTCGGAAAAATCTTTACTTTCCATAGCCTTGATCCGAGCATCGGCCAGTCTTTCCGTCAGTCCGGACAAATCAACCGAAACAACGTCCCATCCGCCCATCTCGTCACTCAACAGCCCGAGCAATCCCGCCCCGGCCTTCAGTGCGGACACCTCACCTGCTGACGCAAGTTTGTGCAATTCTGCAATCGCGCCCGCTGTATTCAGGTCTTCGGCCAGCGCGGCAAGCACCTGATCCGGGACCTGCGCTTCTGGCGTTCCGTCCACCATCGCCCGCCACTTGCGCAGCGTCGCCTCGGCCTCGCGCGCCTTCTCCGCCGTCCAATCCATCGGTTTGCGGTAATGCGTGCTCAGCATGACAAAGCGGATCACTTCGCCCGGCACACCGGGCAGGCCATCGTGACCATCCAGAAGATCGCGGACGGTAAAGAAGTTACCCAGCGACTTGGACATCTTCTTGCCTTCGACCTGAAGCATCTCGTTGTGCATCCAGACCTTGGCAAAGCCCCCCTTGGGGTGCGCACAGCAGGACTGAGCGATCTCATTCTCGTGGTGCGGAAACAGCAGATCGTTGCCGCCGCCATGAATGTCAAAGGTCTCCCCCAGCAACTCATAGCTCATGGCCGAGCATTCGATGTGCCAGCCGGGGCGTCCACGGCCCCAAGGGCTGTCCCATCCCGGCAAATCGCGCGACGAAGGCTTCCACAGAACAAAATCCATCGGATCGCGCTTGTACGGTGCCACCTCGACCCGCGCCCCGGCGATCATGTCATCGACAGAACGCCCCGACAGCCGCCCATAATCCTTGTAGCTACCGACCGAGAACAGCACATGTCCCTCGGCCTCATAAGCGTTGCCCTTGGTGATCAGATCTTCGATCATCGCCACCATTTGCGGGATATACTGCGTCGCGCGCGGCATCTGCGTCGGTTCCATCACGCCAACCGCGCCCATATCCTCCAGATACCAGCGTGTGGTTTCTTCGGTAATCTCCCCGATGGACCGGCCAGAGGCCTCCGCCCGCGCGTTGATCTTGTCATCGACGTCAGTGAAATTGCGCACATAGGTGACGTGATCCGGGCCATAGACATGCCGTAGCAGCCGGAACAAAACGTCAAACACAATCGCCGGACGCGCATTGCCCAGATGCGCGCGATCATAGACCGTCGGGCCACAGACATACATGCGCACGTTCTGCGGATCGATCGGGACGAACCGCTCTTTTTTGCGGGTCATCGAATTGGTGAGCGAAATTTCCATGAGTCTTCCTCGCGCGAAGGGTCGCGGCGGGCTTAGCAACTTCACATGGGGATTGGAATAGAAGACAGGCCCACCGACAATGTCAGCAGGTAATGCAGCAGATAATCAGGGCGGCGTTGGTCTTCATATGCAAATGGTACCACGTTAGCTGCGCCCCGCCAAGAGGCCGGGCGCGTGGGTTTCGCTTTGGCGATCTTACCTCCGTCGGAACCAGCGCCGCCTTGGTTTGCAGCGCAGCCCCAGCCGGGCCAGCGTGACATGGCAGTGCAGCCGATCCGGATAGGCCAGAAAGAGGATCGGATCACTCATAGCTGACCAACTCGAATTCGACGCCATCCGGTCCAAAGAAATAGAACCGACGTCCCGGCTCGTAATCCGCATGGCTGTGCGGTTCAAAGCCCGCAGCCTTGACCCGCGCCTCCATCGCATCAAGGTCCTCCACAACCAGACCGACGTGGTTCAACCCGCCTTCGTGGCGATAGCGCGTCGCTGGCTCAGCCGTACCTGTGCCCGGCGCGTAAAGCGCGAGGTATCCGGCGTCCGAGCCGACATGCACCGAAAATCCATTGTCGATGGCGGCGCCTTGCCAGCGGACACGCCAGTCAAACAGGTCACACAGCACCTGGGCGGTGGCTTTCGGGTCGGCGACGGTGATGTTGGCGTGTTCCAATTGTGCGGTCATGATCTTGCTCCTTCGTTTTTGATGACAGTACCATACGAGTTCAAGTAAACTTTAAGGCAAGGACTAAGAAATACATGGAATCAGAGACATGCCAAAGGACGGACTTACAATCGGAGAGGTGGCGGCGCGCACCGGGCTGGCAACCTCCGCAATACGTCACTACGAATCCGAAGCGCTCGTGCATCCGACCCGCAACGCCGCCGGTCAGCGCCGTTTCGCCCGCGCCGATATCCGGCGACTGTCTTTCATTCTGATCGCCCAGCAGCTTGGGTTCTCGCTCGCCGAAATCAAGGCGCAACTGGCGCCTCTGCCCGACCACCGCGCGCCCGCGAAATCCGACTGGACGCGCATCTCGAAACGCTTCGGACGGGTGTTGGATCAGCGCATCGACCAGATGCAAAGATTGCGCAGCCGCTTGGATAGCTGCATCGGCTGCGGCTGCCTCTCGCTTGAGGCCTGCCACCTGTACAACGCAGAAGACCGAGCCGCCCGCACCGGTTCGGGTCCGCGCTATGTCCTGTCGAAAGACACCTGAAACCAAGGAAACCAGCAAGGGCGCAGGTCTGGAGGGCGGGCCGCTGCGGGACCAAAGACCCGCAGTCGGGGTGTCGTCCAGCCGCGCCTAAGGCCGCTCAGCCTCAAGCTTGCGATACGCGGCGACGTTGGCGTTATGCGCCTCAAGAGTTTCGGCAAAGTTGTGCCCGTCGCGGGGGTCCAGCGTTTTGGCCACAAAATAGATGTAGTCGGTATTTGCTGGGTTCAGGGCCGCCTCGATGCTGGCGCGGCCCGGGTTCGCGATGGGCGTCGGCGGCAAGGCCGGGATCACATAAGTGTTCCAGGGTGTCTCGCGCCGAAGTTCGGACTGACGCAAGCCCCGGCCCAAGGGCGCTTCGCCCTGCGTGATGCCGTAAATCACCGTCGGGTCCGTTTGCAGGCGCATGCCGCGCTCCAGACGGTTCACAAAAACCGAGGCCACATCAAAGCGTTCGTCTGGTCCGCCTGTTTCCTTCTCGATGATCGAGGCAAGAATCAGCGCCTCTTCGGGGGTGTCGATCGGCAGTCCTTCAGCGCGTTCCTGCCAAGCTTGCGCAAGGATCACTTCTTGGGCGGCCTGCATCCGCTCGATCACGCTGGCGCGGGTATCCCCGGGACTGATCTCATAGCTGTCGGGGGCCAGACTGCCCTCGGGCGGGACTTCGACCGTGCCGTCCAGCACGTCGATCTGCCCCAATTCCTGAACCACCTGCCAGCTGGTCACACCTTCGGCCAAGGCCACGCGGTACCGGGTATCGCCCTTTTCGCGCACCTGCGTGTAGACGTCGGGAACCTCGCCCTCGCCCGGATCAAAGCTGGCCTTTTCCTCATAGCGCCCGGTGACCGGGTCAATCTCGCGCACCTGAACGGTGGCGCGGGTGATCCCGACCCGATAGACCACCTCGGTGCCGCAGGTCGAGGCGCCACCCTTGGTCACGATGTCAACGATTTCCGACATCGATGCGCCCTCGGGCACAAGATAGCTGCCCGCCTTCAGCGACTGCGTCCTGTCGGTATAATCCGCGCCCAACCGGAACATGGTCGCGCTTTTGATCGCCCCTTGGTCGGCCAGGTTCTGCGAGACGCGCTTCATGTTGGTGCCGCGTGGCACCTCAAGGCAGATCGCCTGCGCCAGCGGCCCTTGCGCGTGATACTGACTTTGCGCCCAGATCAGGACGCCGCCAAAGAGAAACACCGCGACGACCATGAAGGTCAGCGCGTTCGAGGCAATGTGGCGCCACATAGGCTTAGCTCACTTTCCCGAAAACAACCGAAGCGTTGGTGCCGCCGAAACCAAAGGAGTTCGACAGCGCATAAGTGATCTCGCGTTCGCGCTTGGCATTGGGCGCCAGATCCAGTTTGGTCTCAACTGCCGGATTGTCGAGGTTGATCGTCGGCGGAGCCACCTGATCGCGGATCGCCAGAATGCTGAACACGGCCTCGATCGCGCCCGCAGCCCCCAGCAGGTGCCCAGTGGCGGATTTGGTGCTCGACATTGTGGCCTTGCTGGCCGCGTCACCCAACATGCGCTCAACCGCGCCCAGTTCGATGGTGTCAGCCATCGTGCTGGTGCCATGCGCGTTGATGTAATCGATCTGCGACGGCTCAATCCCGGCATCCTTCAGCGCAGCACGCATCGAGCGTTCGCCGCCTTCGCCGGTCTCGGACGGAGCAGTGATGTGATAGGCATCCCCGGTCAGACCATAGCCGCAAACCTCGGCGTAAATTTTGGCGCCGCGCGCCTTGGCGTGCTCGTATTCTTCCAGCACGACAACGCCTGCGCCCTCACCCATGACAAAGCCGTCACGGTCAGCGTCATAGGGGCGGCTGGCCTTGGTCGGATCGTCGGCACGCTTGGTGGACAGCGCCTTGCAGGCGTTAAAGCCCGCGATGCCAATCTCACCGATCGCCGCCTCGGCGCCGCCCGCCAGCATCACGTCGGCGTCGCCGTATTTGATCAGCCGCGCCGCATCGCCAATGGCATGCGCGCCCGTCGAACAGGCCGTTACAACCGCATGGTTCGGGCCTTTGAAGCCATATTTGATCGAGACATTGCCAGAAATCAGGTTGATCAGAGCACCGGGAATAAAGAAAGGCGACACGCGCCGCGGCCCTTTTTCCTTGATCAAAAGCGCCGTTTCCGCAATCGAGTTCAATCCGCCAATCCCGGACCCGATCATCACGCCAGTGCGCTCGCGGCTTTCTTCATCCTCGGGGGCCCAGCCACTATCCGCGACGGCCTGCGCCGCTGCGGCCATGCCGAACAGGATGAACTCGTCGATCTTGCGCTGCTCTTTCTTGTCCAGATAAGCGTTCGGATCAAAGGTGCCATCCGTGCCGTCCCCATAAGGAACCTCGCAGGCATAGTTGGTTGCCAGATGACTGGCATCGAATTTCTGGATCGTTCCGGCCCCGGACTGCCCGGCCAGAAGACGGCTCCAGGTTTCCTCGACCCCGCAGGCCAGCGGTGTAACCAGCCCAAGTCCTGTAACAACGACACGTCGGCCCATGGCTCTGCCCTTCTTCGTGTATCCTTTGGCTTGCCTATAGCCTGACAGGGTCTTGGGGGGCAAGGGCGGGGTGTGAGGGGTAAAGGCAGGAAGGTGCCAGAAGAACGGCAAGCCAACCGAAATAGTTTGGGAATGTCCCCTTTGCGGACCTAGCAACGCTACTCCAAAAGCTGAAGGCAGCACGAAACAACCTATCGATGATCAGATGTCCTGCTGCTAGATTGAACCCAAATCCGTAGTTTGAGCTTATCCACCTTATGCATATCCTTGCCGACTATCCGCCGCCGCGATCTTGGGATCAGTTCGAGGAACTGTGTGCCGATGTTTTCCAGTCGTCTTGGCAGGACCCGGCAATGGTTAGACACGGCCGTGCTGGCCAGCGGCAGCATGGCGTGGACATCGTAGGTCGCAATGGTGCGATTTATCCCATTGGCTTGCAATGCAAACGGCGTTCAAGGTGGCCAGTTTCCCGGCTCACCGCCAAGCAAATCGATAATGAGGTACTGGCGGCTCAGGAGTTCCGGCCAAAGCTTATGGCTTTTTATATCCTCACCACTGCTCCGGACGATACCACCCTTCAAGCGCACGTGCGCAAAATTAATGAGACGCACAACAAGAACCATCTTTTTGAAGTTGTATTGCTCGGCTGGAGCGAAATCTTACGTCGCGCCTTGAAAGACCCCCAAGTTGCAGACAAGCACTTTGGGGCGAAGGGAAGCGCGTCGCGATCGCCGCTACTGGGTACTTGGCACACTACGCAGGGTAGACTTGAAAAAACCAGTGCAGAGCTTTCGCTGGATTTCCAAGAGCTGTGGGAGGATTTTCAGGATTGGCCCAACGGACACATCGTCATCCGTGATCGCGAGACCGATAGCCTCATTCAGAAGATCGCCGCGCTCGGCGAAAGTCCCCATTCCAAGGTCGAGCGCGAGGAACGTCTAGCACTTCGTCAACAACTTCGTACCTTGAGGCGACACGAAGAAGCTTCCCAGGAAGGGGTAGCTCGTATGTGTACGATGACTGAGCTGCGCACTTATCTATACCGAGTCAAGCAGCCAAAGCTGGCCGCCTTTTGTATCGCCGGGTTCATCAACGAGCAAATGACTGTGCCAGGATCAAGGTCTTGCGCAAGCGGTCTGGCACTTCGAATGAGTCCACCCAACAACGTGCGGGACAGTCGCCTTTCAGCCAACTTGGATGATTGGGCGCTGAAATCCATCGAGACGATAAAAGCCAAACGCGTCGAGATGTTCAACAATCCGCTGACCACAACAGTTGACGAACTTCCTGATGACGTCTTTGCGCAGGTAGCATTCCCCCGAATAATGCGTGGCATCTTGGAAGCACTGGGCGACGAACAGCTTACGCCCGTGCCCACGCTCATGGCTGAGGGGTGGTTCAATATTGGGCATTGGAAACTAGATATCGCCTGAAAGCAACTCGGTCTGGCCCATTGTCGTATTGGACTGTCAAAGATGCGTGCGCGGTTGGGCCGCGAACATCCCGGTTTCAGCATCAAGCGGAGTTGGGTGCTGAGACCGCTCCTCGGCTGCGCTTGGTTCGAATGTCCGGTGAGGGCTCGAAGCGGTCATCCGCGTGCCCGAAATTCTACATTCGTGGCGATTTCTGTGCTTGTGCCATCCTCAAGCCCACGCGTCGCCCAAATCCGCCTTCGATCGGTCAATCCAGTGTTCGCGCAGCCAATCGCAAGGTTTGGAATAGCGGATGAACGACCCCTTCCAGCCGTCCAAGGCATCCGTCATCTTGGGACGGCCATGGAAACAGACCACGCGGGCCTGCGCAGGCAGGCGCGGCGGATGGAAATAATTGCCGGGAAACGGGTTGCAGTCATACTTGAACGACACCACCCATTCGCCCGGAATATAAGTGAAAACTCCGCGGTCCATCGCCTTGTGTGAGGTGTATCGCTGCTCGGACCCGCGCGCGTGTTCGACCTCTTTGTAGGGGTTCGCTGCCAGATCCTCATACAGAAACTGATGAAGGGCGGGATCAAACCGAAAGACCGAGCCATGCCCCGTGGGCCGCCCCTTGCGCTTTTCGGTCCAGTCGTGGCGCATCGCCACCGTTCCCGGCGCCAGAGCGACAATTTCGTCCAACGATCCGGTGATCACTACATCAAGGTCAAAGCCCAAAACCGGCCCCTGCAAATCCGGCACCAATCCGGGCCTGAACAACGACACCTTGCGCATCGCGCCCTGCCGGTTGGCCACCGCCAAAGCCTGCGCCATAGGCTCGGCAAAGGGCTCCACCGGCAGGTCCAGCACTTCGATATCCGGGTGCAGCCCCTCGGCGTGTTCGGTCATGACCATGAAGCGCACCGGCCGCGTCATATTCCGCCGTACGCCGGAATAGAGCCGGTTGACATATTCGGGGCCGAACAGCGTGCCCCACTTGATGCACATGATATTGACTGGCTGCATGGCTCATCCACCTTTGATTTGCCGAAGTCCTATCAACGCTGCACATGATTGACCAGCGCGGGCGGCCCGCCTATCCTGACGTCCGATTGGAACCCGTTTTCGGAGATTTGATGGAGCTTGTCTCATCCCTCCGGGCCGCGCACTGCTGAGTATGCTGCCCGAGCACGCCTTGCGACCCGTATTTTGCGGGCGCGAAACGTTTGTCTCAACGGGATTGATCCATTGACCAACTATACGCTTGCCGACCTTGGATGGTCGGACCATTTCGCCCGTCAACTGACGGAAGACGACACCGCCCTTACCCCTGCCCGCGTTACCGAGGTCCAGCGCGACCGCCTGCGCGCCCTGTCCGCAAAGGGGCCCCTGCGCCTGATCCCTGCGGATCATGCCGGGTCATACGCCGTGGGCGATTGGGTTCTGTGCGACGAGACCCATGCGGTCCGGCGACTTGAGGCGCTGTCCGCCCTGACGCGCAAGGCCGCTGGCCACGTCGCCTATACCCAGCGCATCGCCGCCAATGTCGATACGCTTGGCATCGTCACCAGTTGCAACGCCGATTTCAACGTTGCGCGGCTGGAACGCTATCTGGCGCTTGCCGCCACGGCCGATTGCCTGCCGCTGGTGATCCTGACCAAGCCCGACCTTGCCGATGATCCACAAAGCTACATCAAAGAAGCCCAGCGCCTGTCGCCTGTGCTGACCGCCATCGCAATCAACGCCAAAGACCCGGAAGACGTTGCTCGGCTGCGCCCTTGGTGCGGCAAGGGCCAGACGCTGGCGCTGCTCGGATCCTCCGGGGTGGGCAAGACCACTTTGCGCAACGCCCTGACGGGCGAGGCCAAGGCGACGCAGGCGGTCCGCGAAGACGATGCCAAGGGGCGCCATACGACGACCTTTCGCAGCCTTGTCCCCACCCTCACGGGTGGCTGGCTGATTGACACCCCCGGCATGCGCGAATTGCAACTGGCAGACATGCAGGAAGGCATCGACGAAGTCTTTGACGATCTGACCGAGCTTGCCACGCACTGCAAGTTCCGCAACTGCGCCCATGAGGCAGAGCCCGGCTGCGCCGTTCAGGCCGCCATCGCGAAGGGCGATCTGGACCCGGAACGTCTGTCTCGGTGGCGCAAGCTGCAGGCCGAAGATGCCCACAACTCCGCCAGCATCGCCCAGCAGCGCGCACGCCAGAAAAACTTTGGCAAGATGGTGAAGAGCGCGAAGAAACACAAAAAAGGTCAGACGACCTAAGCAGGACCTTGGGCGCTGCATGGTCCATGCAGCGCCCAGCCCATCACTTCCAATTGCAATACATCCCAGATTGTCCGGGCTCCCGCTTCCAAAGCCCGGAATCGCCTTTTTGGCCAGTGATCCGAGCGCGCATCTGCGCAAAGCGCGGCGCACCGCTATTTGATTTCCCAGACAAAATCCCTCTGCGATGCAGAAAAGACACGGGAGCAGCCTTGCACTCGCAGCAAATAATTGTGCGAACGCAGCATTTCCGCTAAGTAAGTTAGCGCTAACTCAACCCGATACCCTGGAGCTGCCCCATGACGACCCCGCAAATCGACGAAGCCAAAATCGCCGAAGCCGCTTTCTTTCTCTGGCTCGACGAAGGCCAGCCCGAAGGCCGCGACGCTGACCACTGGTTCCGTGCGACGCAGGCCCTGAGCGCGCCCGCGAAAACCCGCAAGCCGCGCGCAAAAGCCGCCGCCCAGCCCGCTGCCAAGAAAGCCGCGCCCAAGGCAAAAGCTGCGACCGAGGCCAAGCCAAAAGCGGCCAAGCCCCGGACGCGCAAGAAAGCCGACGTGTAACCTCACGTCTACGTGGCAGCTGAATAGGTCTTTATTCTAAAACCTATTCACGCCGCGGGCATACGGCGCTCAACGATCTCGGCCCACCAGCTACAGCCTGCCGGGATCGCTTCGTCGTTAAAGTTATATTCGGGGTGGTGAACCATGGCGGTGTCGCCATTGCCCACAAGAATATAGGCACCGGGGCGCTCTTCGAGCATGAAGGCGAAGTCTTCGCCGCCCATGACAATCGGCGCCTCATCGCATTGCCCGGAAATCGACTTGGCGACCTCGGCGGCAAATTCTGTCTGCTCTGGGCTGTTGACCATGACCGGATAGCCAAGATGATAGTCCACGTCGGCGGTGCCACCAAAGGTCGTCGCGATCCCGGCGGCGATCTCCTTGATCCGCTTTTCGGCCAATGCGCGCATCTCCTTGGACTGCGTGCGCACGGTTCCTTTGATGTGCACGCGTTGCGGGATCACGTTGAAGGCCTTGGACGATGTCTCGAACGACGTTACCGAGACGACGATCTGATCCACCGGATCGGCGTTGCGGCTGGCGATCGTCTGCAGGGCCAGCACAAGCTGCGCTGCCATCACCGTGGTGTCCACGGTTTCATGCGGCTTGGCGGCGTGACCGCCCCTGCCCTCAAGATGAATGTCAAACTGATCGGTCGCGGCGAAAAACGCCCCTTCGCGGATCGCAAAGCTGCCCACCGGTTTGCCCGGCCAGTTGTGCATGCCATAGACTTCCTGAATGCCCCAGCGGTCCATCATGCCGTCTTCGCACATCTCCTTGCCGCCGCCGCCGCCTTCTTCGGCGGGCTGGAAGATCACCACCACGGTGCCATCGAAGTTGCGCGTCTCGGACAGGTATTTGGCCGCGCCCAGCAGCATTGCCGTGTGGCCATCGTGACCGCAGGCATGCATGGCATTCGGCGTCTTAGAGGCATATTCCACCCCGGTCTGCTCATTGATCGGCAGGGCGTCCATATCGGCGCGCAGGCCAATGACCTTGCCCGCGCTGTCCGACTTGCCCTTGATCACGCCGACAACGCCGGTGCGCCCGATTCCTTCGGTCACCTCATCGCAACCAAATTCGCGCAGCTTTTCCGCGACAAGCGCGCTGGTGCGGTGCGTTTCGAACAGGATTTCCGGGTGCTCATGGATATCCCGGCGCCAAGCGGTGATTTCATTTTGCAATTCGGCAAAGCGGTTTTTGACAGGCATTTGCGCCTCCTGTGAGTGTATGTTCTGTCGGGCGAGTGGTCTTTGCCGCAAAGCCTGCCACCACTGCCCGCAGGCTGCAACCCGTAACACGATGGGGCGTTACAAGTTCGGCCCGCGCACCAGCTTGGACCCATCAAAGAAGCGTGAAAGGCGAAAGCGCGACAGGTCATGTCCCGGCTCCTTGCCCGCTGCCAGATCCGCCGCGATCCGCCCAAACCCAGGCCCGGCACCAAAGCCGTGCCCGCACATGCCGGTGACCACGATCAAACCGGGGATTTGCGACACATGGTCAACCACAGGCACGACATCCGGCAGCACGTCGATCATGCCCGCCCAACCGGCCTGCTGGCTGACCTCGCCAACGGCTGGGTAGACCTCGGCAAAACTTTGGCGCAGTTCGGCAAGCCTGGCGGCGTTGGGCGCAGGATCAAGGATGCGCATCCGCTCGAACGGGCTTTGCTCATCATCGGCCCAACTGCGCGCCGTGCCCAGCGCATCTGGGTATCCTTTGGGGGCGGGTTTGCGCAGCTTGACGTCGAACTCGCCCGAAATGGCCAACGGCAGATACCGCCGCATATGGCGCAGGCTGTCCGGGCCAAGAAACAGCTCGGCATAGGCAGCGGGGGCCAGCGTATAGCCACCATCGGCGCGCGGACGAAAGGCCATGCGGTCATCCACCGCTGCTGTCGCCACAACCTGAGGCAACGGCCCAGTCGCCATGGCGGTAGAGCGCACGGAAAGCTGCGGGATATCTACCCCGTGCCGACGCAGAAACAGAGAGGACCACGCGCCGCCGGCCAGAACCACCCGGTCCGTTGCAACGCGGCCCGCTTCCGTCACCACGCCCGTCACCGCGCCGCCCGAGCGCTGCAAACCGCGCACGGCACAGCCTTCGCGGATCAAGGCCCCCGCGCCACGCGCCAGTCGCGCCAATTCCGGGACAGCGACCCAGGGCTCGCCCTTCATATCCGTCGGTGTGTGAAGCGCTCCGACCCATGGCGCGTTCGGCTCACCCAACAGCGCCCGGGTCTCGGCCTTGTCCAGCAGCTTTGAGGACACGCCCAACGGCGCCGCCTCTTTCAGCCAACCGGCAAAACCCGCCATCTCCTTGCCGGTCCGCGCAAGATAGGTCACCCCAACCCGCCGCACGCCCAAGCGCCCGTCGCAGTCCTGATCCAGCGCTTTCCAAAGTTCCTGCGCCTCAAGCGCAATGGGAATCTCGGCCAGATCGCGCCCCTGCACGCGTATCCATCCCCAATTGCGGCTGGATTGTTCAGCAGCGACACATCCCTTTTCCAGCACCAAAACGGACAGCCCCTGCCGAGCCGCGAACAGCGCCGTGCTTATGCCGATCACCCCGCCACCAATTACCACCAAGTCGACAGCCTCGGGCAGGTCAGCACCAAATTCAACCGGCCCTTCATCGCGGAACGGGAAAGTCACGCAAGACGCTCCAACAGTCTTTCCATGAAACGCTGGCCTTCGGCGAACTGCTCCAAAGTGATATATTCATCGGGCTGATGGGCAACGTTGATCGAGCCCGGGCCACAGACAACCACTTGGTAACCGCCCGCCTGAAAATGGCTTGCCTCGGTGCCGTAACTAACAAAGTTGTCGCTATTGTCACCGCTGATCTGACGCACCAGTGCCTCGGCCGTATTGCCCTCAACCGGAGCAAAAGGCGGCAAACTGAACTTTTCGACAACCTCGATCCAGGTCTCAGGTCTGATCTTCTGCATTTCGTCGGTCAATTCCGCGACCTTGCCCATGAACAAAGCGCGCCACTCGTCCAGAGACTCGCCCGGAACCACCCGAAAACCGAACCCGAACTCACAGTCCTTGGCCGCAATGTTATGCGCAGTGCCGCCATGGATCTGGCCCACATGCACATTGGTATAAGGCGGATCGAACAGCCCGGCCATTCCGACGGGCGCCGCCTCGGTCATCGAGGCGTTCAGTTGGTTCGCCCAGTCAATCAGCTTGGCCCCCCACATGATCGCGCTGACCCCGGTGTGCAGCAGCGACGAATGAACTTCGAAGCCATGCACATGCACCCACCATGTCACACCGCCCTTGTGACCGGTGACCGCCTTCATCATCGTCGGCTCACCGACGATCACATCCGAGGCTTTGGGCAAATGCGCCATCGCCGAAACCAAAGGCGGCGCGCCGGTGCAGCCAATTTCTTCATCGTAACTCAGGGCAATCTGCAACGGCCGTGAAACGCCCCGGTGCTGCGCCTCAACCAAAGCCCAGATCGCCAAGGCGTCAAAGCCCTTCATGTCGGTGGCGCCCCGCCCGAACAGCTTGCCATCCCGTTCGGTCACCGTGAACGGATCAGAGCCCCAGGGCTGCCCGTCCACCGGCACCACATCCGTATGCCCCGACAACACAACGCCGCCTTCGACCATCGGCCCCACATGGGCATACAAGGCCGCCTTTTCATTGTCCTCGTTGTAGTGGCGATGACAGCTGATACCGTGCCCGGACAGATAAGCCTCGACCCAATCGATCAAAGGTAGATTGCTATCCCGGCTCACCGTGGGAAACCGCACCAAAGCCTCAAGGATCGCCCTCGGCGACATCCGTTCCATCAAAACTCACTTTCCATGTTTCTTTGGGCTCTAAATACCTCGGGGAGCGCGAGGGGCAGCGCCCCTCGCTCCGCCGTCCGAAAATCAGTACCCGCTGTCGGTGGTCAGCACGAAATGCCCCGGGCTGACTTCATTGTATTCCGACGGCGCGGGCTCGTACTCGACCGGGTGGATCGGCGACGGGATCGGCTTGAAGTTCAGGTCCTTCTCGGACTTGCGCCGATGCGGATCGGCAATCGGAACCGCTTTCATCAAGGCCTGTGTATAGGGATGCTGCGGATCCTCAAAGACCGCCTGCCGCGGCCCCAGTTCCACGATCCGGCCAAGGTACATGACCCCGACATTGTGACTCACCCGCTCGACCACGGCCATGTCATGGCTGATGAACAGATAGGACAGCCCCAGATCGGCCTGCAATTCCATCATCAGGTTCAGCACCTGCGCCTGCACAGACACATCCAGCGCCGACACGGCCTCATCCGAAACGATCAGCTTGGGGTTCAGCGCCAGCGCCCGCGCGATCGCGATCCTTTGCCGCTGACCGCCCGAAAGCTCGTGCGGATAGCGCCGCATGAAGCTGCGCGGCAGCTCCACCCGATCGAACAGCCCGGCCACCCGGTCCATCACGGCGCTGCCGGTTTCGGTTCGGTAATTGTTGATCGGCTCGGCCACCTGATCGGCCAGCTGCATCTGCGGGTTGAGCGAGGCAAAGGGATCCTGAAAGATCATTTGCATCTCGCGCCGCTCATCGCGCAGTTCCGATTGCGACAGGGCCATCACATCCACTCCGTCCAGCATGATCTTGCCGGCGATCGGCTCGACCAGTCGCAGGATCGAACGCCCGGCGCTGGACTTGCCGCAGCCCGACTCCCCAACAAGGCTCAGCGTCTGCCCCTTGTTGATCTTGAACGAGACATCCTCGACCGCATGGACGTTCGAGATATGCCGCCGGAAAAAGCCGCCCCGCACTGCAAAGCGCGTGGTCAGCCCTTGCACGTCGAGCAACACCGTGTCCTCGCCCTTGATCGGCTTGACCTCGGATTCCTTGTGGCCCAGCAGGCGCATGGGTTCAGGCAAGGTCTTGCCTTTCATCTCGCCCAGCTTGGGGACCGCCGCCAGCAAAGCCTGCGTGTAGGGATGTTGCGGCGCTTCAAATATCTGCTCGACGGTGCCCTCTTCGACCTTGTTGCCGCGGAACATGACAACCACGCGGTCCGCCATCTGCGCCACCACCGCCATGTCGTGGGTGATGAACATAACGGCGGTGCCGGTCTCGCGCTTGAGCCGGTCGATCAATGCAAGGATTTCGGCCTGAATGGTCACGTCCAGCGCCGTCGTCGGCTCATCCGCGATCAACAGGCGCGGCTCGCAGGCCAGCGCCATGGCGATCACCACCCGCTGGCGCATGCCGCCCGACAATTCGTGCGGGTATTGTTTCAGCCGCCGCTCCGGCTCGGGGATGCGCACTTGCCGCAGCAGTTCCAGCGCCCGCGCCTCGGCCTGCGCCCGCGACATGCCCTTGTGGACCCGCAATCCTTCGGTCAACTGGCGGCCCACCGTGAACACCGGGTTCAGCGCGGTCATCGGCTCCTGGAAGATCATCCCGATCTCATTGCCGCGAATCGTCCGCATCAGCCCCTGTCCGGCCTGCGCCAGATCGATCTCTTCGCCATCCTTGCGGTCAAAGAGCAGTCGGCCATTGGCGATCTCGCCGCCGCCGTATTCCACCAGCCGCATCAGCGACAGTGACGAAACCGATTTCCCGGAGCCGGATTCACCAACGACACAAACGGTTTCGCCGGAATTGATGTCAAACGAGACGTCCTCGACCCCGACCACCGGGCCATCCTTGGTCTGGAATTGAACCCGGAGTTTTTCGATCCGGGCAATCGGGCCTGCTGTCGTGTCGTCGAGCATTTTGCGTCCTCTCTTCGTCCTCCTGACGGTAAGGCTATGTTTTCAGCACTGTCAAACCTTCAACTGCTTAACTCGAAGGCAATGCTTGCAATTTGCGCAAACTCTGTTTCGATGGTGGGCAGAGTGGGGATGTATGTGACGCGCGTATTGCCGGGATGACACCGAATATGGTCCCTTGCAGTCCGTAGGCACAGCCGACAACCTCGCCGCAATCAACAAGAATCGGGCATTGCCCCGGTCCAACTAGGAGTGAGACATGAAGCTTAGAACCCTCATGCTGGGGGCCGCCGCGTGCTTTGCACTGGCCCCAGCCGCCTTTGCCGAACGCGGTGCGGACGGCGAAGTAAAGATCATCTACTGGCAAGCCCCTTCCATCCTGAACCCCTTCCTTTCGGGCGGTACCAAGGATGTCGAATCCAGCTCGATGATCATCGAACCCCTGCTGCGCTATGACGAAACCGGCACGCTGGTCGCTTGGCTGGTCGACGAAATCCCGACGCTGGAAAACGGCGGTCTGCGCGAGGATCTCAAGCAGATTACCTACAAGCTGACCCCGGGCCTGAAGTGGTCGGACGGCACGGATTTCACCTCGGAAGACGTGAAATTCACCTACGAGTATTGCACCCATCCCGAAGGCGGCTGCGCACAGTTGACCAAATTCGGCGGCATTACGTCGGTCGAAACACCGGATGCGTCCACCGTGGTGATCAACTACGAAAACCCGATGCCGAATCCCTACACGGCCTTCGTCGGCGGTGAGAGCCCGATCCTGCAGAAAGCCCAGTTCGCAGACTGCCTTGGCGCCGCGGCCTCTTCGTGCACCGAGCAGAATTTCAACCCCATCGGCACGGGCCCCTTCGTGGTGGACGAATTCAAGCCGAACGACGTGATCACCCTGTCGGCCAATCCCAACTACCGCGATCCGGCCAAGCCAGCCTTTGCCAAGGTCACCTTCAAAGGTGGCGGCGATGCGGCGGCTGCGGGCCGCGCGGTGATGGAAACCGGCGAATTTGACTATGCCTGGAACCTTCAGCTGGCCCCCGATGTGATCGCCAGCATGCAAGAAGGCGGCAAGGGCGTTCCCGTGGCAGGCTTTGGTCCGCTGCTTGAGCGCATCATGCTGAACAACACCAACCCCAGCCCTGATCTTGGCCCGGACGAGCGCTCTGTCGTGCGCCCGCACCCCTTCCTGAGCGATCCGGCGGTTTACAAAGCCATGTCCATGGCCATTGACCGCCCGCTTCTGGTTGAGGTCGGCTATGGTCAGGCTGGCCGTGTCAGCTGTTCCTGGGTTCCGGCCCCCGAAGCCTTTGCCATCGAAGTCGAAGGCTGCGACGTGCAGGACATCGACGGCGCCAAGGCCATGCTGGATGCCGCTGGTATCGTCGACACCGACGGCGACGGCGTGCGCGAAAAAGACGGCGTGCCGCTGTCGATCCTCTATCAGACCTCGACCAACGCCGTCCGTCAGGACTTTCAGGCTTTGATCAAGGACTGGTGGGAACAGATCGGCATGGAAGTCGAACTGCGCAACGTCGACAGCTCGGTCTTCTTCGGCGGGGACGCGGGGTCGCCCGACACCTTCCAGAAGTTCTATGCTGACGTCGAAATGTACGCCAACACCTTCAACGGCACCGATCCGCAAGCCTATCTTGGCAACGGTCTGTGCGACAAGGCTCCGCGTCCGGAAACCCAGTGGCAGGGCGAAAACATCTCGCGCTTCTGCGACGAGGAATTCGATGCCCTGCACAAGCAGCTGTCCGAGACCGCAGACATGGCCGAGCGCCATCGTATCGGCAAAGAGCTGAGCCGCATCGCGTTCGAGCGTGGATCGCTGATCCCGCTGGTGCACCGTGGCCGTCTTTCGGCCCATGCCAACTCGCTTGGCGGTGTGAAGCTGAACGTCTGGGACTCCGAGCTTTGGAATGTCGCGGACTGGTACCGCATGCAGTAAGGACGGCGGCGGGGGAAACCCCGCCCCGACCAACGGTAAGGCGGTTTTGCCGCCTTACCTGCTGAACCGAACAAAAAGAAACTTCTGACCCGAGGCGCCGATGCTTTCATACGCCCTGCGACGGTTGATCCTTTCGATCCCGACGCTTCTGTTCATCAGTTTCGTGATTTTCATGTTACTGCAACTCGCCCCCGGCGATCCCATGGCCCAAGTGCCATTGACCGTCCCGGACGAGGTCAAACAAAAGATGCGAGAGGCGCTTGGCGTAGGCCAGCCGCCTTTGGTGCAATACTGGAAATGGCTGGTCCAGGTCTTCTGGGTCGAACCGCAGGTCTTCTTTGACTGGCTCTTTGGCACCGATTTCTCGGAAGGCAAGCAGCGCGTCATCTCGTGGCAGACACGGTCCCCGGTGATGGACATCGTGGTGCAGCGTATTCCGCAGACCCTGACGGTTGTGGGCGTGGCCTATGTGGTGGCGATCCTGATCGCCATTCCGGTTGGTATCTATTCCGCCTACCGCCAGTATTCGGTGTTCGATCAGGCCGGTACCTTCGTGACGATGATCGGCTTTTCGATCCCGCCTTTCTTTACTGGCCCGCTATTGATCGTGATCTTTTCGGTACAACTTGGCTGGTTCCCGTCGATCTATGACACCACCCACGTGGTCAAGGACTGGGCAAGCTTCAAAGTACAACTGCAACAGATGATCATGCCGGTGATGGTTCTGGCCCTGCAGATCACGGCGCAGCTGTCGCGCTACATGCGCGCCACCATGCTCGACAATCTTAATCAGGATTACGTCCGCACCGCCCGCGCCAAGGGCCTGTCCGAAGCGGTGGTGGTCATGGTGCACGTGCTGCGCAACTCGATGATCCCGGTGGTCACGGTGATCGCGCTTGGCATCCCGTCGATCTTCGGCGGCGCCATCATCACCGAGAACGTCTTCAAGGTGAACGGCATCGGGCAGCTTCTGCTCACATGGCTGTTCGCGAACGATCTGCCGGGTGTGATGACGCTGACCTTTATCTTTGCTGTGCTCATCGTGATGTTCAACCTGATTGCCGACATCCTCTACGGCATCCTTGACCCGAGGATCCGCTATGACTGACCCCGTGCCCGCAAGCCCAACCCCAATCGAAGCGCTCAAGGATACCGCCCCCCTCGCCCCGCCCAGATCGCGCGGCAAGGATGTCTGGGATCAGTTCCGCAAGCACAAGGGGGCAATGTTCGGCCTTGGGTTCCTTGTCTTCATCACGCTTGTGGTGCTCATCGGCCCTTATATCTGGACGGTCGATCCGCAAAAGCTGGACATCCGAAACAAGGACATGCGCCCGATCTACACCGCAATCTGGGATTCAGGCGCCAAGGTCAGTTGGGCCAAACCGCTCGGCTCGGACCAGCTTGGCCGCGACAACCTTGCCCAGATCATTGCCGGCGGGCGTGCCTCGATGGCCGTGGGCTGGGCGGCGATGATCCTCAGCCTTGTGATCGGCACGGCCATCGGCGTTCTGGCGGGATACTTCCGCAAGATCGACGGCTTGCTGATGCGCACAACCGATCTGTTCCTCGCGCTGCCGATCCTGCCGCTGCTGCTCTTGGCGGTGACACTGTTCCGACAACCGCTACGCGCGGGCTTTGGCCCCGAAGGCGGCATGTTCATCCTGATCGTAACGATCATCGCCATCACGTCATGGATGCCAACGGCGCGCATCGTGCGCGGCGATGTGCTTGCCATCAAGGAACGCGAATTCGTGCTTGCGGCCCGCTCGATCGGCACCACAAACGGCAAGATCATCCGCAAGCACCTTTTGCCCAACGTCCTCTCGCCCATCATGGTTTCGGCCGCGCTGGGTCTGGCCACAGCCATCATCACTGAATCCGCGCTCAGCTTTCTTGGCGTCGGCTTCCCCTCTGACTTCCCGACCTGGGGCAAGATGCTGGCCGACGCCGTGCAGAGGATGGAGCAATACCCCGAGCGTGTGATCCTGCCGGGAATCGCCATCTCGGTCACCGTCCTGTCGGTGAACTACATCGGCGACGGGCTGCGCGACGCGCTGGATCCGCGTATTCGCGGGCGCTGAACCAAATAAGGACAGTCAGACCAAGACCCAAAGGGGCGGCAGAACTTCTACCGCCCCTTTTTCATGGCCCGGAACATTTGTTCGCACCGCAAGGGTCCCAGCGGAAAAACGTTCCAACAGACCGGCGGCAGCCTATAAACAAAGGCCTTGCCAGCTGTCCACTTGGCCCTTCATTGGAACATTATTCCAAACCGGAGGTTGCCCCATGTTCGAATCCCTTGGCTTCGAAACCCTCACCGCGCCGCAAGTGGCGGTCTATTTCGCCCTTGCCCTTGGCGCGCTTTACGGCGTTCTGGCTGAACGGACCAAGTTCTGTTTCCGCCGCGCCCTGATTGGTGAAGACCGCCGCGCCGCCATGGGGGTCTGGCTGACGGCTCTGGCCGTTGCCCTGCTCGGCACCCAAGGGGCTGTTTACATGGAGTGGATTGCCTTTGCCGACCACCGCTTTATGGCAAGTGACCTGCCGCTGATCGCCATCCTTGCGGGCGGCGCGCTATTCGGCGCGGGCATGGTTTTGACGCGCGGTTGCGCATCGCGGCTGACGGTTCTGGCGGGGACGGGCAACCTGCGCGCCCTCACTGTGCTGGCGGTCTTTGCAATCGTGGCCCACGCAACGCTGAAAGGCGTGCTCGCCCCCTTGCGCACTGCGCTCGTCGGCCAGACCATTGCATTGGACAGCGCCGCGCTGCCGGGCAATCCGCTGATCTGGACAGCTGCCCTCGCACTCGCCACACTTGCCTATGCGCTGCGGTCAGGCAACCGCCCGGGCACGCTGATCCTTGCCGCTGCGCTTGGCCTTCTGGTGCCGCTGGGCTGGGTCGGCACGGGCTTTGTCCTGTTCGACGACTTCGACCCGATCGCCATGGAAAGCCTCAGCTTCACTTCCCCTTGGAGCGAGACCCTGTTCTGGACCGTTGCCGCCACATCGATCCCCGCAGGCTTTGGCGCAGGGCTGATTGGAGGCGTCCTGCTGGGCGCGCTTGCCTCGGCCCTCGCGGCGCGTCGTTTTGTCTGGCAAAGCTTCTCGACCCCGGTTGAAACCGGCCGCTACCTGACTGGCGCGGCGCTCATGGGTGTTGGCGGCGTCCTTGCTGGTGGCTGCACCGTGGGCGCTGGACTATCGGGTGTTCCGACGCTGTCGATCGCCGCCATTTTGGCGCTGGCCGCCATCACCGTCGGCGCTTTGGCCACCAACGCCGCGCTGTCTCGCACGGCTCAGGGTGGTTTCAACACCGTTCCGGCAGAGTAACGCGCTACACCTTGTTACAACGTCCGGTGCAGCTGTGCCGTAAGAGCTGCGGGGCATCGCCCCCCGGTCCGACTTACGCTCTACAGATCCGGCCCATGCGTTTCCATCGACATACGTATGCGCCGGATCAACAGCCAGACAAGCAGCACCACAGGTACCACCGCCAAGGCCGTCAAGGTTCCCTTGGACAGGCCCAAAGGTTCGGCCACCGGATACAGCAGGTAGCTGACCAAAGAGACCGCGTAATAGCTGATTGCCACGACCGACAGCCCTTCGACGGTTTTTTGCAGGTGCAACTGCATTTCGGCCCGCTGGTTCATGCTTTCCAACAGTTGCTGGTTCTGCGCCGAGCGTTGCACCTCGACCCGGGTTCGCAGCAAATCGCCCGCGCGCATCGCCCTGTCCGACATGGAACCCAGTCGCCCTTCGGTGCTTTTGACCGTCCGCATGGCGGGCAGATAGCGCCGGGTCATGAATTCAGCAAAGGTCTGCCGCCCCAGAAACCGTGTCTCGCGCAGAACCTCGATCCGCTTGTGCACCAAGGCCTCGTAGGCCCCAGTCGCCCCCAGCCGGAACGAGGACTGCGCGGAAAGGCTTTCCAATTCCGCCGAAACCGAGAGCAAGGCTTTCAAGGTCTCTTCTTCGGGACCTGTGCCTTGGGTCATTGCCTCCATCAGGCGGGTCAGTTCTTCGTCGATCTCGCCCATGCGCGGGCCGATGTGGCGTACCCGGGTGAACCCCAGCATCGACATCGTCTTGTAGGTTTCGACCTCGCAAAGCCGCTGAACGATCCGGCCCACGCGGCGTTCGCCCACCCCCTCCGAGGTGAAAACGGCAAAGCGCTGGTGTCCGGCCGGATCAATCCGGAAATCCCCGGCGATCACGGCATCGTCGTCCAGCACCCGGCTGACCGCGACGCTTTCCGCGACCATCCAGCTGTCCAGCAACTCGCCGATCTCATCGTCACTGGGGCGCGGCGCGATCCGGATCATTGCCGAGGTCACCCGCACCCCGGGCGCGGACTCGAGCCAGTCTTCGGGAAAGACGTCAAAATCCGCCGGATCGAACGGCCTTTCGCCCAGCCCAGACAGAAACACCGTATAGGTCACGAATTCCGTGTGCTGTTCCCATTTCAGAGTGTGCTTGCCGATCCGCGCCGAAAAATGTGTCGCCCCCGGCTGCGGGTGCCCTGTCCCGTGACGGTCCAGCAGATCGATCAGGTGCTCCATGTCCTGCCCGCGGTCGCGCGTGGCGGCATTCCAAGGCTGCTTGATCGCCAGATAGACCGCACGGCAAGGCGCTGTCAGTGAGGGAAAGGGCCGCGCGTGCAGCTCATTGGCCAGCTGATAACGCAGAGGATGGTCCTGAATCGGCGGCATGGTCGTGTGTCCTTGTCAGTTCTGCGCAAACTACAAAGGACACCGCGCATTAGAAAGGAAAAAATCAATATTTTCAGCAAGTTAGGGGAATGCAATTGTATACCGTGCAAATATTTTAAAATTCCGCACGGATTTCAACGCCTTACGGGCGCGTGTAGCGGCTGATCATTTTGTAGTCTTTTCGCGGTCCACGCACCTGCCAGACGGCTTGCCACGACGGCCACGCAGCAAAGTCATACTCAACATCGTATTGATCCGGGTCGCACCAATGGCCTGCCGCCCCGCCCTGCATCGGCACCTGGTGGAAAAACCGCCCATCGCCGAAATGGACGCTCAGGTCCGATGCCCAGCGATAGCGCCGCTCGGCCTGAAACCGCCCCTGCCCGGCAATCTCCAGCCAGCCGCTTTCGGTGTAGAGCGCGCCAGTTCCTTCGGCCTGCCAAACGGCCTCGCCCGTATAAGTAGCGCGGGTGCCATCGCCATGTGCGATCGTCCGGTCCAGATGCCACGCACCAAGGAAATCCCCAAGAGCCACCGCTATGCCGATCTGCTTTTCCATGGGGCAATTCGCTAGCACAGAAAGCGGGCCGCCCGCCAGCGCCAGCCTGCCGCCTTGCCTCGGCCCGCCCTGCGGCGTATGACGCGCGCAACATCAGACGCCAAGAGGACGCTGCCCATGATCCCCCGCTATTCCCGCCCCGAAATGGTTGCCATCTGGTCACCCGAGACCAAGTTCCGCATCTGGTACGAGATCGAGGCCCATGCCTGCGACGCGATGGCCAAGCTGGGCGTGATCCCGCAGGAAAACGCGGATGCGGTCTGGAAAGCCAAGGACGTGGAATTCGACGTCGCCCGCATTGATGAAATCGAAGCGGTGACCAAACATGACGTCATCGCCTTTCTGACCCATCTGGCCGAGCATGTGGGCAGCGAAGAGGCGCGTTTTGTACATCAGGGCATGACTTCCTCGGACGTGCTCGACACCTGCTTTAACGTGCAGCTGGTCCGCGCCTCTGACATCCTGATCAAGGACATCGAAGGACTGCTGGCGGCGCTGAAAAAGCGCGCCTACGAACATAAGGACACGGTGCGCATTGGCCGCTCGCACGGCATCCACGCCGAACCGACGACCATGGGGCTGACCTTCGCGCGTTTCTACGCCGAGATGGACCGCAACCTGTCGCGCATGCGCGACGCCCGCGCGGAAATCGCCACCGGGGCGATCTCGGGCGCGGTCGGCACCTTTGCCAACATCGATCCGGCGGTCGAAGAACATGTCTGCGACAAACTGGGCCTCGTCCCCGAGCCGATTTCGACGCAGGTCATCCCGCGCGACCGTCACGCGGCGTTTTTCGCCACGCTGGGCGTGATTGCCAGCAGCATCGAGAACGTCGCCATCGAAATCCGCCACATGCAGCGCACCGAGGTGCTGGAAGCCGCCGAATTCTTCTCGATGGGGCAAAAAGGTTCCTCCGCGATGCCGCACAAGAAAAACCCGGTCCTGACCGAGAATTTGACCGGCCTTGCGCGTCTGGTGCGCATGGCCGTTGTCCCGGCGATGGAGAACGTGGCGCTGTGGCACGAACGTGACATTTCGCATTCGTCAGTCGAACGCAACATCGGGCCGGACACCACGATCACGCTGGATTTCGCCCTGTCACGCCTGACCAGCGTCATCGACAAGCTGTTGGTCTACCCGCAGAACATGCTGGACAACATGAACAAATTCCCCGGTCTGGTCATGTCGCAGCGTGTGCTGCTGGCCCTGACGCAGGCCGGCGTGTCGCGCGAGGATGCCTATCGGCTGGTCCAGCGCAACGCGATGAAGGTCTGGGATCACCGCACCGACTTCCGCGAAGAGCTTCTGGCCGACGAGGAGGTGCGCGCCGCCCTGTCCGAGGAAGAGATCAACGAAAAGTTCGACCTTGGCTATCACACCAAACATGTCGACACGATCTTTGCCCGGGTCTTCGGCGAAGACTGAAACCTGAGTATTGATTTCAAGGCGACAATCGCGCGGGACACCTCTCCCGCGCGATTTTCTTTTGTAACTGGTCGGGGTTGCTGTCGGGCGTGGGCATCCGAATATGCCGGAATGGATGAAACTCGGCATGCCAGCGCAAGAATCCTGTGCAAATCATCGCTGATCAGAAAGAAAATTTGGATTTTCCTTTGACCGATGCGGGGCCAATGCTACCTTGGGATGTACCGTAACAGGAGGAACGTTATGACACTGAAGACGCTTCTCGTCGCTGCCGCGATTTTTGGGGGCTCCGGCTTTTCCGCCCTCGCGGCATGCTCGGGACATTCTGATCAGGCAATGACCTGCACAGATGGAACCGCCTACGACGCTGAGACTGGCACTTGTAAAGTTGTGACCGGATAACACGACTATTTCCCCCTCATGGAAAGGCGGCCTGTGCACGAGGTCGCCTTTTTCTTTTGTCGGTTCCGCTGCGACTATTCGGAAGGCTATCCATTGCTTCCCCGTCCGGCGATGACTATTCCCCGTCTTTTTCAATTTGAGCCATTGTGGCGCGGTTTGCTTAACCGCCCGGAAACCTTGCTGGGGTAACGATTTTCCCAACGGGCCGCGCGCCCAGCATTGACGGAGCCCCCGATGAACAACATGACAGCCCTTGCCCTGCCCGGCCCGCGCTCTGCCCGGGTAAAGGGGGTTCTGTCGCGCCGGGCCAAAGCTGCCATCATCGTGCAGTTCCTGTTGAACGAAGGGGCCGATGTCCCGCTGTCCTCCCTGCCCGACGAACATCAGACTGAACTGACGATCCTGCTGGGCAACATGCGCTATATCGACCGCGAAACGTTGAACGCGGTGGTGCATGAATTCTCGGAAGAGCTGGAGCAAGTGGGTCTGTCCTTTCCCGGCGATATGGCCGGGGCGCTGACGGCGCTGGACGGCAAGATCAACCCGCGCACCGCATTGCGCCTGCGCAAAGAGGCGGGCGTGCGCCAAACCGGCGATCCGTGGGAGCGAATCAACAAGCTGGATGTCGAACGGCTCGAGGCGCTGGTGCAATCCGAAAGCACCGAGGTTGCCGCCGTGATGATGTCCAAGATCGACGTCGCCAAGGCCGCACAGGTACTGGCGAAACTGCCCGGCGACAAGGCGCGGCGCATCAGCTATGCCGTTTCGATGACCACGGGGGTTACTCCGGACGCGGTTGACCGCATTGGCCTGTCGCTGGCAGCACAAATTGACGCCGAGCCGCCCAAGGCCTTTGCCGCCAAGCCAAACGAAAGGTTGGGGGCGATCCTGAACTATTCCAACAGCGCGGTGCGCGACGAGCTGCTTCAGGGGTTGGAGCAGGAAGATGCCGCATTTGCCGATGCCGTTCGCAAGTCGATCTTTACCTTCGCGAATATCTCTGAACGTTTGAACGCCATCGACGTGCCCAAGATCACGCGCGATGTCGAGGCCGACGTTCTAGCCACCGCAATCGCCGCCGCCGAGACCGAACAGGAAAGGCTGGCCGCCGATTTCCTGCTCGGCAATATGTCAAAGCGCATGGCCGAAGCGATCCGCGAGGAAGCGGATGCCAAGGGCACGGTCAAACCCAAGGTTGGCGAAAAGGCGATGAACGCCGTGATTTCGGCGATCCGCGATCTGGTGGATGTGGGCGAGATTGAGTTGCTGAACCCCGACGACGCCGACGACTGACGCTTTTGCAAATGCCCCCGCTCTTGCAGCTGTATACCGCGACGCGTAAAACGAGCGGCGAAACCGAGCGAGACACTTTGTGGGCAACGTCAAGAAAGCCAAGAAGAAAGCGCGCGTGCACGGCGGCTGGCAAGACCGGCTTTCGGATTACGTTCTGCGCGGGTTGATCTGGACTGCCCTGCGTCTCCCGGTGCGGACAAGGTTGAAGGTGGTCAGCTGGATCGTGCGGCGCTTTGTTGCCCCCCTGGTCGGCTGGCCGGCGCGGGTGCGGGCCAATCTTTACCATGTCTGGCCCGACCTGCCCGAACCCGAAGTTCGCCACATCACGGATCAGGTGATCGACAACGTCGCCCGCGCCTTTATCGAAAACTACGACGTGCCGGAAATGCTGGCGCGGGGGGCGCGGAACTCAATCGGAGGCGCGGGGCTTGCGGCCGTCGAACAGGCCCGCGCCGCGGGCCGGCCCGTTTTGTTCGTCTCTGGTCACTACGGCAGCGCCGAATGTGCCCGTTGCGCAATGGTGGCGCGCGGCTACCAGATCGGCGGGCTGATCCGGCCGATGTCAAACCCGTTCTTCAATGAACATTACACCAAGAACATGCACGATATTTGCGAGCCGGTGTTTGAACAGGGTCGCCGCGGAACGATGGGCCTGATCAAGCACATCCGCGATGGCGGCATGGCGGTTCTGCTGTTCGATGTCTTTGACAGCGCCGGCGTTCCGATTGATTTTCTTGGCAAACCCGCCCCGACCCTGACCTCGGCCGCCGACATCGCGTTGAAAACCGACGCTCTGGTGGTTCCATTCTTTGGCATCCGTCACGCCGACCGCTACGGCTTTGACGCAATTTTCGAAGACCCGATTGCCCATGGCGATCCGGTAGAGATGATGCGGCAGGCGACCCAAAGGCTCGAGGCGCGGATCAAGGACGATCCCGGGCAATGGATGTGGCTGCACCGCCGCTGGAAACCCAAGCGGCAGGCCAAACATCAGCGCAAGCGGGCAGCGGCCACGATGCGGCCATAACGCGGCTCTTGCAGCAGAACGACCACCGGCTGGTCCCCTTCGATCGGGAACCGCGCCTGATAGGGATCTTCCCCGTCCCATTCGCCGACAACCTGCCAGTTTTCGACAATATGCGTATAGGTGATGCGCTGACCCGCGTTCTCGCCGCGCGTTATATCGACCTCGCGGCGCGGCTCGTAGCGCACGATGTGAATCTCGCAGGGCATCATGACCGCATCGGACTGGGCATTGACGATCAGTTGCCCGCCTTGCCGGGAAATCTGCAACTGAACCGGCGTCGGGTGCATGGCGTGTTTCTGGATCAGCTCGGCCACCTTCATGGGGCGTGAGCCGACGGCATCCTCGGCACCGTTCACGATGATCTGCGGCGTGTAGATCATCTTTTCGCCATGTGCACGGGCATAGCCCTTTTGCCGCTGTGTGAAACCAGGCATGGCAAAGCGGTCTTTCCAGCCGATGTAATCCCAATAATCGACATGCAGCGCCAGCGGAATCACATCGTCCCGATCCGCCAATTGGGCCAGCAAAGCATCAGCAGGCGGACAGGACGAACAGCCCTGCGAGGTGAACAGTTCAACCACTACGGGATGGGCTTGTACCTGGTCCTGAGCCTGCACCTGCATCCCGGCAAAGGCCCATAGGGCGGCTGTCAAAAGTGAACGTCTGAGCATGAATCCGTTACCGTTTGTCCGGCTGTCCGATGTGTTTAAGGGACCGCACATGAAATAACCAATCAATGTTTTGAGAGAGCGCGTGTGCGGCAGGCGTTCAAAATTGTGTACAATGGCATACAAAAACGCCGCACCCCCCTTGATTGCGCATTGTCCTTAGGGCATGAAGCGCGCAAGTCATTCCAAATAGTCACCGCACCCGGAGGTATTGTACCCATGCCCATCACCGTAGGCCATGACAGCGCCAAGACGCGCAAAACCCTTGAGGCTGGCGGCCAGACCGTCGCCTATTACTCGATCCCCGCCGCCGAAGCCGCCGGGCTCGGCGACTTCTCCAAACTGCCCGCCGCCTTGAAGGTGGTGCTTGAAAACATGCTGCGTTTCGAGGACGGAAAGACCGTCACTTTGGACGACATCAAGGCATTTTCCGAATGGGCCACCAATGGCGGCAAAGCCAACCGCGAACTGGCCTACCGTCCGGCCCGCGTGCTGATGCAGGACTTTACCGGCGTTCCCGCCGTGGTCGACCTCGCAGCCATGCGTGACGGCATCAAGGCCCTTGGTGGCGACCCGCAGAAAATCAACCCGCTGAACCCGGTTGATCTGGTCATCGACCACTCGGTCATGATCGACGAATTCGGCAACCCGCGCGCCTTCCAGATGAACGTGGACCGCGAGTATGAGCGCAACATGGAGCGCTACACCTTCCTCAAGTGGGGCCAGACCGCGTTCAACAACTTCCGCGTTGTGCCCCCGGGCACCGGCATCTGCCACCAGGTGAACCTAGAGTATCTGGCCCAGACCGTCTGGACCGACACCGACCAGAATGGTGACACCGTCGCCTATCCCGACACGCTGGTCGGCACCGACAGCCACACCACCATGGTCAACGGCGCCGCCGTTCTTGGCTGGGGCGTTGGCGGGATCGAAGCCGAAGCCGCGATGCTCGGCCAGCCGATCTCCATGCTGATCCCCGAAGTCATCGGCTTCAAACTGACCGGCACCATGATGGAAGGCACCACCGGCACCGACCTTGTTCTGAAGGTCGTTGAAATGCTGCGCGCCAAGGGCGTTGTCGGCAAGTTCGTGGAATTCTACGGCGATGGTCTGGACCGCCTGCCGCTGGCTGATCGCGCGACCATCGCCAACATGGCCCCCGAATACGGCGCCACCTGCGGCTTCTTCCCGATCGACGACGAAACCCTGCGCTACCTGACCAACACCGGTCGCGACAAGGATCGCATCGCTCTGGTCGAAGCTTATGCCAAGGAAAACGGCTTCTGGCGCGGCGCCGATTATGCCCCGGTCTACACCGACACCCTGGAACTGGACATGGGCACCATTGTCCCGGCCATCTCGGGCCCCAAGCGTCCGCAGGACTATGTCGCGCTGACCGAGGCCGCATCGGCCTTTGAAAACGTCATCGCCGAATTCCGCGGCATCGACATTTCCGCAGACGCCAAGGACATGGCCGACGAAGGCCCCGTAGCCACCAAATCCGTCTCCATCGGTAAAACCGCCGCCGTTGAAGGTGAGGATTATGAGCTGAAGGACGGTTCGGTCGTGATCGCATCGATCACCTCGTGCACCAACACTTCGAACCCCTACGTGATGATCGGCGCTGGCCTCGTGGCCCGCAAGGCCGCCGCACTTGGCTTGACCCGCAAGCCCTGGGTCAAGACCTCGCTTGCGCCGGGTTCGCAGGTTGTGTCCGCCTATCTTGAGGCCGCTGGCCTGCAGGAAGATCTGGACAAGATCGGCTTCAACCTTGTTGGCTATGGCTGCACCACCTGTATCGGCAACTCGGGCCCGCTTCAGCCCGAGATTTCCAAGGCGATCAACGACAACGATCTGATCGCCACTTCGGTGCTGTCCGGCAACCGCAACTTCGAAGGCCGTATCAGCCCCGATGTGCGCGCCAACTACCTAGCCTCGCCGCCGCTGGTCGTTGCCTATGCGCTGGCCGGTGACATGAACATCGACATCTCCAAAGATCCGATCGCCCAGACGCCGGACGGCAAGGATGTCTACCTGAAAGACATCTGGCCCACCACGCAAGAGGTCGCGGAAATGGTCGAACAGACCGTTACGCGCGAAGCGTTCCAGTCCAAATATGCCGACGTCTTCAAAGGCGACGAAAAGTGGCAGGGCGTGGAAACCACCGACGCCGAGACCTATGACTGGCCAGCAACCTCGACCTACATTCAGAACCCGCCCTACTTCCAGGGCATGTCCAAAGAGCCGGGCACCATCAGCAATATCGACGGTGCGCGCGTTCTGGCCCTGCTGGGCGACATGATCACCACCGACCACATCTCGCCCGCGGGCTCGTTCAAGGAAACCACCCCCGCCGGTCAGTATCTGGTCGAGCGTCAGGTTCCAGTGCGCGAGTTCAACTCCTACGGATCGCGTCGTGGCAACCACGAAGTGATGATGCGCGGCACCTTTGCCAACATCCGCATCAAAAACGAGATGCTGGATGGCGTTGAAGGCGGCTACACCAATGGCCCTGACGGCGCGCAAACCTCGATCTTTGACGCGGCCATGGCCTATCAAGAGGCTGGTACCCCGCTGGTCATCTTCGCGGGTGAGCAATACGGCGCAGGTTCTTCGCGTGACTGGGCCGCCAAGGGCACTGCGCTGCTGGGCGTCAAGGCCGTCATCGCCGAGTCGTTTGAACGCATCCACCGCTCCAACCTCGTTGGCATGGGCGTCATTCCCTTCGAGTTCACCGGCGGTGACACTCGCAAGTCGTTGGGCCTGACTGGCGAGGAAACGGTTTCGATTTCCGGCCTCGACACCATCAAGCCGCAGGAAGTGGTGCCTTGCACCATCACCATGGCCGATGGTTCGACCAAGGAAATCCAGATCAAGTGCCGGATCGATACCGCGATCGAGATCGAATACATCGAACATGGCGGCGTTCTGCACTACGTGCTGCGCGATCTGGCCAAAGCCAGCTAAGCCCCTCATTCGATGACAAGAAATTGGCCCCCGGCAGCGATGCCGGGGGTTTTCTTTTTTCTGCGCCTTGCTAACGTCCCGATATGAAGATCCTTGCTGCCTTGTTTCTGTGTACCCTGCCTTTTTGCGCCTGGTCCGAAACCGACGGCCTTCCCGACTGTTTGCGCTTGAATCCGAATTCCGAAGCGAAAAAGGTTCTGACCGCCTGCAATGACATGCTGGGCGACAAGCGCGAGGTCGATGTTCACCGGCGCGCGGCGGCCTTGGCAGCACGCAGGACCGCCCCGCACGAATTCGGACAATTGGACCGCAGCATCAAATATCTTGGCGCTTCGGTCGCGTTGTTTCCCGACACCGGCAACATGCGCATGCTGGCATGGAGCCTGCGGACAATCGGACGCGCCAAAGAGGCAGAAGAACTTTACACCCAAGTCCTCGAAACCGATGACCATTGGCAAGGGTGGCTGTCGCGCTGCGTCGTGCGGCAAGACCTTGAGGCCTATGCAGGCGCCGCGCGGGATTGCGACAAGGCGTTGGCGCAAGACACCAACAACCTCGATGCCCTCTTCTTCGCGGCGCGCGCCAATAATTTTCTGGGGCGGACCGAAAAAGCTCGAAAACTGGCAGAAAAGGCCATGGGGCTGGCGCCGGCCGACCCTCGGCACGTGGTCGAATACGTCTGGGCCTTGCATCTGGCCGGAGACACCTCGCGCGCGCTTCAAACCGCAAAAGACGCGCTGAAAACCTTCCCGGACGACCCCGGTCTGCTGCTGTTTATTGCGCAATAAGTCTGCGCTCGCCTCAGCCCGACCGCCCGCAACTCAGGAGTGACTTTGCCGCGATAACATTTTCGTTTCTGGCACCTTCCTGCCCAAACCCCGGGCAATCGGCACAAGTCTGCGCAAAGATTGAACAATTGAAGGCATTGTTCGCTTCGCGTCCCGGGATTTGACCTTTAAATCACGCCAAAGGGGCACATCTGAATAACGAACAACAAAAAAAGATTAGGCAGCGAAGCGATGAAATTAGTGACCATCATTCAGGCGGCAGCATTGGCTCTCTTGGCGCTCTACGGCGCAGCGGCAGGGGCGGACAACAAACCAGCCTGCCACTCTCAAGACACCCAGATCACCTGTAATCTGTAAAACGGCGCTCTCCGCCGGGTGACCCGAGGACGTCGCCGAAGGCGTAAGGACGAGAGATCAAGCGCAGGGCCAAAGGCCCTGCTCCGCATAACAACAGCTTACCGCCCCAGCGCCGCATTCAGCGCAGGCAGGAACCGCTGTTCATAGTCCGAGCCGACCAGAGGTCCGACAAACTTGAACAGCACCACACCGTCCCCATCCAGTATGAAGGTCTCGGGCGGCCCGGTCACGCCCCAGTCGATGGCCGTGCGCCCCGCAGGATCAAAGGCCACCGCCAGAAACGGGCTGCCCTCATCCTCGAGATATTTCAAGGCCTGCGCTTCCTGATCCTTGAAGTTCACCCCAACGATACGCAGCCCCTCTTGCTGCATCTTCAGCAGCCGCGGATGCTCGGCGCGGCACGGCGGACACCAGCTGGCCCAGAAGTTCACCAGCGTCACCTCCCCCGAGGCCAGCATATCCGGCGTCACCTGACCATAGCCTGTCAGGGCCACGTCGGTCATCGCCGGAGCCGGTTTGCCCTGAAACTTCGACTCCAATTCATTGGCGCCCTCGCGCCCCAGTCCAAAGAAAAAGATCAGCCCCAGCCCCAGAAAGATCAGGGGCGGCAGGATCATCAGCGGCGAGATACCTTTCTTATCGGCCACGCTTCTGCCTCTCTTCAATTTGCGCCAGTTCGGCTTTGACTTTGCGCGCGCGCAGAATGCTGACAACCACCAGCACCACGATCAACAAGATCGACAGCGCATAAGACGACAGCACGGCCCCTGCGTATTTCCCCAGATCCGGCATCATGTCGCCCGCTCCCGCGCCAAAAGCGCCCGCGTCCGTCGTGCGCGGATTTCGGTTTGTGTGCGCAGAAAGACAAGCGCCACGAACAGCAGAACAAAGCCCGCGATGCTGACCAGCAGAGGGTAATAAAAGACATCCGCCACATGCTCCTCCTTATCAAGGGACATCGACGCGCCTTGATGCAGCCCCTGGTTCCAGAAGTTCACAGCATACCGGCTGAGCAAGGCAAAGACCGAGCCCACCAGGCACAGGATCGAGGTCAGATCCGCTGCAGTGTCGTCATCTTCGATCGCGGTCCATAGCGCCATGTAGCCCAGATAGAACAGGAAAAGGATCAGGAAAGAGGTCAGCCGAGGATCCCAGGCCCACCAGGTTCCCCACATCGGCTGGCCCCAGATCGCCCCGGTGATCAGCGCGATCACTGTCATCATTGCACCGATCGGCGCCGCCGCGCGGGCGGCCAAGGCGCTGACATGGTGGCGCCGCACGATCCAGATCAGCGAGGCGACCAGCATCATCATCCAGGCGTTGATCGCCATCAGCGCCGACGGCACGTGCAGATAGATGATCTTGACGGTACTACCCTGACGGTAATCCTCGGGCGTAAAGAAAAAGCCCCAGATCAACCCGACCAAAAGGCAAACGACAGCGGCCGCACTGAACCATGGAAGCAGGCGGTCGGTGGTCCGGATAAATTTCACCGGATTGGCATATTCCCAGATCGACATGAGCGATGGATACCTCTGTTTGGCACCGCTTTACACATCAAATATGCGTAAGGCGCAATACGTCGCGCCAGAACCGCCGCTTCACATCTGGACAGGCTGTCGCTTGCGGCCCCAGTCGCCCGGCGGGCCGTCGAAGCGCCCCGGAAGTTGCGTGCCGCAATCCAGACACTTGCCGCGCGCATCCAGATGCCATCGCGACAAAGCGTACCAATCCCGCCCGATCACACAGGTCCCGCACCCCGCGCAATAGCTCGACTGGGCGGCTTCGTGATGCACATTACCCACATAGACGTGGCGCAGTCCGGCCTCTTTGGCGATGGCGCGCGCGCGCAAAAGCGCATTGACCGAGGTTTTGGGCGTTTCTGTCATGCGAAACTGCGGTGTGAAGGCGCTGAAATGCAGCGGGACATCCGGCCCGCAAGCGGACAACACCCAAGCCGCCAGTTCGCGCAGTTCCGCCGCGCTGTCATTTTCGCCGGGAATGATCAGCGTCGTCAGTTCAACCCAGCACGATGTTTCCTGAACCGCGTAGGAAATGCTGTCGAGCACCGGCGCCAACCGCGACCCGGTCAGCTTTTGATAGAATCGGTCGGTGAACCCCTTGAGGTCGATATTCGCCGCATCCATGGCCCCAAAGAACTCGGGCCGTGCCTGCGGCGTCATATAGGCCGCCGTGACAGCCACATTCCTGATCTCCAGTTCCCGGCAGGCCTTGGCCGTATCCGTGGCATATTCGATAAAGATCACCGGATCGTTGTAGGTATAGGCAACCGACGTGCAGCCCAGATCCCTTGCGCGGCTGGCAATACGTTCTGGAGCCGCCTCCTGCGCCGTCTTGTCCATATCGCGCGACTTGGAAATATCGTGGTTTTGACAAAACTTGCAGGCCAGATTGCAGCCTGCCGTGCCAAAGCTCAGGACCGGTGTTCCGGGATAAAAATGGTTCAGCGGCTTCTTTTCAATCGGATCGATGCAAAACCCGGACGATCGCCCATAAGTGTCGAGAACCAGCCCATCGCCCTCGCGCTTGCGGACAAAACACATGCCTCTCTGCCCGTCGCGCAGGGCGCACAGACGGGGGCAGAGCGTGCAAATGATCCGGCCATCCTGGGCCGTTTCCCAATAGCGGGCAATTTGGGTCATGCGTGCACCATGACAGGTTTGCCTGACGAAAACCTTACCGCAAGTTGATCCGCAAGACAGCGGCCGAGGCGAAAGGCAGCAGCGCCACCGCTCCGGCACTGATCCCCGCCAGCATCAATAGCGGCGTCTGCACTGCCAGCCCTTCGGCGCCGCGACGTGCCGCTTCGGCGCCAAAAATCAGCGTCGGCACGTATAACGGCAGCACCAAGAGCGACATCAACAACCCGCCGCGTTTGAGCCCCACAGTCAAGGCCGCGCCAAAGGTGCCGATGACGGACAGCGCCGGGGTTCCCAGCGCCAACGAAACGACAACCCACAGATAGCCGCCGACAGGCAGGTTCAGCAGCACGCCCAGCACCGGCGCCGCCAGCACCAACGGCAGACCCGTGGTGATCCAATGCGCCAATGCCTTGACACTGACCACGCCCTCCATTGGCAACGGCGCCGTCGCCAAAAGATCAAGCGAGCCATCCTCCCAATCCAGTGCAAAGATTCGGTCCAGCGACAAAAGACAGGCCAAAAGCGCGCCGATCCACAACACCCCGGGGGCGATCCGCGTCAACAGTCCGGTCTCGGGGCCAACCCCGAAGGGAACCAGAACCGTGACGATCAGAAAAAACACCAGCCCTAGGCCAAAGCCGCCGCCCGCCCGCACCGAAAGCCGCAAATCCCGGACCAACAGCGCAATCATAAAAACGCCTCATCGGCCGAGGACATCTGCGGTAGCGCCTTGAACGGCGTGACATCAAGGATCTCCGCCTCAGGAATCCCCAGATCGATATGGGTCGCCATCAGGGCGCTGCCCCCGGCGGTCAGATGTCCGCGCACCGCCTCGGCGAACAGTTGCACCGACGCTGTGTCCAGCGAGACCGTCGGCTCATCCAGCACCCAGACTGGCCGCCCCGTCACCATCAGGCGCGCCAGCCCCAGCCGCCGCTTCTGCCCGGCGCTCAAGGTGCCCGCCAATCGCGTCTGCAAGGCCACAAGGTTGAACCCGGACAAGGCGGAGGAAATATCAGTGGTACCAAAAGCCTGCGCCCAGAACCTCAGGTTCTCAGTGACGCTCAGCATGGATTTCAGCCCATCTGCATGGGCGGCATAGGCGATCCGCTCTCCCGCGCCCTCAACCGTCCCTTCAAAGGGCGGCTGAAGTCCCGCCACTGTGCGCAACAAGGTCGTCTTGCCCGACCCGTTCGGCCCGCGCAACACAAGCGCCCGTCCCGGGCTCAGCACAAAGCTGATCCCCTCCAGCACCGGCACGCCGCCCCGGGCCACCGCAAGATCACGTACAGTCAAATCCATGACGCCAGCCTTACCCCAGCCCAAGACCGCACAAAAGCGTCAAAAGCGCCCACGCCCTGTCGTTTCACTGGTCCGAAAATATCCCGGGGGAGCGCGCAGCGCGGGGGCAGAGCCCCCAAGACCCCGATTACCAAGCGCCACAGGCTCAAACAGGCAGAGCCGCCAGTGCCACGCGCCGTCCCTCGCTCAGCAGCACATTATAGGTCCGGCAGGCCGAGGGCGAGTTCATCACTTCAACCCCGATCCCCGCCGCTTCCAGACGGGCGCGCAACTCGGGCGGCAGATGAAAGATCTCCGCCCCGGTGCCGACAAACAACACATCCACATGCCCAGCCAACTCCAGCAGCGCCGCATGATCCTCAAGCCCGCCCCAAGGGTTCGCCCCGGCGCCATACATCAGAACGGCACCGACATGGACCTCGCCGCCAACTCGGAAAAAGCCTGCACCATATCCGTCAACGGGAATGGCATCGGAAAAGGTGATTTCATTTATACGCATAAGGGGCTTTTACCTCCAGAACGGCAGTCCCGACAAGGCCGAGATCGCAATCAGAACATAGGCCACGCCGCGATACAGCCGCTCTTGTTCAGGTTTGAACAGCCGTCCGCCCAACCAGTTCCCCGCCATGCCGGGGATCGCCAACCCAAGTCCCAAGGCCATGGCGACGCTTTCCCAGCGGCCAAAGGCCCCCATACCCGCAATGATGAAACCGTCGAAGATGAAAAGAAAGACCAACGTCGTTGCCCGGATAACCGAGGCTGGCAGAGGCCGCGCCATATAGAACAGGATCACCGGAGGCCCGGGCAGCCCGGCTATGCCGCCCAGAAACCCCGACGCGCCGCCGATCCCCAGCACCATGACGCGGCTGACCACGCCCGTATACCGGACCCCACCGGCAAGAATGACCAGCATCCCCAGGGCCAGCAGACTGACCGAGTACCGAAAAACCTCGGGGGCTACCCATTGCAGCACCGCCAGCCCGACAGGCAGCATCACCGCCGTGCCCAGCACCAATCGCCACAGATCACCCTGCTCGACCTGCCCCCAGGCTTTGCGCAGGTTCGGCAGAGGGCCAAGAATGTCCATGAAGGTCAGCGCAAGGATCGCCTGAAACGGCGAAAGGAACTGCGCCGCGACGGGCAAAAAGATAAGGGCTGTTCCAAAGCCTGCAAAGCCCCGGACCAGCCCTCCGATGAATGCCGCGAAGGCGATCCAGCCAAGGCCCGGGGTTGCCCAGGCCTCGGCCAGCAGATCAGGCATCAATATCGCCGAACTGGTTGCCGGTGTTCTCGACCGGCTTGGTCCAGTCGCGTTTGACCCCAAGCCGCAGCAGGATCGCCGACGCCACGAAGATCGACGAATAGGTGCCCACGATCACGCCCCAGATCATCGCGAAAACGAACCCTCGGATCACGTCGCCACCCAGAACAAACAGCGCGATCAGCGCCAGCAGCGTGGTGAACGAGGTCATGAAGGTCCGCGACAGGGTTTCGTTGATCGACAGGTTCAGAACCTCTTTGAGATCCTTGGACTTGTACTTGATCAGGTTCTCGCGCACCCGGTCGAACACCACCACCGTATCGTTCAGCGAATAGCCCACGATGGTCAGAAGTGCCGCGATAATGGCCAGATCGAACTTGATGCCCACCTCGGAAAATACCCCGATGGTCAGGATCACGTCATGCACCAGCGCCACAACAGCGCCCAAAGCGAACTGCCATTCGAAGCGCAGCCAGATGTAGAAAAGCACCGCTGCAATGGCCAGACCCACGGCGACAAAGGCCGTCTGGATCAGCTCGCCCGACACTTTCGGCCCGACGCTTTCGACCGAGACGAACTTGATGTCCGGGGCCACGGACTGAAGGGCACCGCGGGCGGTGTCGATCACTTCCGAAGTCACGGCCTCTTGCCCGTCCTGCGCACCGATCCGGATCATCGCGACGTTCTGATCGGGGCCAAAGGTGGGGTCGAAGACCTCGGAGATGGTCGTATCGCCCAGTTGCAGCGCCGCAAGCGCATCGCGATACGCGCCCACGTCCACCGCCTGCGCGCTTTCCGTACGGATCGTCGTGCCACCCTTGAAGTCGATGCCATAGTTCAACCCGCGCACCATAAAGCTGCCGAAGGCCAGAACCATCATGACGGCGGAAATGCCCAGCCACATCCTGGAGCGTGAAAAGAAGTCCCAGTTGGTGACTTCGGGAACAAGTCTCAGACGCATATCACACCTCGATCTGCTTGGGACGGCGGCGCTCGAACCAGATCACGATCAACAGCCGCGTGACGAAGATCGCCGTAAAGACCGAGGTCAGGATACCCAGCCCCAGAGTGATGGCAAAGCCGCGCACCGGACCCGAGCCCATGACGTACAGGATCACCGCCGTGATAAAGGTGGTGATGTTCGCGTCGATGATGGCGCTCAGCGCCTTTTCATAGCCCAACTCGATGGCGCGGGCTGGACCGCGTGCGGTTTTCAGCTCTTCGCGGATGCGTTCAAAAATCAGCACGTTGGCGTCCACCGCCATACCCACCGTCAGAACGATGCCCGCAATGCCCGGAAGGGTCAGCGTGGCGCCGATCAGGCTGAGCGCACCGAAGATCAGCACGATGTTGAAGATCAACGCGATATTGGCAAAAATCCCGAACAGCCCATAGCTGAGGAACATGAAGATCAGAACTGCGGCAAAGGCCACAATGGTGGCAATCTTGCCCGCGTCGATGCTGTCCTGCCCCAATTCCGGGCCAATGGTACGTTCTTCAAGGAAATTCATCCCCGCAGGCAAAGCCCCAGCGCGCAGCAGCACCGCGAGATTTGTGCTTTCCTCGATGGTGAAATTGCCAGTGATGATGCCCGACCCGCCCGCAATGTGGCTTTGGATCACCGGATCACTGATGACCTCATTGTCCAGTACAATCGCAAAGGGAGAGCCGATGTTTTCAGCGGTATAATCACCGAACTTGCGTGCACCCGACGGGTTGAAACGGAAGCTGACCGCAGGCCGACCGTTCTGGTCAAAGCTTGGCTGCGCATCGACCAGCTCTTCGCCAGTGACCACAGGCGCTTGCTCAAGGATCGCATAAGCGCCCTCGCGGTCCAGATAGGGCAGGATTTCATTGCCAACCCCAGGATTGTCATTGGCGTTGCCGGTGCGCCCGACAACCGGCTGGAACGTCAACTGCGCGGTGGTGCCGATGATATCCTTCAACTCCTGCGCGCTGCCGATGCCCGGCACCTGAATCAGGATGCGGTCGCTGCCCTGACGCTGGATCGTCGGCTCACGCGTGCCGACTTCGTCGATGCGGCGGCGGATGATCTCAAGCGATTGCTGCATGGTGCGCTCGTCCGTGGCCTGTCTTTCGGCCTCGGAAAGCGTCACGACAATCTCGTCGCCGTCGCTGATGACCACCAGATCGGTCGAACCCGCGCCGGTCAGTGAAACCACCGGCTGCGCCAGCCCGCGGACCAGTTCCAGAGCGCGCGGCATGCCCGCCGGCTCGGAAATCTTCACCCGCAACTCGCCCTCGGGGGACGGTTGCAGGCGAATGGTGCCGACGGTGGCGCGCTCGGGGCGCAACACGTCGCGGACATCGGGCCAAAGTGCCTCCATCCGGGCGGCGTAAACGTCCTGAACCTGCACTTCGGCCAACAGATGAGCCCCGCCCCGCAGATCGAGGCCAAGGTTCACCAGACCGGACGGCAAGGCATTGGGCCACTGCGCCGCAAGCGCCTGATTTTCCGGCGTATCCGCCCCCAGTTCAATGGCCGAAACAGCGTCATTGTGCTGTTCGACCCGGGTATAAAAGGCATTGGGCAGCGCAAGTACCAAACCCAGCGCGAGCGTCGCCCAGATCAGCACACGCTTCCAGAGATCGATCTGTAGCATGAAAGATCAGCCCTCGGCCGGTTCGGTCTTGGACAGGACCTGCGCGATGGTGGCGCGGATCACGCGGATCTTGACGCCATCTGCGATTTCCACTTCGATTTCATTGCCTTCCTTGACCTTCGACACCTTGCCGATGATCCCGCCCTGGGTGACGACCTGATCACCGCGACGCAGCGCTTCAACCATCTTTTGATGGTCCTTCATCTTCTTTTGCTGAGGCCGGATCAGCAGGAAATACATGATCGCAAAGATAAGGATCAGCGGAAGAAACTGGCCGAGTGCGTTGACGTCCATTGGGGATGCTCCTGTCAGAAATCGGCGGGGCACCCCCCGCTTTGAATTGCGCGGAACCTATGCGCGGGCGGGGACGGATGCAAGGTGAAGAACCCACAAAACAAGGGGGCCGAAGCGTCGCACAGGCCACGCGCAGATGGCGGCTGAAAAATCCGGCAGGATTGCGGGGCGCAGCGGACACGCTTAGGCTGAGTTTCGGCACAGGAATGGAGTGGGTATGCAAGAGAGTGTTTTGCCGGATGCGCTGATGATCCCGTGGACGATCGCCGGGCTGATCGGTGTGATCCTCCTGAGCCTGCTTGTTTTTGCCCTGCTCTACCGCTTTGGCGACACGGAACCCGCCAAGCCAGACACGCTCAAGGCACGGCTGGGCATGGCCGAATTGCCCGACGCGCTGTTCTGGATGGGTGCGGCGCTGAGATCAGTCGATGATATAACCAACGCACAATTCAAGCCCTTTTGGCAGGATGTCTTTGCCGATGGGTCTGTGCAGCTTCTCTAAGGGAAAGCGCGGCCAGAGCATTGGGTGGATGAGGTTCTAAATTTTGACGACTTCGGAAAAGCCTGGCGCGTGTGGCAGGCCAGGATCGGGCAAGATCCGGGAAATCCGCAGTGACCGGCGGAGGCTCTGACGCGGGTTAGGCGGGGCGCCGCGCCTCGTGATTGTTGACCGGGGCCGCGCCCTCTACACTCCTTACGCAAGATGGGGCATAAGGCACCCGACTCAGACGTGTAATCAGGAGGATACGATGCACGACATCCGCGCCATCCGCGAAAATCCCGCCGCTTTCGATGCGGCGATGGCCCGCCGTGGTTTGGAGCCGCTGTCGTCCTCGGTCCTTGGGCTGGACGAAGCACGCCGCGCCGCGATCCTGACCGCCGAAACCGCGCAGGCCGAGCAGAACAAGGCCTCCAAGGCCGTGGGCGCCGCCAAAGCCAGCGGCGATGAGGCCGAGTTCGAACGGCTGCGCGCCCTCGTGGCCGAGAAAAAGGCCGAAGTGGCCGAGATGCAGGCCAAGGCCAAGGATCTGGACGCCGAGCTGACCACGCTGCTGATGGGCCTGCCCAACGTCATGCACGCCGACGTGCCCGATGGCGCGGACGAAGCGGACAACGTGGAAATCCGCCGCTGGGGCACGCCCCGCAGCTTTGATTTCGCGCCCAAGGAGCACTATGAGATTGAAGGCGCCAAGGACGGGCTGGATTTCGAGACTGCGGCCAAGCTGTCGGGCTCGCGCTTTGTGGTGCTCTCGGGAGGCATTGCCCGCATCCACCGCGCGCTGGCACAGTTCATGCTGGACACCCACATCAGCGAACATGGGCTGACCGAGACCTGGACACCGGTGCTGGTCAAAGAGGAAATGATGTACGGCACGGGCCAGTTGCCCAAGTTCGGCGAGGACAGCTATCAGACCACCAACGGCTGGTGGCTGGTGCCGACCGCCGAGGTGACGCTGACCAATATCGTCAACGGCATGGTGGTGGATGAGGACTATCTGCCCCGCCGCTATGTTGCGCATACCCAATGCTTCCGCTCCGAGGCAGGCTCGGCCGGCAAGGACACCAGCGGCATGTTGCGCCAGCACCAGTTCGAAAAGGTCGAAATGGTCTCGGTTGTGCATCCCGATCTGTCGATGCAGGAACACGACCGGATGACAGGCTGCGCCGAGGCGATCCTGCAAAAGCTGGACCTGCCCTACCGGACGGTGGTGCTGTGCTCGGGTGATATCGGCTTTGGCATGATCAAGACTCATGACATCGAAGTCTGGCTGCCCGGGCAAAACACCTATCGCGAGATTTCGTCGGTTTCGGTCGCCGGGGATTTCCAGGCGCGGCGGATGAACGCGCGGTTCAAACCTGCGGGCGGCGGCAAGCCCGAGTTCCTGCATACGCTGAACGGCTCGGGCCTCGCGGTGGGGCGCTGCCTGATTGCGGTGCTTGAGAACGGGCAGAACGCCGACGGCTCGGTCACGCTGCCCGAGGCGCTGCACCCTTGGCTTGGCGGCAAGACGACCCTGACGGCGGAGGGCACGCTGGCATGAACCGCCTTTGGGCGATCCTTTGCCTATTGGCAGCGGTGGCTTTTGCTGCCTCGCCCGCGCTTGCGCCCGGGTTCAACGGGTTTGAGCCGACGCAATTCCCGGTGCCCATCGAAAATCCACCGGTGCAGCCGGCCGGCTATGCCTTTGCGATCTGGGGGCTGATCTATGTGTGGTTGATCATCGGCACCGGCTTTGGCCTGCTCCGCCGTTTTGACGATCCGGACTGGTCCCCGATGCGGATGCCGCTGTTCGTCAGCCTTGCCGTCGGCACTGCATGGTTGCCGGTGGCGCAACTCTCGCCGTTGATCTCGACCGTGATGATCGGGGTGATGCTGGGGGCCGCGTTGCTCAGCCTGTTCCGGGTTGGCGATACGGACCGCTGGCTGCAACAGGCGCCGGTGGCGATTTACGCGGGCTGGCTGACGGCGGCCTCTTGCGTGGCCCTTGGGGTGATTCTGGGCGGCTATGGCTGGCTGCCCCCAACCCCGGCGGCGCTGATCTCGCTGGCTTTGGCGCTGGTCATCTCGGTGGTTGTGCAATACCGCCTGCACCGCGCGCCGGAATACGGCATCACGGTGATCTGGGCCTTGGTCGGCGTGATCGTCGCGAACTCTCAGCCTTTTCATGCGGCGGTATCCGGGCTGGCCCTGCTTGGCATCATCGCGATCCTTGGATTGCGCGGCACCGACACCGAATAGCGCGCCCCAGCTGCGTATTAGCGGGGCGCGGGCCTGTCTGAATCGGCCAATCCCGTGACCGTCAGCACGCCTGCACAAATTTCCCCAACGCCCCCTTCGGATGAGTATGGATAACCGGACTACCTTGCACCCTTAGGTTGTGAGAGGGTTTGACATGCGCCCATTTCGGCGCAACTCGCCCCAGTCGAAGTTTGTATCGGAGATATTGGAGATGACTTTTTCAAAACACGCCATGGCGATCGCATTTAGCACATCGGTTGCGCTTTTGACGGCCACACCATCCCTTGTTGCCGCCGCCCCTGCCGGGTCCTGCGATTCCACGACCGGGTGCCACGCCCTCAAGAGAGCCTGCTTGAAAATCGAAGGCACCTACACTGGAACCAATGACAAGGGTGTCTGCAACAAAAAGTCGACCGCAGCGATCAGCGGCGGTCTCAGCGCGTCCGGCAGTACCACAACCACCAAACCTGCTGCCAACGCTCCGAACGCTCTTGCCGCCGCGTTGGGCGCCGACGAAGACGCCAAATGTGTCGACAAGGCTTTGTGCAAGGAACTCCGGACCGCGTGTCAGGGCACCTGGGAATGGATCAATCCGCCGAACCACGGCATTTGCCGCGACTAAAGCGTTCGGGACACACCGGCCAGACTGTGGCGCTTCGATTGCCGACCCTCGGCGCATGAAGCGCCACAAAAGCGTTGCTCCTCAAGCCGGCGCAGAAGATACTTGCGCGACAACCCATGGGAGAACGGTATTTGGCGCTGCATCATTTTCTGTCCATTCCACTGCTCTGCATAAGCGCACTTGGCGCTTCGGCGGACCTGAGCGGCACCTATGACGTCACGGGGCGCAACGCCGATGGCTCGGTCTACAGCGGCACTCTTGCGTTAATGCAGGACGGAAGCACCGTCGAAGCAGGCTGGAATATCGGCACGACAAGCTATTCGGGCTATGGCCCGCTTGAAGGCCGCGTGCTGACGATCAATTGGTCACCGGGGCAACCGCCCGTTGTCTACGTCACAATGCCGGACGGGTCTTTGCACGGCACATGGGCAGACGGTCTTGCGCTTGAAAAAGCCACGCCCAGGTAATCCCCCGGTCGTAGCTTTCTTCATCCCGTCGAAAATGCCTGAAGGGGTCCGATGACGCAGATCCCCTTTTCCGGTCAGAGCTTTTCGCCGCCCTTTTTTCCCTGCAATCCACCAAGGTGCTTTTTCAGCGCCCCGGCGTTCTTTTTCTTGCGGCCCTTGTAGGGGTTCGCATCGCCCTGCCCGCGCATATGCAGCCGGATCGGCGTGCCGGGCATGTCGAAATCCTCGCGCAGCGCGTTGACCAGATAGCGCGAATAGCTGGCAGGCAGCTTGTCCGGGTGCGAGCACATGGCGACAAACCCCGGCGGGCGCGATTTCACCTGTGTCATGTAGCGCAGCTTGATCCGTTTGCCCTGTGGCGCGGGCGGCGGGTGGCGCTCGATCATCGAGGCCAACCAGCGGTTCAGCTGTCCTGTCGGCACGCGGCGGTTCCAAACCGCATAGGCCTTCATCACCGCCTCTTGCAGCCGGTCCAGCCCCTTGCCGGTGCGGGCCGAAACTGTCACCAGCGGCGCGCCGCGCAGTTGCGGCAACAGGCGTTCAAAGCTTTCGCGCAGCTCGCGCATCTTGTCTTGCTTGTGGTCCTCGATGTCCCACTTGTTCACCGCGATCACCACGGCGCGGCCTTCGCGTTCGGCCAGATCGGCGATCTTGAGGTCCTGCACCTCAAATGGGATCGCGGCATCCAGCAGCACAATCACCACCTCGGCGAACTTGATCGCGCGAATACCGTCAGAGACCGAGAGTTTCTCCAGCTTTTCCTGAACCTTGGCACGTTTGCGCATGCCTGCGGTGTCAAAGATCCGCATCGGCACGCCGCCCCATTCCTGTTGGACGGAAATGGCATCGCGGGTGATCCCGGCCTCGGGGCCCGTCAGCAACCGGTCCTCGCCAAGGATCTGGTTGATCAGGGTGGATTTGCCCGCATTGGGCCGGCCAACAACGCAGATTTGCAGCGGCTTTTTGACCGTCGGCATGGGGAAGTCTTCGATCCCCGCCTCGGCCTCTTCCTCGGTCAGGGAAATCTCGACCTCGGGGGCCTCTTCGGCGGCGCGCTCTTCATAGGCGTCAGCCAGCGGCAGCAGTTGCGAATACAGATCGTTCAGCCCCTCGCCGTGTTCGGCGGACAGACGGATGGGTTCCCCAAGGCCAAGGCTATAGGCCTCAAGCACGCCTGCATCGGCAGCGGCGCCTTCGGCCTTGTTGGCGGCAAGGATCACATGTTTGGCGCGCTTGCGGAGAATCTCGGCGAAAATCTGGTCGTCCGGCAGGATGCCAACGCGGGCGTCGATCAGGAACAGGCAGATATCGGCCATGTCCACGCCGCGTTCGGTCAGTCGGCGCATACGGGCCGGCAGGCTGTCGTCAGTTTCGTTCTCAAGGCCCGCAGTGTCGATCACGGTAAAGCGCAGATCCCCAAGCCGACCCTCGCCTTCGCGCAGGTCGCGCGTCACGCCGGGCGTGTCGTCGACCAACGCAAGGCGTTTGCCGACAAGGCGGTTGAACAGGGTCGATTTGCCCACATTAGGGCGACCGACGATGGCGATCGAGAAGGACATGGCACTGGGCTCCGGGCGTATCAGAGGCGCGGCTTACAGCATTTGCACGCCGCTTGAAAGCCCGGACGGTGAAACGAATTTTACTGGGGAATGCGCCGCCCGCTTAGCGGAAAGCGTGCAACACCCCGTCGCCCGACACGACATACATCACTCCGCCCGCCACGACCGGACGGGTGGTTGCGCCGCCCTTGATCGCGACCTTGGCGACTTCGGCACCATTCTCGGGATTGAAGGCGCGAATATACCCGTCCGAGCTGGCCACGATCAGCCGCCCGCCAGCTAGAATCGGGCCATAGTTGGCGTAAGCCGCATCGCGGCGCTTTTGCGGGTTGCGACGGGTCGGCACATATCCGGGCAGATCGACTGCCCAGATCTTGTCACCGGTTTCCGCGTCAAGGCGGATCAATTCGTTGCGGTCGGTCACAAAAGCTACCGAATCGCTGCCCAACGGCCATGCCGGGCCAAGCGCACCCTCGCGCGCGGTCCAAAGCCGTTCACCGTCATGGACCGAGAGCGCCACGAAGCGGCCCGAGTGGTTGCCCGCGAAAACCTTGTCACCGACGATGATCGGATCGCCGGTGATATCATCAATGCCGGACAGGGCCACGCCATTGCGGCGGCCCAGCAAGTCAGCACTCCAAAGGCTCAGTCCGCCCTGACGGAAGGTCGTTTGAACGGTGCCGTTGCCAAAGGAAAACACCACGCGCTTGGGGCCGATGGCGGGCGACGGGGCACCTGCGACGTTGTCCACGTCGCCCACGCCCTCAATTTGCCAGCGCACGCGGCCAGTTTCTGTCTCAAGCGCCCAACCAACGGTATCCCCCGAGACGATATACAGGATGCCATCGCGGATCGACGGCGCGCCGGTGGCGGTGTTTCCAAGGCGCTGCGTCCAGATTTCGCCGCCCGAGGCCGGGTCGATCGCGGTCACCGTGCCAAAACCCGAAGCCACATAAAGCCGGCCGTTGTCATAGGCGATACCGCCACCCTGCGCTTCGTAATTCTCGTCGCGCTGCGGCGTCAGGACATGGCTCCAAAGCGCCGCGCCGCTGGGCGAGGTGGCCCGGACGACATGTTCGCTGTCCATCGTGAAGATACGGCCGCCTGCCACAACAGGATCGACGTTCAGGCGCTTGCGACGGCTGTCGCCCGCCCCGATCGAGGTTTGCCAAATCGGCTGGAACGCCCCGGAATAGGCGGCGTTCGTGATGCGCACATGCGGCGAGACCCCGCTTTGCGTCCATTCGGCATTGTTGCTTGGCGCGCCAAGCGCGACGGCGCGGGCGCTGTTGCCCAACTGTTCGGCCAAGGGGTCGGCGCGCGTTTCCAGCACATCGCGCACATTCATGCGGTTGCCCGGCAAGATTTCTTCGCGCTCTTCACAGCCCGCGAGGACCAGAACACCAAGGGTCGTAAGAATGGTTGCCTTGCGAAGCATATGCCTGCCCCCTCTTTGCCGCCTCTGGCGGTCTTATGTCCTCAGCTGTCCTGAACCGTCAAATCGTCCAGCGACCCGCCCAGTGCCACAATCAACTGAGACGCGCGTCGACGCAAGCCCGCCGTCACTTCGGCGTCTTGGACAAGGTTTTTCAACCGCTCAAGCGCCGCATCCTTGTTGCCTGCTTCGATATCGACCAGCGCCAGTTGTTCCTCGGCCAAAAGCCGCAACGGCTGGCCGGGGACGGCCAATGCCTCGAGCCCGGCGCGGCGTTCGTCAAGTGTCAGGATATCCGCCCCGCGCGCCAAAGCCTTGTAGCTGGCGATCTGGCGATAGATCTTCGGAACCTCGGTATTGTCGGCCACGGCCTGAAGCTGCGCCACGGCGGCGGCGTCGTTGCCTTCGCTGCCCTGCTCTGCCGCGACCAGCATCTGAAGGATGGCTTTCGCACCGGTGTCATCGGTCTGGACGCTTTCCAGCTGGGCGATGCGAGCCTCGGGCTCTTGCAGTTCCAAAGCCCCCATGATGGCGTCGCCAAAGCTTTGCGCCTTTGCTGCATCACGGGCCTGAGCATATTCGCGCCATGCGGTGCCCGCGACAAGCAAAAGCACAAGCAGGATCGCGATCCAGCCATAGCGCTTCATCATTGCAAAGAGTTTGTCGCGGCGGACCTCTTCGGTCACCTCGTCAATGAAACTGTCCGGATTGCTCACGTAGCGGCCCTCTCATCGCCTTGAATTCAGGCATTTGCCCCCTCTTATCGCGCAAGGCGGGGCGTGCCAAGGCGTCAGGCGGGGAGGAACGCGGTTATTCGCTTCGAATGACTGCCTGCCATCGCAACAGAATCGCCGAAATGCGCCACTTTTGGCACCAGATCGCCATGTTTTTCCACGAAATCGCCGGTCAAACGCGTCGGTTCAGCTTGAAGCACTTGACCCAACGCCCTAAACTAAACCAAACGGTTCAGGACATTTGCGCGGTATCTTTTTTCAGGCTGCGTGTAACAGGACGATCAGCCGCCCCGGCGGTATGAACAGAAAGCGGACGCGACGAACATGCGGCTTATCCCAATTTTGACGGCCATTCTGGTCTCGGCACTGCTGTATATGGTGGTGATTGAACGCGACACCCTGACCGCCCTGATGGCGGGAGATGCCCCCGAGGAGGGCGAGGCGCTGCCCGGCGGCGCGGCAGCCGCTGCCGAAGCCCCGGACGAAGAAGACACCCGCATCCGCGTAATGGCGATGATGTCCCAGGCCCGCGAGATTGACAGCGCGGTCGTGCTGCGAGGCCAATCCGAAGCACTGCGGCAGGTCGAAGTCCGCGCCGAGACCAGCGGCAAGGTGATCTCGGATCCGCTGCGCCGGGGCGCGTTTGTCGAAGAAGGTCAGCTGCTGTGCGAGATTGATCCCGGCACGCGCGGCATTGCGCTGCAAGAGGCGCAAGCGCGTCTGGCCGAGGCCAGGGCCCGCGCCCCCGAATCCCGCGCCCGCACGTCAGAGGCCGGGGCACAGGTGCCCGCCGCCGAAGCCCGCATCCTTGAGGCCGAGGCAAATGTTCCCGCCGCCGAAGCCGCACTGGCCGAGGCACGCGCCCGCGTTCCCGCCGCCGAAGCCGCCCTGTCGCAGGCCGAAGCGGGCCGCCCCGAAGCCGAAGCCCGGTTGGTCGAGGCAAGATCCCGCGTTCAAGAAGCCGAGATCAACCTGAACGCAGCGAGCCAGCTGGCCAAGGAAGGCTTTGCCGCACAGACCCGGCTTGCCTCGGCGCAGGCGGCTTACGAAGCCTCCAAGGCGCAGGTGCAGACCGCGCTGGCCGGTGTGATCGGTGCCGATGCCGCGGTCGAAGCGGCCAAGGGACAACTCGAAGGCGCCAAAGCCGCTGTGGAATCCGCCAAGGCGCAGGTCGAATCCGCCCGCTCGGCGATCAGTTCGGCCAAGGCATCCCTTGAAGGGGCCTCAGCGGGCATCGAATCAGCCAAAGCGGGCGAAGAGAACGCCCTGTCCGGCATTCAATCCGCCGAAGCCGCGGTCGCCGCTGCCGAAAAGGAAATCGAGCGGCTCAGCATCCACGCCCCCTTTGCCGGGCTTTTGGAAACCGACACCGCAGAACTGGGCGCCTTGCTGCAACCCGGTGCAGCCTGCGCCACGATCATTCAGCTGAACCCGATCAAGATCACCGGCTATGTGCCGGAACGGGACGTGTCCCGCGTGCGGCTGGATGCCCCGGCCGGGGCGCGCCTGGTCGATGGCCGCGAAGTCGTCGGCAAGGTCAGTTTCGTGTCGCGCAGCGCCGATCCTGTCACCCGCACCTTTCGGGTGGAGCTGACGGTCGACAACAGTGACCTGACAATCCGCGACGGTCAGACCGCCGAGATCGCCATCGAGGCCGAGGGCGCCCCCGGCCATCTGGTGCCGCAATCGGCGCTGACGCTGGATGACGAAGGCCACCTTGGCCTGCGCACCGTGGATGAAAACAGCCGCGCGAAGTTCCTGCCTGTCACCCTGATCCGCGACACCCGCGACGGCGCTTTGGTTTCCGGCCTGCCGGACAAGATCGCGATCATCACGGTGGGACAAGAATATGTCACCGATGGCGTGCCGGTAGAGGCCGTATTCGAGGAGGTCGTTCAATGACCGGTATCATTGACTGGGCCGCCGACCGCGCCCGGATGATCATTGCCTTTATCGCGCTCTCGATTTTGGTCGGGGGCTATGCCTATGTCAGCCTGCCGAAGGAGGGTGAACCGGACATCGAAATTCCGGCGCTCTTTGTCTCGGTGCCCTTCCCCGGGATTTCCGCCGCCGATTCCGAAACCCTGCTTGTCAAACCGATGGAGACTGAGCTGTCAGATCTCGACGGGTTGAAAACCATGTCGGCCACCGCCGCCGAAGGTTATGCGGGCCTCGCGCTGGAGTTTGAATTCGGCTGGGACAAGACCAAGATCATCGCCGATGTGCGCGACGGCATGAACAACGCCGAGGCGAAGTTTCCCGAGGGCGCCGAGAAATATTCGATCAACGAGATCAACTTTTCCGAATTCCCGATCATCATCGTGAACCTGTCGGGCGCCGTGCCCGAACGCACGATGGCCAAGATTGCCAAGGATCTGCAGGACCGGGTCGAATCGCTGGATGCCGTGCTCGAAGCCGGGATCGCGGGCAATCGCGACGAAATGCTTGAGGTGGTGATCGATCCGCTCAAGCTTGAAAGCTATAACGTCACCGCAGGCGAACTGATCTCGGTTGTCCAGAACAACAACCAGCTGATCGCCGCAGGCGAGGTGGAAACCGCGCAAGGCACCTTTGCGGTCAAGATCCCCTCCAGTTTCGATGACGCCCGCGATGTCTATGCCCTGCCGATCAAGGTGAACGGCGACCGGGTGGTGACGCTGGGCGATCTCGCCTCGATCAACCTGACCTTCGAAGACCGCACCGGCACCGCGCGTTTCAATGGCGAGACGACCGTGGCGTTGCAGGTCGTCAAGCGCAAGGGTTTCAACATTATCGACACCGCCGATCAGGTGCGCGCCGTCATCGCCGAGGCCGAAAAGCAATGGCCCGAAGAACTGCGCGCGGTGCTGGACGTGGGCGCCAGCAACGACCAGAGCCATCAGGTCGAATCGATGGTCAGCCAGCTCGAAGGCTCGGTTCTGACCGCCATCGCTTTGGTGATGATGGTGGTGCTGGCCAGCCTTGGCCTGCGCCCTGCCCTGCTGGTCGGCTTTTCCATCCCGACCTCGTTCCTTTTGTGCTTTCTGCTGCTCGCGCTGATGGGTGTGAGCATTTCCAACATCGTGATGTTCGGCCTGATCCTTGCGGTGGGTATGCTGGTGGACGGCGCCATCGTGGTGGTGGAATACGCCGACAAGCGCGTCGAAGAGGGTGTTGGCCCGATGCACGCCTACGTCGAGGCGGCGCACCGGATGTTCTGGCCGGTGGTGTCCTCGACTGCGACAACGCTGTGCGCCTTCTTGCCGATGCTGTTCTGGCCCGGCGTCGCGGGCGAATTCATGGGCATGTTGCCTGTCACATTGATCTTTGTTTTGTCGGCCTCGCTTGTTGTGGCTCTGGTTTATTTGCCGGTCATGGGCGGCGTTCTGGGCCGTACCGAGCGTTGGTTGAAAGAGCGTATTGCCCAGATCGCGGGCCTGCCGATCCTTGCCCATCTCGGCCTTTTGCCGTTTTCCATCGTTCCACTGCTGGCCGCCGGTGCCTTGATCCCCAAGCTTTTCGCCTTGGTCAGCGGTCAATTTGGCACCATGGATGGAACGAATATTGCCGGATCGGTCATCCCGACCTTTGTGACGGTATTCCTTCTGCTGCTGGGCGTCGTGGTGCTGGCCTCCATGGGCATCGCAGCGGTTGTCACCTTGCTACTGACATTGGCGGCCATTCCAGCGCGTGCCTCGAACGGCCTGGGTGCGCTGCGCCACAAGGTCTTTGGCGCGCCGCGCCCGAAACCTGTCAAAAGCGGTTATCGCCGGACGCTGTTCGGGCGGTTCATTGCGCTCTTTGCCACCAACCCGGCGGGGCCGCTGATCGTGGTGGCCACGGTCTTTGTCTTGGTTGGCACGGTCTTCATCTACTACGGCAACAACAACAACGGCACGGATTTCTTTGTCGAGAGCGAACCTGAACAGGCCATCGTATATGTGCGCGCCCGCGGCAACCTGAGCCTGACGGAAAAGGATGCGCTGGTCGAGCGGGCCGAAAGGATCGTGATGCAGCACCCCGGCATCAAGACCGCCTTTGCCTTTGCCGGGGAAGGCGGGTTGAACAGCAACACCGGGGGCTCGCAGCCGCCGAAGGACACCATCGGCCAGATCCAGCTCGAGACCATTGCCTGGGACGATCGCCCCGACGCACATGAGCCTTGGTTCACCATTCCGATCATCGGTTACACAGTTCAAAAGGCCATCAAGGCACCCGATTATGATGGCGATCTGATCATCGACCAACTGACCGCGCAGCTGGAACAAATCCCCGGTGTCAAGATCGAGATCCTTGCCCAGGCGCGCGGGCCGGCGGGCGCCAAGCCTGTGCACTTGCGCCTGAAAGGCGACAACTGGGACGACCTGCTGGAGGCAACGGCCATTGCCAGCGACGAATTCAACGCCCTGCCCGGCCTGACCCAGATCGAAGACACGCGCCCCCTGCCCGGCATTGACTGGCAGATCGACGTAGATGTGGAAAAGGCCGGCCGCTATGGCGCGAACGTGGCGACTGTTGGCGCCATGGTACAACTGGTCACGCGCGGCGTTCTGCTGGACACCATGCGGGTGGACAGCTCGGACGAGGAAATCGATATCCGCGTGCGCCTGCCCGAAAGCGACCGGGTTCTGTCAACGCTCGACACGCTCAAGGTTCGCACAGCAGATGGCCTGATCCCGCTGGCCAACTTCATCACCCGCACACCGGTTGAAAAGCTGGCCGAGATCAACCGCGTGGATCAACAGCGCTATTTCGACGTCAAGGCGGGCGTTGCGCCTGGACTGGCCAAACTGGTCGACGAGAACGGCGACCCAAACGCCATCGTGCGCCTTCTGGATGAGGTCCAAAGCCACGGCGGGACCGAGATTTCCGGCCCCGAGGACCGCCCGCTTGAGATCGTGAAACTGGCCGAAGGCGTCACCGCGTCCTCCCTGCAAGACAGCCTGACTGCGGGCGATCTGAGCCTTGTTCTGGTCGATGCCAACGAACGCATTGCTGCCCTGACTGAGTGGCTGGGCACCTCGCCCTTCCCCACCGGGGTCGACTGGGAATGGACCGGCGACCAGGAAGATCAGGCCGAGAGCCAAGCCTTTCTTGGCCAAGCCTTTGGCGCGGCGCTGTTCCTGATGTTCATCATCCTGCTGGCGCAGTTCAACAGCTTTTACAATTCGATCCTGGTGCTGCTGGCGGTGGTTCTGTCCACCACGGGCGTCCTGATCGGGATGCTGGTGATGGATCAGTATTTCAGCGTCATCATGACGGGTACAGGGATCGTGGCGCTGGCCGGGATTGTGGTGAACAACAATATCGTTCTGATCGACACCTATCAGGAATACTCACGCTACATGCCAAAGATCGAGGCCATCGTGCGCACCGCCGAGGATCGCATCCGCCCGGTGCTGCTGACCACGATCACCACAATGGCGGGTCTCGCGCCGATGATGTTCGGCCTGTCCGTCGATTTCTTCGGCGGCGGCTATTCGATCGATAGCCCGACAGCGCTGTGGTGGAAAAACCTTGCCACGGCGGTGGTCTTTGGTCTGGGGATCGCGACGGTGCTGACTCTGGTCTTCACTCCGTCGATGCTGGCGCTGCGTATCTGGGCGACGACTTATGTGAAATGGTTCGCACAGCTTCTGGCCAAACTGTCCTTTGGCAAGGCCAGCCGTGCCGCGAAAGACTGGGCCCTGACCCGGGAAGCGCGCCGCGCCAAAGCGCCCGAGATCATTTGGGATTTTGAAGACGAGCCCTTGGCAGGGCCCAAAGCCCAGCCGCTGCGCGCGGCAGAATGAACTCAGCAAAAACCCCCGGGGTGGTAAAGCCGGGGGTTTTTCACAGGCAAGTGCATCACGCTTTTTTCGGCGCAGTTGCGCCCTTGGCAGACATACTGCGTTCTCGGCGACAACGATCCGAACAATAGCGCACCTCGTCCCAGACCTTGGCCCATTTGCGCCGCCAAGCGAACGGACGGCCGCAGGTGGCGCAAGGCTTGCCGGGCAGGTCAGCCTTTTTGCGCGCTTTCGCCATCGTCCAAAATTCGCTTTTCCATTCCTGTTACTCTGTCTCGACCGTACCAACGCCCGGCTGGACCTGAACATCGGCTCCTTCAGGGTCGTCAGCTGCAAAAAAAGTCCAGCCTACAAAGAAAAGCAGCAGGATCGCGGCGAAGACAAGCACCAACTTGATGCCGCCAACGGCCCCTTTGTGCCGTCTTTCTTCGATCTTCGGGTTTGTGTCGGGTGCCGACATGATCTGATCCTTTCGCATTTCAACGGCTGCGCCATTGCAGCCCTGCTCTTGCTTGCCTAACACTTTGACTCAAGCTCTGGTTCCAAACTCAACGCGAGGTTCAGCATGAAAGACGCCGCCCCGACCACCGTGTACCTTGCGGATTACACCCCCTTTGGCTGGCAGGTGGAGGATGTGCACCTGACCTTTCGTCTTGCGCCCAACGCCACGCGGGTCATCGCTCGCATCCACTTTGCCCGCGCCACAGAGACCCCTGAACAGACGTTCTTTTTGCATGGCGAAGACCTCAAGCTCATCCGCGCCGCGATCAACGGAGAAGAGATCACACCCGAAGTGACGGACAAAGGCCTGACCTGCGACGTTCCCGGTGGGTCTTTCCTGTGGGAGGCCGAGGTCGAGATTGATCCGGCAGCAAACACCGCGCTTGAGGGGCTCTATATGTCCGGCGGGATGTATTGCACCCAATGCGAGGCCGAGGGCTTTCGCAAGATCACCTTTTACCCGGACCGCCCCGACGTGATGGCCACCTTCACCGTGCGGATCGAATCAGAAATGCCGGTGATGCTGTCGAACGGCAATCCAAAGGGCGCGGGCGAAGGCTGGGCGGAATGGCACGACCCCTGGCCCAAACCCGCCTATCTGTTTGCTCTGGTCGCCGGAGATTTGCGCAATCACCCGGACAAGTTCACCACCAAAAGCGGCCAAAAGGTTGACCTGAACATCTGGGTGCGCCCCGGCGACGAGGGCAAATGCGCCTTTGGCATGCAAGCGCTGAAGGCGTCTATGAAGTGGGACGAGGATGTCTATGGCCGTGAATACGATCTGGACGTGTTCAACATTGTCGCTGTGGACGATTTCAACATGGGCGCGATGGAGAACAAGGGGCTGAACATTTTCAACTCTTCTTGCGTCCTCGCCTCACCTGAAACCTCGACAGATGCCAATTTCGAGCGCATCGAGGCGATCATCGCGCATGAGTATTTCCACAACTGGACGGGCAATCGCATCACTTGCCGCGACTGGTTCCAGCTGTGCCTGAAAGAAGGCCTGACCGTCTATCGCGACAGCCAGTTCACCTCGGACATGCGTGGCCCGGAGGTCAAGCGCATCAATGACGTGATTGACCTGCGCGGACGCCAGTTCCCCGAGGATCAGGGCCCGCTTTCGCACCCGGTGCGGCCTGAAAGCTTTCAGGAAATCAACAACTTCTACACCGCGACGGTCTATGAAAAGGGCGCCGAGGTGATCGGTATGCTCAAGCGGCTTGTGGGGGATGAGGCCTATGCCAAGGCGCTTGATCTCTACTTTGACCGCCACGATGGCGATGCGGCGACAATCGAGGATTGGCTCAAGGTGTTCGAGGACACCACGGGGCGCGATCTAAGCCAGTTCAAGCGCTGGTACAGCCAAAGCGGCACCCCGCGTCTGAGCGTCTCCGAAGATTGGGCGGACGGCACTTTTACCCTGACCTTCGAACAGCACACGCCGCCGACCCCCGGACAGGAAACCAAGAAGCCCCAGGTGCTGCCCATCGCTGTCGGGCTGCTCAACCCCAATGGCGACGAAGTGGTGCCGACGACGGTTCTGGAAATGACAGAAGCCAGGCAAAGCTTTGACTTCACGGGGCTTTCCGCCCGCCCGACTGCCTCGATCCTGCGCGAATTTTCCGCCCCCGTGGTACTGGACCGCAAAAGCAGCGCCGAAGAGCGCGCCTTTCTTGTGGCCCATGACACCGACGCCTTCAACCGCTGGGACGCCAACAACATCCTCGCGCGCGACTGCCTGATGGCAATGATCCGCGACGGCGCAACGCCGGACACCGTCTGGCTGGATGGGCTGGAGACCGTGCTGCGCGACGAAACGCTTGCACCGGATTTCCGGGCGTCGATGATGGGGCTACCGGGCCAGACCGAGCTGGCGCAGGCGCTGCATGAGCGCGGCCACACGCCCGACCCGGACGCCATCTATGACGCCCTGCAAACCCTGCAACAGTTCCGCGCCGAACGCTGGGCGGACCTACTGCCCAAGCTTGCCGAAGAGGCCCGCGTGACCGCCACCTATGATCCCGGCGCCGAGCAGGTGGGCAAACGCGCGCTTGGCAATAGCGTCCTGTCGCTTCTGTCGCGCATCGACGGCGGTGCAGCGGCGCAGGCGCAATATGACCAAGCAGACAACATGACGTTGCAACTCTCCGCCCTTGCCAATCTGATCCGCGCGGGCAAGGCCGAAACCGCGCTTCAGGCCTTCTATAACCAATGGCAGGATGATCGCCTTGTCATGGACAAATGGTTTGGCCTGCAAATCTCGGCCGCGCCACCCGCCGAAGCGATAGACCGCGCCAAAGCCCTGACCGAGCACGAGAAGTTCGAGCTGACCAACCCCAATCGTTTCCGCGCGGTCTTTGGCGCGCTGATCGGCAATCACGCGGGCTTTCACCGGGCAGATGGCACAGGCTATGCCTTGCTCACCGACTGGCTGATCCGGCTGGATGACAAGAACCCGCAAACCACGGCCCGCATGTGCAGTGCTTTCCAGACATGGAAACGCTATGACCAAAGCCGCCAGTCCCTGATCCGCGCGCAATTGGAGCGGATCAAGGTCAAGGAAAACCTCAGCCGCGACGTCAACGAAATGGTCACAAGGATTCTGTCATGAGCCGCATACTTATTGTCACCGGAGCAAGCGCCGGGATCGGTGCCGCCACAGCCCGGATGGGCGCGCAAAAAGGATATGAGCGTATCGTCGTCCACTATGGCCGCGACCGCGACGGTGCCGAGGCCGTTGCCGCCGATATCCGCGCTGCGGGTTCCGAAGCCTTTGTCATGCAGGCCGATGTCTCGGACATGCAGGCGCTGGCTGCCATGTTTGCCGAAGTGGCAAAGCTGTCGCCCGGCCCGATTTATCTGGTGAACAACGCCGGGATCGTGGCGCCCAAGGCTGGTATCGCCGATCTGACGCCAGAGCGGGTCCGAAAGGTTTTCGAGGTCAACGTCTTCGGCGCGATCGAGGTCTGCCGTCTGGCCGTCTTGCAAATGCGCGCATGGGGCCAAGGTGGCGGGATCGTCAACATCTCGTCCGTTGCTGCCCGCCTTGGCGCGCCGGGCGAATACACCGATTATGCCGCCTCCAAAGGCGCCATCGACAGTCTGACCACTGGGCTTGCTGATGAACTTGCTCCCGAAGGCATTCGCGTCAATTGCCTGCGCCCCGGCCCGATTGAAACCGGCATTCACGCCAAGGGCGGGCAGCCGGATCGCCTGCTGACCATGGGTTCCAAAATCCCGCTCGGCCGCGCAGGCACCGCCGAAGAGATCGCCGCAGCGGCGCTTTGGTTGCTGTCGGACGAGGCATCATATGTGACCAAGGGCTTTCTGGACGTCTCGGGCGGGCGGTGAGCTATCGCTTTGAACGCAACGGCCGCAGCCTGACCGCCCTATTGGTGCTGGGCATGATCTGGGGCGCTTTGCTGCTGGCATGGGGGTGGCTTGACGCCTCAAGCTGGATCATCGCGGTTCTGCTGGCCTTCACGCTTCCGGCGCTGTGGGATTTCCTGTCCGCGCGTCCGGCGGGGCTGTCGCTGGACGGGCAGCGTATACGATGGTGGAGCGGGCGACATCAGGGCGATGTGCGGCTTGAGACCATCGACCACGCCCGCTTTGACACCCGGCTGGATTTGTCTGTACGCGTGCGGCTGGTGCTGGCGAATGCCTCCAAAACCCGCGTCCCCATCCCGCAGGACGCCCTGCCCCGCTGGCAAGAGCTCCAGACCGAGCTGGAGGCACGTGGGATCACCGTTCAAAGGCACCATTTTTCACTGATGTGAGTGGTCTGTCATTTGCGCGTTACGCACCCCAACCAATGTGCGTTTATGAGAGACCGCATAGACCCCCTGATTCACGAGCGCGCCCCGTGGCTCTTATCCGATCGTTCCGGCCCCCGCGCGGCGCGGGCGGTGCTTGACCGGCTTCTGAATTATGAGACAACCTTGCAGATCGCGGGTGCGGTGCAACATTTGCCTGCCGCAACCCTCATGCAGACCATGGGTGAACGGCTCGCTCGCGAGGCCGTCTATCACGGACAGTCCCATATTCCGCGGCGCGGTGCGGCTCTGATCGTGGCCAACCACCCCACAGGGATCGCGGACGGTATCATCCTGCACCACCTGTTGCAGCGGATCCGACCCGATGCCTACTACTTTGCCAATCATGACATTCTGCGCGTGCTGCCACAGATGGAAAACATGATTGCCCCGGTCGAATGGCGCCGGGAAAAGCGCACCCACGGCAAGACGCGCGCCACCATGAGCTTTACCCGACGTGCAGTCCAACAAGGGCGGCTGGGCGTGATCTTTCCCTCGGGCCGATTGGCAAAGCGGCGCGGCCTGTCGTTGCATGAAAGGCCTTGGATGGGCTCGGCGGCGATGCTTGCGCGCAAGTTCGATCTGCCGGTGATCCCGGTGAACATTCGGGCGCGAAATTCAGCGCTGTTCTACCTTCTCGACCTGATCCACCCGACCTTGCGCGACATCACCCTGTTCCACGAAACGCTGAACAAACATCGTCAGCCGTTCGAGGTGACAGTGGGCGAACCGATCTCGCCCCGCGCCTTGCCCGCCAACTCCGATGAGGCGATCGCAGTTCTGCGCCGCGCGACCCTGTCGCTCGGGGGCAGAACCGCGCCAGCCGTGTCAATTCTGGACGCAACGCGCCGTCCGCACTGGCTGCGAGCGTTCTGACGGATCAACCGCCCTGCGTACTGAGAACCGGCGAGGCATCCTGCTTGACCGCATCGCCCGCTTCTTGGATCTCCGGCTTCGATTGAGCCGGTGTCGTCGCATAGAGCTCGGATGGATCGACAGATTGCAACGTATCGGGGCGCGCAACGGGGCGCAAAGACTTGGACAGCCCGGCGCAATAGTCCTGTTTGCGCATCCACTGGCGCATGTCTTCGCGCTTGGTGCGGGAATGGAACGGCCCCCAGTCGGCAGCCACACCGCGCATCCCGGAGCTGATCACGCGGTCACGCGGCACGGTCACGGCCATGATACGCATGGCGCAAGACAGGTTATCCTCGGGGTCTTTCAGAGCCGCGCCGTTTTTCGCCTTGCAGCCATAGCTGCGCGCGGTACCCGGCAGGATCTGCGTCAGACCATACCACAGCCCGCCGCCGCCAACCGCCGTCGGGCGATAGGTGCTTTCGTGCTTGGCCAGGGTCGAAACCAGCCCCACCCAGAACGCCTCGCGCGCTTCGCGGGACGCGGTTGGATAGGCGGGACACCAGTTGGCGATGTCCTTGGGCACCGTATTTGGCAGCGCACTGGCGTGGCTGCGCAGGCTGGAGACAACGGCAAGGGACCAGCTTGGCTTGCCCCCGTGCTTGTCCCAACGGGCCTTGGGAATCACGATATTCCGCCGCGCAACAGGGCGCGGCGAGACAGGAACAGCTAGGTTCGAATATACCGGCGCCTCAGCAGAAAGAGACCCGGATGCAGCATCGGGCAGTGGGGTCGGGGCTGGATTCGCCGCAACCGACGTCGCCAGAAGCGCTAAGAGTATGGCAGCACGCATCATGACCGGCGCAAACTGCCCGATACAGAGGATTCGATCAACCCTACCCCCCGGCGGGTGGTCATTTGTCGCCTATTGCCCGTTTTCAGCGGCTTGGACCGGGCATTGTCCCCCTATCGTAAACTGACTGTCTGGCCAGCTGCAACGCCTGACAGGCATTTGCCGGAGGAAGGTCAGGGGAACTCCCCCGTCTTGCCGCTATTTGGCCCGTATTGCGGATCAAATTGAAGGCATGACAATGACTGAAATGTTGCCTTCCATGCGCTCTCTGACGTCCCGGTTCACCCTGCGTAAGCCCGAGTCGGCGCCGGTTGTCGCCGCGCCCAAGGCCGAGCCGCGCTCGGTCCAGCCGCTGCGCCCGCGCATCGAGATCCCGCTGCGTGACCCCTCGCCGGCGTACCAGGCGGCTATGACGTTCCGCGAACGCGGCCAGTTTCTGGCCCGGCAGGACGAATGGGAAACGCTGGGTCGTGAAATCTGTGCCGCCGATCAGAACCGGGTGTTGACCAAGGGCCTGCGTTCGGTTGCATCGCTTCTGGCCGAAGGCGCGCGCGCAGATGCGGTCGAAGCAGGCCGCTCGGCTGTAAGGAAGGGCGAATCCGAAGCGGCCCGCGCGATTCTGGCAACGCTTGAAATCAACATGGACGACCTGCCCGAATGCCCCGCCATCGCCTATGTCGTCGCGATGGCGCATATCGATCTGGCACGCGCCTGGGCTGGCGCCTCGCGCCAGAGCGATCTGTCGCCGCCGCGCCAGATGGCCTTTGTCGAACACATGGGGCTTGCCGCCGAGCAGGCCGACCGTTTTGATCCGTTCGAGACGCAATCGGCGCTTTGGGCCGACGTGCGGTGCCGCGTGCTGGAGGTTGATCCGCGCCCGGCGCAGCGCGTCGCGGACGACTACGAAGACCTGATTGATCTGGAGCCGACAAACCCCGATCACCTGCGCGCCTTTGGCCGTGATCTTCTGCCCCGTCGTTTTGGCAACCGCGAGATACTGGACCGCGAAGCCCGCCGCACCGCCACGCGAACAGCCGATGTCTGGGGCATGGGCGGGTACAGCTGGATCATGATGGGCGCCATCGAACGGGAACCCAACGCCCTGCGGTGGCTGGACGCCGATCTCTTTTCCGAAGGGCTGCATGACATCCTGTCGCGCCATCCCGGTCAGGACATGGTCAACCGTTTGGCCGCCTTCACCGGGATGACGGCCTCGCGCGCCTCGGCGCCCGGAACGGTGCAGGCGCGGATTTCGGACTGCTTCAACTGGATCGCACAGGACCACCTGCACGAGCTGCACCCGGCGGTCTGGGCGCTGGCCCCGGCCCCGGGCCGCGAAGCCCAGGTCGAGATCGAACCCCGCGACATCGTGAAACGCGGACGCACCCGGGCCTATTCGGCGCTGGCCGAACATTTCGCGCCGCTTCTGGACGGCGGGCGCCGTCTGGTCTTTACCCCTCAGGGGCTGCAAATGCCCCGTATCGACTGATCGGGAAAAGGCCCCTCCCCGCCCCTTGCCCAGCTTGCGCCAAAGTCCTAGAACCCATGCGCATATCGAGCCAAGGAGCGTCTCATGCTGGATCTGACATTCGAGTCCCCCAAACCCAAGATCATCGCGGGAGCCAAGCATGATTGGGAACTGGTCATCGGCATGGAGGTACACGCACAGGTGGCCTCCAAATCCAAGTTGTTCTCCGGCGCTTCGACAAAATTCGGCGCCGAGCCGAACTCGAACGTGGCCTTTGTGGACGCGGCCATGCCCGGCATGCTGCCCGTCATCAACGAATACTGCATCGAACAGGCGGTGCGCACCGGTCTGGGCCTGAAAGCCGAGATCAACTTGAAGTCCGCCTTCGACCGCAAGAACTATTTCTATCCCGACCTGCCGCAGGGCTATCAGATCAGCCAGCTTTACCACCCGCTGGTGGGCGAAGGCGAAGTGATCGTCGACATGGAACCGGGGATCGCCCGTCTGGTGCGTATCGAACGCATCCACGTGGAACAGGACGCAGGCAAGTCGATCCACGACATGGACCCGAACCTGTCGTTCGTGGACCTGAACCGCACCGGTGTTGCGCTGATGGAGATCGTGTCCCGCCCTGACATTCGTGGCCCCGAAGAGGCCGCCGCCTATCTCGCCAAACTGCGCCAGATCCTGCGTTACCTTGGCACCTGCGACGGCAACATGCAGAACGGCAATATGCGCGCCGACGTGAACGTCTCGGTCTGCCGCCCCGGTCAGTACGAGAAGTATCAGGAAACGCAGGACTTTTCGCATCTTGGGACGCGCTGCGAGATCAAGAACATGAACTCCATGCGCTTTATCCAGATGGCAATTGATTATGAGGCCAAGCGCCAGATTGCCATTCTCGAAGCGGGCGGTTCGATCGATCAGGAAACTCGCCTGTACGACGCCGACAAGAACGAAACCCGGTCGATGCGATCCAAGGAAGAGGCGCATGATTATCGCTATTTCCCCGATCCGGACCTGCTGCCGCTCGAAATCGAGCAGGCTTGGGTGGACGATATTCAGGCCAGCCTGCCGGAACTGCCCGATGAAAAAAAGGCGCGCTTTGTCAAAGACTTCGGGCTGTCCGAATATGACGCCTCGGTGCTGACCGCCGAAGTGGCGAACGCCAGCTATTTCGAGGCCGTGGCAGGTGAAGCGGGCGATGGCAAGCTTGCCGCCAACTGGGTGATCAACGAACTCTTTGGCCGTCTGAAGAAGGAAGATCACTCCATCGACGACAGCCCCGTATCGCCTTCGCAACTGGCTGGGATCGTCAAGCTGATCAAGTCCGATGCGATCAGCGGCAAGATTGCCAAGGACCTGTTCGAGATCGTCTATACAGAGGGCGGAGACCCCGAAGCCATCGTCGAAGAGCGTGGCATGAAACAGGTCACCGATACCGGCGCGATCGAGTCTGCGGTGGACGAGATCATCGCTGCCAACCCCGCTCAGGTCGAAAAGGCCAAAGCGAACCCCAAGCTTGCGGGCTGGTTCGTTGGTCAGGTCATGAAGGCAACCGGCGGCAAGGCCAACCCGAAAGCGGTCAATGAAATCGTGAGTGCAAAGCTGGGTCTGTGACCCGGCGCTTGCCGTTCGGTGTTTTAGCTGGGCGGATAATGTCCACTTACCCTACGGCAAGTTATTGCTCATTCCGCGTGATAATCAGCCTGACCACCTTGTCAATCGGCGTTTACACTCGTTCAACCTATGCTTGAGTTGAGCGATCAAAGAGCGAATCACCCGGAAGACAATGCGGCTTTTTTAAGATGATTGCCTGTTATCTTGGCAGCAAGGCGGTCCGGAACATTATCCTTATGTTGCGGCCACGCGGCCCAGATACACCACAGATGGTTTCCTGACACAAGAAGCGAACTGCAAAAAAGTAAGGAATACTTGACTTACGACCCACTAAAAAGAGATGCTACTTTAGTGTTACCGGCAAAGTATTGGTCGGGTTGTCTCAAGATTTTCGGGGCGTGCAACAATAAATTTTGACAGGGGGATTTAATCCGTTTGTTTTATAAAGAAACAGAGGGCGTGGCCGCAAGGCCCGCCCTTTTTTTAGCGCGGAATTTTGCCGTTTGAGTTACGCGAATGACCCAAATGACATGGTCACACAAGGCAAGGGTGCGCGCCGCGACACAACCGCCCTGACCCGGCAAATTCGGTGACACCACATCGCTGACCGCGTGCTTCTGCGCCCTCGCCTGACTGGGCCCTCAGGGCGTTCCGATGTCCAGTGACAGCGCGTGGATGGACGCCACCAGATCCGGCCCAAGCGCCTTGTGCACCGCACGGTGGCGGGCGATGCGCGACTGGCCTGTGAAAGCCTTGGACCGGATTTCGACGTGGAAATGGCTTTCGCCTGATCCGTCGTGCCCGGCGTGACCGGCATGTTTGGCGCTGTCATTGCGCACCTCCAGGTGCACCGGGGCAAAGGCCTGATGTAAGCGTTCTTGAATGTGATCAGCTTTCGACATTTTTCCGCCCTGCCCCCTGTAAACTCGGTGGGATTAGTCTACACTCTGGCCTCCGAGTCGAAAAGGTGTGGACCATGAGCAGATCAGACCCCTTCGGTTTTGACATGTCGATCAAATCCGCGAAGAAAAAGAACCCGCGCGGACGCCGAAGCATGTCGGGGGAACAGGAAACCTCGACGCGCGTCTGCGACCATGATGGATGTGACGAACCCGGCAAATTTCGCGCGCCCAAAGCACCGGACGTGCTGGACGACTTTTTTTGGTTCTGTAAGGACCATGTGCGCGAATACAACTCTAAGTGGAGCTTCTTTGACGGCAAGACCGAAGCCGAGATGAATGCGCAAGAAAGCGCCGATAAAGTTTGGGAGCGCAAGACCAAGGAATGGCGCGACCCCGAGGCCAAGGCCTGGGCCCGTCTGGGCATCGAGGATCCGCACCAGGTGCTGGGCAACAATGCCACGCGCAATCCGGGCCGCAAAGCAGGTGGCGGGCGCAAACTGCCGCCGACCGAGCGTAAAGCCATTGATATTCTTGAAGCCGAGGATCATATGACCAAGGCCGAAATCCGCAAAGCCTACAAAAAACTGATCAAGGTTCTGCATCCGGACATGAACGGCGGCGACCGCTCTCAGGAAGAGCAGTTGCAGCAAGTGGTCTGGGCTTGGGATCAGATCAAGGACAGCCGAAGCTTCAAATGATTTGACGTGCGGGGGCGCCAATGCGCCCCCTGCGGCATCGGCAATAATTCACACATTGTGATATTTCGCTGGACGTACAAGCTACGGTTGTAGTAGCTTTAAGAAAGATGCAGATCAATTACAGGTCTGGACACGATAATCCACTCACGGGTGCTCGACGGACATCAGACGTGCTTCATCACACGCCTGATGTCCGTTTCCGTTTCAGCCAGTGTTGATAACGAATTATACCGCGATCACGCAGAGAATTTCAGGCTGACGCCGTTGATGCAGTGGCGTTTGCCGGTGGGCTTTGGGCCATCATCAAAGATATGACCAAGGTGCGAGCCGCACCTGCGGCAATGGCATTCGGTGCGCACGCCGAACAAGGAGCGGTCGGGCTTGGTCTCGATACCATTCGCGAGGGCCTTGTAGAACGATGGCCAACCTGTGCCGCTGTCGAACTTGTGCTCTGAGGAATAGACCGGCAGATCGCAGCCTTTGCACAGGTACGTCCCGGCTTTCTTGTTGTCGTTAAGCGGCGAAGTAAACGCACGTTCGGTGCCTTCTTCGCGCATGACCTTGTACTCCAGCGGGGTCAGCATCGCTTTCCACTCGGCTTTTGTGCGTGTCACTTCGAAGGATTTGCTGGCGGCCATTGCGGGCCGGGTCAGGGCAAGCACAGCGGTTGCGGCGCTGGCACTGTAGAAAAATCTGCGGCGGTTCATGACAAACTCCTTTCCTTGAAAAATGCGCCCCCGGCGCCCTGAGGGCAAGCCGGGGGCCTTGCACAATTGCGCGAGCACTTTGGGATCAGTCACACACTGAGAACACAACAGCGCAAAGGTGCAAAGGGCTGACCGGGTTTATCAAGGGGGGTTGATCCCGGCCAGATCAGCGGTGCCAGAGTTGCACTGGGGACGCCGCTTCCCTGCCTCTTATTGGGCAGGCAACAGAACCCGGTCGATCACGTGAATGACACCGTTGGATTGACGCACGTCGGCGATGGTCACTTTCGCCTCGCGGCCGTTTTCGTCGATCAGCAGGATGTCATCGCCGTCCATCTTGGCCTGAAGCGTGCAGCCGCCCACGGTGGGCACCGGGTGCATTCCACCATCCGCCGCGATCATCCCGGCAATGGCGTCGGACATGGCGCTGGTTGCAACCACATGGCAGGCGAGAATCTTGGCCAGTTGCGCCTTGTGTTCGTCCATCATCAACTGGTTCAGGCTGTCGTCCGAGATCTTGGAAAAGGCGCGGTCGGTCGGGGCGAATACGGTGAACGGCCCTTCCGAATTCAGCGTGTCCACAAGGCCTGCCTGCTTGACGGCGGCAACCAGTGTCTCGTGGTCCTTGGAGTTCACGGCATTCTCGACAATGGTCTTGTTGGCGTACATTGGTGCACCGCCGACCATCGGGTTCTTGGCTTGGGCAAAGGCCGCCGTGGCGGCAAGAACGGCGGTGGCCGCATAGGCGAAAGTTGCAAAACGGATCATTCTTCATCCTCCTGGTTCTGGTTTCCCCACCGTTTTCGGTTGGGTCGAGAACAGACACGGCGGGCCGGACGACGAAGTTTCAAAGAATTTCAAGAAAATGTTCACAGGACCGTGAGGAGCCAATCAGAGCCAAACACCAGCGCAGCGCAGTGCGCATTTGCGCGCGCCGCCCCTAGGTCCAAACGCTTAGCTGCGGATGCTCAGCGGCCCAGTGGCCAGAACCGGCCCGGTCGGTGCTCCGGTTGGCGAGCCGCCCAAAGGCTCTTCCGAGATTGCCACGGTCGCGCCGGGCTGCATGATCGGGATCAGGGCATTGGGCACAGGGATCTGGGTCAACCCGGCCTCGGTCATCAGTCCAACCGACACCGGCGCGGCATCCGGAGCCGGGATCACCCAGATTTCATAAGATGCCTGGGTCGGAAAGCTGCCAACGTCGCGCCGCAACATAAAGGTTTCGCTGTCCGGCGCCCAATGCGCCAACAGAACAAGCCCCTGCTCTTGCGCCACGAGGTCCGCGTAAAGATGAGGCTCGGTCTGATCGGTCAGCATGCCCGAGGTGTAGACAGCCCAGGTAACAGCCGCCCCAACAACCGCGCCGCCGATATAGGGCCAAAGCATGCGCCACAGCGGTTGCCGCTTTTCCCGTCCCAAGGCCTGTGCTTCGATCCGGCGCCAAAGCTGCGGCGGCGGGGCTTGCTCTTGAAGCGGGTCGGTGAAACTGGCGAAATATTCTGCCCAGGCGGCAACGTCCTGTTCAAGCTCCGGGTCAGCCTCCATCTGCGCCTCGAAAGCGGCACGCTCATCCTCGGACAACAGGCCCAGCACGTATTCTGCCGCCATGGCCTCCCAACCGCCGGGAAGATCGGTATCATCCTGCACGCTCATGAGCTCAGACACTCCCGCAATTGCATCAGGCTGCGGCGCAGCCATGTGCGCACCGTGTTCAGCTTGACCCCGGTGGCGGCGGCCAGATCGGCGTAGGAAGCCCCGTCCAGATAGGCCCCGCGCACCATCTCGGCGCGGTTGGGCGGCAATTCGGCCAGACACTCATTCAGCAGACGCGCCTCATCGCGCGCCACGGTCTGCGCTTCGGGGCCGGGGCCGGGATCGGCCAGACGCCCGGCCAGATCATCCACATCCGCCACATGGCCCTGCCGCGCCAGTTGGCGCAGCCGGTCAACGGCGGCATTTCGGGTCACTGTGATCAGCCAGGTCATCGGCGAGTATCCATTGGCACGGTATTGCCCGGCGCGGTTCCAGATGCGCAGGAAAACCTCTTGCAACACCTCTTCGGCCAAAGCTTGTGATTTCAACACACGCAGGCAGACGCCAAAAAGTTTCGCCGACGTGCGTTCATACAGCCTTTGAAAGGCTTTTCTGTCGCCCATGGCGACGCGCGCGATCAGCTCTTCTATTTCCTCTTGCGGTGTCATGGCCTTGAAACTGTCGCTACCTCTTGCCCCTCCCATTGATTTGGTGCACCACGGGACCAAACATGCGGCGCCGCGAGAAAGAGGACGGACCAACAATGGCCAATGGTGAGATCGATATCAACGCGAAACCGACCGAAGAGATCTCGGTTCGTGAAGTCTTTGGCATCGATACCGATATGGTTGTGCACGGCTTCCCCGACGCAACCGACCGTGTGCCCGACCTCGACAGCACCTACAAGTTTGATCCGGACACCACGCTGGCGATCCTCGCGGGGTTCCGCAACAACCGCCGCGTGATGATTCAGGGTTATCACGGCACCGGCAAATCGACCCATATCGAACAGGTCGCTGCGCGCCTGAACTGGCCCGCGGTCCGGGTGAACCTCGACAGCCATATCAGCCGGATCGACCTGATCGGCAAGGACGCGATCAAACTGGTCGATGGCAAGCAGGTCACCCAGTTTCAGGAAGGCATCCTGCCCTGGGCGCTGCGCAACCCGACCGCGATTGTCTTTGACGAATACGATGCAGGCCGCGCCGACGTGATGTTCGTGATCCAGCGCGTGCTGGAAACCGACGGCAAACTGACCTTGCTGGACCAGAACGAGGTCATCACCCCGCACAAGTATTTCCGTATCTTCGCCACGGCCAACACGGTTGGTCTGGGCGACACCACGGGCCTTTATCACGGCACCCAGCAGATCAACCAAGGTCAGATGGACCGCTGGTCGCTGGTGGCAACGCTGAACTATCTGTCGATCGACGCCGAAACCTCGATCGTTCTGTCCAAGGCGCCGCACTACAACAATGAAAAAGGCCGCAAGACCATCCGTCAGATGGTTACCGTGGCTGATTTCTCCCGCCGCGCCTTCATGAACGGCGAGTTGTCGACGGTGATGTCTCCGCGGACCGTGATCGCATGGGCACAGAACGCCGAGATTTTCCGCGATGTTGGCTATGCCTTCCGCTTGTCCTTCCTCAACAAATGCGACGAGCTTGAGCGCCAGACCGTGGCCGAGTTCTACCAGCGTTGCTTTGACGAAGAGCTGCCCGAAAGCGCGGCCAGCCTGTCTCTGGGCTAAGCCATTCCTCCTTTGCAGAAAGCCTGGGTTCGGCTGGCCGGGATCGGTATGCTGTTGCTGGTGGCCGGGGTCTTTCTATGGAACCGGCCCCAAGTGGCTGCGCCCAAGGATAAGCCGGGCCCGTTGCAGGGCTATAGCGCCGACAATTTCTGTTACGAATTCCTGAAAGTCGCGCTGGAAGAGGATGTCGAGGGGCTTTTGCCCAATCCCGAACGCCTCGCGGCTGAGCGTGACGGCTTTTACCAGCGCATCCGGTTCTACAGCGACCAGCGCGGCGATCAGGATTTCGAGCTGGGCTTTCAGGCGCGCATCCAGTTCTACAACATTCTCCGCCATCTGGATCAACCAGACACATCGGACAACGCGCGCGTTGTTCTGACAAATCAGATCATGGATTGCCGCAATCGACTGGCCAAGCTGGGCGTGCCGGAAAAACCCGAACCGTCGAAAAATGACGAGATGATGTACAACCGCTGAGGTTTGCCGCGGCGCGTGGATTTCGAGACACTTTTCAGGATTGTTTTCGTTTCGCTTCATAGGAATGCAGGGTTTTTCATGTATCGTCTAATTTATGGGCGGTTTGAAAACATATCTTTTCGGCCTGATCTTGGTCTTTGCGGGGCTCGCGCAGCCTGCCCCGGCCATGACCAGTGACGCTGCGGAACAGATCCGGTTTTTCGCCACATGCCTTGGGCGCGTCTCGGCCACGATGGAACACGAGTGGTTGATGGGGCGCTCTGGCGATCAGGCGCAAGGCCAGCGCAAATTGTTTGAATCGCTGGTTGAGGCGGTTTTGCCGGACGCCCGCCGCGCCGGATTGACCAGTGCGCAGGTACTGAACATGCGGATCGAGGCCAAGTTCGCTCAGGCCCGCCTGCTGCAAACCGCGACATTCCAAACCGATGAACGACGCAAGCGCTATGCCGCGCGCATCGCAGAGCGCGAGATCGGCACCTGTAATTCAATGCTATTGGGCTGACGCGCCCTCTTGCCAATTGCGCGCCAAAAGGGGAAACCTGACCCCATGGCACAGCAAAACGACAACCCCGCAGACCCTTTCAAAAAGGCCCTCGCCGAAGCGACCAAGGTCATGGCCGATGACCCCGATCTGACGGTCAGCTACACGGTCGACCCGTCCGGGGTGTCGGGCGATGCCATGCGCCTGCCGCAGGTCTCGCGCCGGATGACCCGCGAAGAGGTGCTTTTGGCACGCGGAACCGCTGATGCCCTGGCGCTGCACCGCCGCTATCACGACAATACCACACACGCTCGCTATGCCCCTCCGGGCGATATGGCACGCGAGCTGTATGAGTCGATGGAAACCGCCCGCTGCGAAGCCATGGGCGCGCGCGACATGCCCGGCACAGCCGGCAACATCGACGCCAAGATCGGTCACGAAGCCGCGCGCCGCGGCTATGGCCAGATCGGCGACATGAACGAAGCGCCGCTGCCGGTCGCCGCGGGCTATCTGATCCGCCATCTGGCAACGGGCCGTGACCTGCCGCCTGACGCCGCCAATGTGATGAACCTCTGGCGCGACTTCATGGAGAAACAGGCCGGCGGCACGCTGGAAAACCTCGACGAGGTGCTGAGCGACCAATCCGCCTTTGCCAAATTGGCCCGCAGAATGATCTCGGATCTGGGTTACGGCGATCAGTTGGGGGACGACCCCGACCAGTTGGACGACGAGTCCGAGGACGATGGCCAGCAGGACGACGAACAAGAGGAACAGCCCGACAGCAACGGCAACGACGAGGATGAAGGCGAAGAGGCCGACGCCTCGCCCGAGCAATCGCAGGAAGAGACGATGGACCCGTCTCAGGCGCAGGTTTCGATGGACGAGGCCGCCGATCAGGAGCTTGGTGACGAAGCCGAGATGCCCGAAGGCGAGGCCCCGCTTGATCCGCCACCGCCCGCGCCCTTCTCCGAGGCGGACCCGGACTACAAGGTGTACTGTACGGATTTCGATGAAGAGATTCTGGCCGAAGATCTGGCCGAAACGGTCGAACTGGAACGCTTGCGCGCCTATCTGGACCAGCAGCTTGAGCCGCTCAAAGGCGCGGTGTCCCGGCTGGCGAACAAACTGCAACGTCGCCTTCAGGCGCAGCAGAACAGGTCTTGGGAGTTTGATCTTGAAGAGGGCATTCTCGACGCCGGGCGACTTGCGCGCGTCGTCGCCAACCCGACAACGCCGCTCAGCTTCAAGGTCGAAAAGGACACCGAGTTCCGCGATACGGTGGTGACGCTGCTGCTGGACAATTCAGGGTCCATGCGCGGGCGGCCGATTTCCATCGCGGCGATCTGCGCCGATGTTCTGGCCCGCACGCTCGAACGCTGCAACGTCAAGGTCGAGATCCTGGGCTTTACCACCCGGGCCTGGAAGGGTGGCCAAGCGCGCGAGACATGGTTGAATGCCGGTCGCGAACAGCAACCCGGGCGCCTGAACGATCTGCGCCACATCATCTACAAGGGGGCCGACGCGCCTTGGCGCCGGACGCGCGCCAACTTGGGCTTGATGATGAAAGAGGGGCTGTTGAAGGAAAACATCGACGGCGAAGCGCTCGAATGGGCGCACCGCCGGATGGTTGGACGGCCCGAGGCCCGCAAGATCCTGATGGTGATCTCCGACGGCGCGCCGGTGGACGATTCCACGCTTTCGGTGAACCCGGCGAATTACCTTGAAAAACATCTGCGCGATGTCATCGCCATGGTGGAAAAACGTCGGCAGGTCGAACTGTTGGCCATCGGCATCGGCCATGACGTGACCCGTTATTATGACCGCGCTGTGACCATCACAGATGTCGAGCAACTGGCGGGCGCGATGACCGAGCAACTGGCGTCTCTGTTTGACAGTGATCCACGGGCCCGCGCGCGTGTGATGGGGATCAAGCGCTACGCTTGAGCCAGTCACAATGTACGGACCTGAGTTTGCGGATCGCTCGTGCTGACAGTGCGGCAGCGAAACCTTTTCCGCCGCGCCTGATACGTGATCTGATTCATTGATCGGCCAGCGCTGAACTAATTTGTGCAAGTTTCGGCGGCCTGCTGGTACGCGTCACCGAAAACGCTAACTATGCTGCGGAAAGTCATTTCAAGAGGGCCACATGTTCCAGACATTCCAAGACACTGCCTCGCCTGAACAGGGGCCCGTTCGGTTGAAAGCGCTGCGCGAAGCGATGCTGGCGGAAGGTGTTGATGGCTTTATCGTGCCACGGTCAGACGCGCATCAGGGCGAGTATGTGGCGCCGCGGGACGAACGGCTGGCATGGCTGACCGGGTTCACCGGCTCGGCCGGGTGGTGCGTGGCTTTGGCTGATCGGGCAGCGGTTTTTGTCGATGGGCGCTATCGCGTGCAGGTCAAGGCGCAGGTCGCGCCCAGCTTTGAAAAAGTGGACTGGCCCGAAACGTCTTTGGCGGACTGGATTGGCGCGGCTTTGCCAAAGGGCGTCGTTAGCTTTGACCCATGGCTATTGTCGGTGGACCAATTGCGTGGGCTTGAGGGCAAACTGGAGCATGACCTGCGCCCTTGTCGCAATTTGGTGGATGCAATCTGGCAGGATCAGCCCGCGCCGCCCATGGGCGCGGTTTTTGCCCAGCCCGTCACCCTGTCGGGCGAGCCGCATGAGGATAAGATCGCGCGTCTGGCCGCCGGGCTCGGCGCGGCGAAGGTGGCGGTGATCACCCTGCCCGATTCCATCGCCTGGTTGCTGAACATTCGCGGCAGTGACATTCCGCGCAACCCGGTCCCGCATGGCTTTGCCTTGCTGCACAGCGATGCTCGCGTCACATTGTTCATGGATGCGGGCAAGCTGGAAGGGGTGCACGAACACTTTGGCCCGAGGGTGACCCTTGCTGCGCCCGAGGCCTTCGAGGAAGCTCTGGCCGCGCTTGAGGGGCCTGTGCAGATCGACCCCGGCACCTGCCCCGTGGCCGTTGCCAAGGCACTGGAGGGCCGCGATCTGATCGAGGCTGACGATCCCTGCCTTCTGCCCAAGGCGTGCAAGAACGCGGTAGAGCTTGACGGAACCCGCGCCGCGCATCTGCGCGATGCCGCCGCCATGGTGCGCTTTCTGGCCTGGCTCGATGCCGAGGCGCCGGGGGATCTGACGGAAATCTCGGTGGTCAAACGGCTTGAGGAAGAGCGCCGCGCCACCAACGCCCTGCGCGACATCAGCTTCGAGACGATCTCGGGCAGCGGACCGAACGGCGCCATCGTGCATTACCGCGTGACCGAGGCGACTGACCGCCCTTTGAAAGAGGGCGAGTTGTTGCTGGTGGACAGCGGCGGGCAATATGTCGATGGCACCACGGATATCACCCGAACTTTGGCCATTGGCGCGGTCGGCCGGGAAGAGGCCGAGGCCTTCACCCGCGTGCTCAAAGGCATGATTGCCATCTCGGGCCTGCGCTTTCCCAAGGGGTTGGCCGGGCGCGACATTGATCCCTTCGCCCGCGCCGCGCTTTGGCAAGCGGGGCTCGACTACGGCCACGGCACCGGGCATGGCGTGGGATCCTACCTGTCGGTGCATGAAGGCCCCGCGCGGATCAGCCGCGCCGGTACCGTGCCCTTCGAACCGGGCATGATCCTGTCGAATGAGCCGGGTTTTTACCGCGAGGGCGCCTATGGCATCCGGATCGAAAACCTGATTGTTGTCGAAGAGGCCCCTGACCTGCCCGGCCAGACTGTGCCGCAGATGCTGCGCTTTGAAACGCTGACATGGGTGCCGATCGACCGCCGTCTTATCCTGACGGAATTACTGACCGAGACCGAGAGGAACTGGCTGAACGCCTATCACGCCGAGGTGCTGGAGCAGGTGGCCCCCTTGGTCGATGATGTCGCAGGGGGGTGGTTGTCGCAGGCCTGTCAGAGTATTTGATGCAGGATCGTTACAAAACCCGTGTCACTCAGACGCGAGAGTTACTCACAACAAGACAGGGGGATAAGACATGACGAATATCACTATCACACCGGCGGAAGGCACCTGGGTTGTTCGCGCCGGCGGCGCCGTCATTGGCGAAAGTTCCCGCGCGCTGGAGCTGTCCGAGGGCGAAATGCCCTTTGTCATCTATTTCCCTCGCGAAGACATCGCCATGGCCTTCCTTGATGCTACGGATCACAAAACCAGCTGCCCGCACAAAGGTCAGGCATCGTATTTTTCGATCATGTCCAAGTCAAAGACCTACGAGAACGCGGTCTGGTCTTACGAGTCCCCCAAGGAAGCGGTGGCCGCCATCAAGGATCATCTGGCGTTCTACGTGCAGGACGGCGTCGCGGTCGAACGCGTCTGACTTTCATACGGCGACGGGTCGGCAAACACTTTGGGCCGCCCCTGCGCCGGATTTACGAATGCTCTTCCGCCGCCGTCGCCGCCAAGGCGCGGTTATAGGCCTTGAGCGCATCCACATGGAACAGCGCCCCTTGCAAAACTGGCTCGCCTGTCTCTGACAACGTGACAACCGGCAGGAATGCCACGCCGGATTTGTCAAACCGCGGCAGCGCGGTCTCCAACGTGGCCGAGGCCAGCACGTAAAGCCCCTGTTCGATCATATTGGTGCAGACCTCTTCATCGGCGGCGCCTTCGTCCTGAGGTTTGCGCATGACGCCCTGCACCCGGAACATCGCCAGCAGATAGGCCTGAGGCCCAGCCGCAAGATGGACGTTGCGACGCTCAAGCTGAGACAGGAAGAAAGATCGGTCCACCAGCCGCGACGCCAGCGCTGTCGACATGGAGACCGAGACCATCACCGCCAGCCCGGTTTGCCAGTCGCCCGTAAGTTCGAACACGATCAACGTGGTGGAGATCGGCGCCCCAAGAACCGCCGCCGCCACGGCCCCCATCCCCGCCAAGGCGTAAAGGGTAAAGGCCGAGGACGCCTCGGGGAACAGCCCGGTGGCGATATGGCCAAAGACCAGCCCGGTCAAAGCCCCCAGCATCAGCGAGGGTGAAAACACCCCGCCGCCCATGCGCCCGGCCATGGTGATGGCCACCGCCAGAACTTTCAACACCGCAAAGATGAAAGCCTGCTGCAGCAGCAAATTGCCCGACAGCGCGCGCGAGGTGGTTTCGTAGCCCACACCGATGATATGCGGGAACTTGATCGCCAAAGCCCCCAGCAGCAGCCCTGCCACCGCAGGACGCAGCCAACGCGGCAGGCCAAGGCGGCTTTGCAATGCGCTTTCGAAATCATCCGCGAAAAAGATCGCCCGCATCAGGATCACCGCGACCAATCCGCAAACCAGACCAAGTATAAAAAACGCAGGCAGTTCGAGATAGAATTCGACCGTCGTGGTCCCGGGCAGGACAAATTCGGTCACATCGCCGTAAAACAGCCGGTTGATCACGGTTCCCGCAGCGCTGGCCACGACGATAGGGGCGAAGGCGTGCAAGGCAAAGTGGCGCAAAACAACCTCAAGCGCGAACAAGGCCCCGGCGATCGGGGCGTTGAAACTGGCCGACACCGCCGCCGCCACCGCGCAACCCAGCATATCGCGTCCGGTGATGCCATCAACGCGCAGCGCATTGGCGATCCAACTGGCAAACATCGACGCGATATGGACAACCGGCCCTTCGCGCCCCGTGCTGCCGCCAGTCGAAAGCGTTATCAAAGAGCACAAGGCCGAGGCGATACCGGCCTTCTTCTCTACCCGGCCATCATTCAGCGCCGCCCCCTCGATCACATCAGCAACCGACCGTACCCGCCCATCCGGAGTGAATTTCTGCAGAATCACTCCGACAGCGATCCCACCCAGCGCCGGGATCAGCATCACCCAGTACCACGGCAGTGTCTCGGCAAAGCTGTGCAGCGCATTGACGTTGCGCGTGCCATAGACCGAGGCCTGAATGCCCTCGATCGCCCAACGAAACAAGATGGCGGCAAATCCCGAAGCAACCCCAAGCCCCAGCGCGATGAACCAGAACTGGATCTGTGACGGTCCCTTGTGCCGCAGCATATCCCAGGTCCGGGCAAAATTGAGTGCCCCAAGACCCGCCTGCTTTTTTACAAAACCCCACAAATGCACGTCCCCTTATCCAGCGACTTCCCCCCCGCACCGCTCATCGTTAAGGTACGTTAACACTTTTCGGAGAGCCCTATGCAAATCGCGCAGGCACTAGAAGATCTGACCCAAGTCCTAGGCGAACGCTTGTCGCGTTCCAAGTCTGATCTGGAGCAACACGGCCGCTCTGAAAGCTATTTTCCGATGACGCCGCCCGATGCCGTCGCCTATCCCGAAAACGCCAGCGAAGTTCGTCGCATCGTGCAGATCTGCGCGCAACATGCGATACCAGTGGTCGGCTGGGGGGCGGGCACCTCACTGGAAGGCCACGGCTTGGCGGTGCGCGGCGGCGTGGTGGTTGATTTCAGCCGCATGAACAAGGTGCTGGAAATCCGCCCCGCCGACATGGACGTGACCGTTCAGCCCGGCGTCACCCGCGAGGCCCTGAACGAAGAACTGCGCGCCACGGGCCTGTTCTTTCCGGTCGATCCGGGTGCCAATGCGACGCTGGGCGGCATGGCGATGACCCGGGCTTCGGGGACGACGACGGTGCGCTATGGCTCGATGCGCGACAATGTTCTGGGGCTGCACGCGATCTTGGCCGACGGTCGACGGATCCACACCGGAACGCGGGCGCGCAAAAGCGCGGCAGGTTATGATCTGACGGCGCTGTTCGTCGGCTCCGAAGGCACGCTGGGCCTCGTGACCGAATTGTCCCTGCGTTTGCATGGCATCCCCGAAGCGACAAGCGCGGGCATTTGCTCTTTTCCGGACATGGGCAGCGCAGTGGCCGCCGTGCAGGAAACCATCCAGATGGGCATTCCCATGGCGCGGATCGAGTTTGCCTGCGCCGATACCGCACGCGCCTTCAACGCCTATGCGGGTACGGATATGGCCCAAGCGCCGCACTTGATGGTGGAATTCCACGGCTCGGAAAGCAGCGTCGCCGAGGACGCCGAACGCTTTGCGGAGATCGTTGCCGACCATGGTGGCTCGGCCTTCCAATGGTCCGCCCGCGAGGAAGAGCGCCGCGCCCTTTGGGCTATGCGGCACAACGGTTATTACGCCATCCTCGCCTCGCGCAAAGGCGCGCGGGCGGTGGTCACAGACATCTGCGTTCCAATCTCGCGGCTGGCCCAAGCGGTCGAGGAAACCCAGCACGATATAGCCGCCTCTCCCATCTCGGGCCCGATCCTTGGTCACGTGGGCGACGGAAATTTCCACGCGATCCTGCTGATTGACCCGGACCGCCCCGACCAGCTGGAAGCGGCCAAGGCTCTGTCGCATCGCATGGGTCAGCGGGCGCTTCAACTTGGCGGAACCTGTACCGGGGAACATGGTATCGGCATGGGCAAGACCGGGTTGATGGAAGCCGAGCACGGCGAGGCCTGGGATGTCATGGGCCAGATCAAACAGGCGCTGGACCCTCAGAATATCATGAATCCGGGCAAACTGGTGCGCGGCACTTAAAGCGGCAGCCTATCGATCAGCGTCGCTGCCCGTTCCGCGCGGGCCTTGCGTGCGGCGGTGTCCGGGCGGGCCATCGCACCCGTCGCACAACGGATTTGCCAATCCCCGACCAGAAGATCGACCCAAAGCGCCGCGCTTTTATCGGCAGTCGCGGGCGCCGTGCCCTCCCCAAGACGCTGCTGAAACAGCGCCGCGATCAAAGGAAACACCCGGCCGCGCCCGGATTCGGCCAGAACAATCCCAAGGCTGTCGCTGGCATCCGACGCCGCCGCCCGGTTCAGCGCAATGGCCTGAGGGCTGAGCAGCATCTCAAGCAAGGCGCAGCCAAGCGCCACCAAATCGCCCTGCCCCTCGGTTATGGCCTGTTCCAATTGATCAGCCACCCGCGCAGCATTGCGGTCAATCAAGGCGCGGAACAGACCGGGTTTGTCGCCGTACCAGCGGTAAAGCGTTTCGTTTGACGCCTTGGCCCGCTTGGCCACCGCCAACATCGACACCCCGCCAAAGCCCTTTTCCGCCAAAAGCGAATAGGCCGCCTCGGCGATCTGCCTCTCTCGTTCTTCTCGTGCTTCTGCCCGCATGTCGGTCCTGTCACTCATTCACCCTTGACGTGAACCGTACACATAGTTACGGATATGTCAATGCGTACACGAAGTTACGCTTTTGAAAGGAATTGAAATGTCAGACCCCCGCCCGCTGCGCGCCGCTGTCGCCACACTGGCCATCCTTCAGGTGATCATGTTGTCCACGCTGCTGGCTGGCGTGCCGCCGCATCCGCCAGCCTCCACCCCAATCGCCGCCATGGGACCGATGCTGGCCGCCGCCATTGCCGTGTGCATAGCGGCATGGAACATGGCCGAAAGCGCACTGCCCGCCCGCGCTTTGGCAGGACTGGCGGCAGTCTTCGCGCTGATCTCATTCGGACCGCAGAAATATGTCGACCCGGCCTTTCCAGCGATCTGGCCCGCCATTCTGACCGCTCAGGCCAGCATTCTCACGATTTTCGTTCAGATCATGCCCGCGCGCAGCAAGGCGCGTCCGGTTCCGGCCTAACCGGCCAAGAGCGCCCGCGCCGCGGCGCGGGCCTCGTCTGTGACGGTGTCGCCTGCCAACATCCGGGCGATTTCACCCTCGCGATCGTCGGCCCCCAGTGGTGTTACGGTCGATGTGGTCATCTGCCCGGTCACGCGCTTTTCCACCCGCCAGTGATGCCCGCCAAGCGCCGCAACCTGCGGGCTGTGTGTGACAACCAGCACCTGTCCACCTTCGGAAAGCGCTTTGAGCCTTCGGCCCACCGCATTGGCCGTCGCGCCACCGACGCCGCGGTCAATCTCGTCAAAGATCATGGTGACGCCGCTACCCTGCTCTTCCGACAGGCAGACCTTGAGCGCCAGCAAGAACCGGCTGAGTTCCCCGCCCGAGGCGATCTTGTTCAACGGCCCCGACGGCGCGCCGGGGTTGGTCGCAACGGTAAATTGCACCGTGTCCACGCCCTCCGGGCCTGCCGGCGTCACAGCGATTTCAGTGCTGAACTGGGCGCGCTCCATCTTGAGCGGGGCGAGTTCTTCGGATACCGCCTTGTCCAGCCGCGCGGCCGCCTTTCGGCGCGCCTCGGTCAGTTTGGCCGCCGCATCGTCATAGGCCTGATCGGCCTGCCGCACGGCGGCGCCCAGCTCCGCAATCCGCGCCTCGCCGGCATCCAGTGCGGCAAGCCGGTCGGACAGGGTGGCCGTCAGCGCGGCCAGGTCATCCGGCATAACCTGATGTTTGCGCGCCAGCCCGCGAATGGCAAAAAGCCGTTCTTCGGCGTCGTCCAGATCCGCCGGGTTGAACTCCAACGCATCAAGACAATCCGCCACGCCGCGCGCGGCCTCGTCCAATTCGGCCATGGCGCGGGTCAGCGCGCTGATTGGCGCATCAAGCCGCCCCTCTGCCTTGTCCGACGCGCCTTCGAGCCAGCGCAAGGCACCAGACATCGCCCCCTCTGCGCCCTCGTAGCCAAGGGCAGATGAAGCCTGCGCAATGTCTTCCCGAATCTTTTCAGCGGCCTGCATCATGCGGCGACGGCTGTCCAACTCCGCCTCTTCGCCGGGCTGCGGGTCAAGCTTGGTCAACTCGTCCACGGCGTGGCGCAGGAAGTCTTCTTCGGCCTGAACCTCTTTGAGCGCTGCCTTCGCGGCCTCAAGCGCTTTGCGCGCCTCTGCACGAGCGCGCCATGCGGCGCGGACCGGCACCACAACCCCATCCAAAGCGCCATAGCTGTCCAGAATGTCGCGATGCCCCTTCGGATCCAGCAGCCCGCGATCGTCATGCTGGCCGTGCAGTTCCACAAGGGTTTCCGACAGCCGCCGCAGCACTTCACCCGAAACACGGCGGTCGTTGACCCAGCCGGTTTTGCGCCCATCCGCTGTATTGACCCGGCGCAGGATCAGCTCATCGCCGCCGGGCAGCCCTGCTTCGTCCAGAACAGCGCGGGCCGCGTGGGCGGCTGGCAATTCAAAGACAGCGGTCACTTCACCCTGCGCCGCGCCGCTGCGCACCAGTTCGGCCCGCCCGCGCCACCCCAGTACGAATCCCAGCGAATCCAGAAGGATGGATTTGCCCGCCCCGGTTTCCCCAGTCAGCACGTTCAGCCCCGGCTGAAACGCCAAGTCCAGCCGGTCAATGATCAGCATATCGCGGATTTCAAGAGCCCGAAGCATGGTTCACCCCGTAGGGCGCGTCCTGAAACGCACCGTTACAGCCACTCACCCTTGATCATCTGGCGGTAAATCTTGGACAACCAGCTGTCGCCGAACATCTTCATCTCGAGGCCTTGACCCGTCAGCAGCTTATAGCTGTCCTCGTACCACTCCGTGGACTGGTAGTTGTAGCCAAGAATGGCGCCAGCGGTCTGCGCCTCTTCGACAAGGCCCAGTGACAGGTACGCCTCGACCAGACGATGCAGGGCTTCGGGTGTATGGGTGGTGGTCTGGAAGTCCTCGACCACAACGCGGAATCGGTTGATCGCCGAGGTGTAATGATCGCGGCGCAGGTAGTAGCGCCCGATTTCCATTTCCTTGCCCGCCAGATGGTCAAAGGCCAGATCGAATTTCAGAATCGACGAGCGCGCGTATTCGCTGTCGGGATAGCGCTCGATCACCGTGCGCAGGGCCTGAAGCGCCTGGAAGGTCAGCCCCTGATCGCGGCCCACTTCTTCGATCTGATCGTAATAGGACAGCGCCAACAGGTATTGCGCATAGGCGGCGTCATCATCAGCCGGATAGAAATCGATGAAACGTTGCGCAGCAGCGCGGCTGTTCTCGTAATCGCGGTCAGAATGATAAGCAAAGGCCTGCATGATCAGCGCACGCTTGGCCCATTCCGAATAGGGGTACAGCCGCTCAACTTCCGAGAAGAAAAGCGCAGCCTCTTCGTTGTCCTTGGTCGACAGTTCGTATTCACCGCGCTCAAAGATCTGCTTGGGGGTATACCCTTCAAGCGAACCGCCCCCGGGGGCAGTACCTTTACGACGCAGTTCATCGCACCCGGCCAAAGCCAGGACCGCCAGCCCCACGATCACAAATTTAAGCGATCTGCCCGCTGCCATGCTAGACTATCCCCTCGATCTACATCGAGGCCGCCCCGTTCCGGGCTGCCTTTGACAGTGGCTTAGCACAGAAAATCCCGGTGCAAAATGTCTTAAGCGCGTTTTATCGTGCCGAAGGTCGAGCACGGGATATCAGGCAACGGCTGAAGTAATCGCAGGCACTTCATGCCGTTCGACACCGGCGCCCGGAAGCCGCGCGGCCATGCGATCATCGCAAAGCACAAAACGGAAGGCATCGGGATTCGCAAACACCTCGCGCAGCAGCGCGTTGGTGATGGCGTGACCGGCTTTGTGGCCTTCGTAATGGCCAATGATCGGCGCGCCTGCCAGCGACAAATCGCCAAGCGCATCCAGCATCTTGTGGCGCACTGCCTCATCCTCGTGACGCAGACCGCCCGGGGACAGAACCTTGTCGCCATCGACGACAACCGCGTTCTCATAGGTGCCGCCAAGCGCCTTGCCTGCTGCGCGCATCGCATCAACATCTGCGGCGCGGCAGAAGGTGCGGCTGTCACACAGTTCGCGGACAAAGGTGCCATTGGCCATGTTCAGGCGCTTTTCCTGAACGCCGATTGCTTCATCGGCAAAATCGATATGGAAAGACATGGAGCTGCCCTGCCCCGGTGTCAGCCGCGCCCAACCATTGGCCGTATGCACCGAAACCGGCAGAAGGATTTCAATCGCACGCACCGGCGCCGCCAGTTCACGCACGCCGCGCGACATGATCCCGCGCACGAATGGCGCCGAGGACCCGTCAAGGATCGGGCATTCCGGTCCGTCAATCTCGATCAATGCGTTGTGGACACCGCAACCGGCCAAGGCCGCCATGACATGTTCGATGGTGGACACTGCGACGCCTGCCGCATTCTTGATAGAAGTACAAAGCGGCGAGGTTTCAACAGCGTCATAGCGCGCCGGAACCATGGTATCACCCAAAGAGATATCGGTGCGTTTGAACCAGATTCCATATTCGGCCGTTGCCGGACGAATCGTCAGCTTGGCTGGCTTGCCGGAATGCAGACCGACGCCATGAAAGCTGATTGCGCTGCGAATGGTTGTTTGCACGGGTTACCCCTGTTTCTCTACGCAATCCCGCCCTCGGGATGCGCCTGTTGAAACGTGGATAAGCAAAGCGGGGCTTTTGCTCAAATCAAAGTTTGCAACCAAGTGAAACATGGCTGTAACGCCCTAGGCGAAACCCCGCGCAGATTTGAAAAACGCCCAGCAACCCAATGCTTTAAAACGAAAAAGCGCCCCCGAATTCGGGGGCGCTTTGCAGGAAACTTGACAGGTTTTAGTTGGCCTGTCGGCGCAGGAAGGCCGGAATTTCGATCTTTTCCTGCTCGGGATCGGGTTCCACGTCCTGCACCGGAGCCGGGCGCTGTGCCTGAACCGGCGGCTGCTGACGGCGTGCAGGCTGTGCAGGGGGTTCGCCGCCCTGCGCGTGGCCCGTCATGCGGCCGATCAAGGAATTCACGCTGAAACGCGGCTTGTCTGCTTCTGCCGTCGGAGCGGGCTCGGCCTCAGCCTGGGGCTGCCTGCGGGCCGCTGCGACGTGGCGCAAACGGGCCAGCGCCTCGGGGCTGGGCGTGCCCGGTGCGGGTGCGCGCGGAGCCACGAAATCCTCGGGCTGGGCCTCGATCGTGTCCTGTTGCGGCTGGAAATCAGCGACGCGGGGCTGATAGGCCGGCGGCGGCAGATCATCCTCGGCCACATCTTCATATTCGGGTTCGGGCTGGCGCATGTCCGAAAACAGCGACGGCTCTTCGGCTTCATACTGCTCTTCCGCGTGGGCCTGGGCAGCAACCGGTTGCGGCGCCTCTGCTGCCGGGGCCGGAGCAGGCTCGGCCACATGCTGCTGCGGCAAGGGCTGTGCAAGGCTGCGGCGCGGCAGCGGCATTTCGGTATTCACGTCGGTGGCGTCGATGCCGGTTGCAACAACCGACACGCGCATGACACCGGCCATGCCGTCGTCGAGGGTCGAGCCGACGATGATGTTGGCGTCGCTGTCCACCTCTTCGCGGATGCGGTTGGCCGCTTCGTCCAGTTCGAACAGGGTCAGATCGTGTCCGCCGGTGATGTTGATCAGGACACCCTTGGCACCCTTCAGGCTGATCTCGTCCAGCAGCGGGTTGGCGATGGCCTTTTCGGCGGCCTGGATGGCGCGATCTTCGCCCTCGGCTTCGCCGGTACCCATCATAGCTTTGCCCATCTCGTCCATCACGGCACGAACGTCCGCAAAGTCGAGGTTGATCAGGCCCGGGCGCACCATCAGGTCGGTCACCCCCTTCACACCTTGATACAGCACGTCATCGGCAAGCGAGAATGCTTCTGTAAAGGTGGTCTTTTCGTTGGCCAGACGGAACAGGTTCTGGTTCGGAATGATGATCAGCGTGTCGACAACCCGTTGCAGCGCATCGACGCCGTCCTCGGCCTGCTTCATACGTTTGCCGCCTTCGAACTGGAAAGGCTTGGTCACGACGCCGACGGTCAGAACACCCAATTCACGGGCGGCCTGCGCGATGATCGGCGCGGCGCCAGTGCCGGTGCCGCCGCCCATGCCCGCAGTGATAAAGCACATGTGTGCGCCCGCGAGATGGTCAACGATCTGTTCGATGCTTTCCTCAGCTGCCGCAGCGCCCACTGACGCGCGGGCGCCTGCGCCCAGACCTTCGGTCACTTTCACACCAAGCTGTACGCGATTGGCCGCCATGCTCTGCTGAAGCGCCTGAGCGTCTGTATTCGCAACAACGAAATCGACGCCCTCCAGCTCTTTCTCGATCATGTTGTTGACCGCGTTGCCGCCAGCACCGCCTACACCAAACACCGTAATGCGAGGCTTGAGTTCATCCTGTCCGGGCATGGAAAGGTTCAATGTCATCGATCTGTCCGCCTGTCTTTATGCCCCTGTTGCGGGGTCTCTAAACTACACCTTTTCCGGTCGATCCTACCCTCTGACAAAGGCCACGTCACGCGAAAAACGCTACTTTTCTACCAAATATAGCCAAATTCAGGCCATTTTTCGCGGTATTTCGCCGATAGGCGCAGATGATGTGTATCCAAGAGATGGCAACACAACACAAAGCATCGTCGCGAGAATCCTCGCGGCGAATCTTTCGTCTACGCTGTTCAGTGGGAGCCTGCCCGACATCCCGCCCGCCGCGTCATTCGTGCGCAGCTTTCCAAAACATTAACAAGGCATTGCGCGCCCGTCACCCCTAAAACCGCAACGCGGCGCTCCAGTTACCGGGGCACCGCCCTGACAGCACAAAGTTCTACCAGTTGTCGCGGAACCACTGCACCGCGCGCTTGAGGCTGCGGGCCGGGTAACGATCAACCGGGATCTCGAAATCCCACCACTCGTCCTGCGGATGCGCGGCGAAAAGGCACAGGCCAACGGCGCTGGCAAATCCCGGTCCCGTCGCCGCCTGCGGCAAGCCGTGCACTCGCAAGGGCCGGCCAAGCCGCACCTGCTGGCCAAGGATTTTCGACGCCAATCCATCGAGGCCGGGGATCTGGCTTGCGCCGCCTGTCAGAACAATCTGCTGGCTCGGCAGGTGGTCAAAACCCGCCGCATCCAGACGCACGCGCACCTCTTCGAGGATTTCTTCGACCCGAGGGCGCATGATGCCGATCAACTCGGCGCGGCTGACGGTGCGGCGGTCATGTTCCCAATCGCCAGTATCGCCGCCAATTTCGATCATCTCGCGGTCATCCATCCCGGTGGCGACAACGCCGCCGTAAAACGTCTTGATCCGCTCAGCCGTCGCCATGGGCACCTGCAGCCCCATGGAAATATCGCTGGTCACGTGGTCGCCGCCCATCCGCACCGCGTCCGCATAAATCATATGCTTCTTGATGAAGATCGACACGCCGGTGGCCCCGCCCCCCATGTCGATACAGGCCGCGCCCAGCTCCTGTTCGTCCTCGACCAAAGCCGCCGCGCCGCTGACATAGGCAGCCGAGGCAAGCCCGGCCAGTTCCAGATCACAGCGCTTGACGCAATGGGCAAGGTTCTGAATCGCCTGCGCATCGACTGTCAGCATGTGCATGTCGCAGGACAATTCATTGCCGATCTGGCCGCGCGGATCAATCAAACCCGAGCGGTGATCCAGCGCAAAGTTCACCGGTTGCGCATGTAGCACCTCGCGACCATTGCCAAAGTCCGGCACGTCGCAGGAACTCAACACACGGGCGACGTCCTGTTCGTCGACGTTGATGCCGTGCACCTCGACCTGCCCGGCCAGACCGTAGCTGCGCGGATCGGCACCCGAAAAGCTGGCAATGACGTGATCGACGCGAATGCCCGCCATTTTTTGCGCCGCCTGAACGGCGGTGCGAATGGCGCGCTCGGTCTCGCTCATGGCGTGGATTTCGCCAAAGCGCACCCCGCGCGACCGCGTGGTCGCAGCGCCGATGACCCGAAACCCGGATTGCCCGGCAAGCGAGCCCAGACCTTCGTCGCTGGGGTCCGTGCCGTCAAAGCGCAGGACAAGGCATGCAATCTTGGAACTGCCCACGTCCAGGATCGCGATCACACCCCGCTGCATCGCCGCTTTGCGCATGTTGCGCATGGCTCTTTGGGATTCATAAAGCTCGATCATCACCGCTGGTCTCCGCCTGCTTCCAACGCCTTGATGCGCAGCATGTCCTGCGCGGCGTTTTCTTTCATTCTTATGGTTGGTCGATGTGGTAGTCGAAGATCGACCACCGAAATGTCCCGTGTCAGCATGTCGACCGCCTCGTCCATGGCGATGGTGCGCTCCAGCGCCCGCACGGCGCCGGTTTCGGGCAGGAGGATGCGCTGGTCGCGGTCTAGCACCACGTCCCAGCGCCGCTCTCCCATGCGTTCGAAGCCGCGCAACCGGCTGGCAAGCGGGCCTGCAACCGCCACCAGTTCAAGCGCTTCTTCAACCGCGTCTTCGGCCCCCTCGCCTGCGATTACCGGCAGGTCAGGCCGGTCAAAACGTGACGGCAAGGGACCGACGACAAAGCCCTTGTCGTCCAGCATCTCGAGCCCCGCATCCCGGCGCCACAGCACAGCAGGCATGCGTTCGGTCACGTCGATCTGAAGCGTGCCGCCCTGTTGGATCCGCAGCTTGGCCTTCTTGACGGCGTCCAGTTCGACAATCGTGTCGTGCATCTGATCAAGGTCCAGATCGAAGGAGCTGACCGGAAAATCAATTGGAAGGATCTCGCGGATATCTTCGGCGACGCCCACACTGGCGCCGTCGATGGCCATCAGCTTGACCTGAAACTCGGGGCGGCTTTCGATGGTTGAACGGATGTCCGAGACCATCAGGTTAAAAGCATCGCGGTTTTCGTCGATCGAGAACCAAAGGACGCCGCCACCAAAGCACAGCGAAAATGGCAGAACCACCCGCAGGCCAAAGCGAAATAGCGGCGTCAGCATGAGCCGCTCGATCCGGTATTTCAGGCGCGAGATACTGGGATCAAGCCGCGCCATTTGCGGGGTGCTGCCGAAATCTGGGTCTTCTACCGGTTGCACGAGGCATCCTCCACCATCCAGGCGCAGAATTCGCCAAAGCTCAGCCCGATCAGGGCGCCATGTTCGGGCGCCAAAGATGTCGGCGTCATGCCCGGCTGGGTGTTGGTTTCCAGCAGCACAAGCCCGCCCAGCCCGCGCGCCTCGTCCCAGCGGAAATCGGTGCGGGTCACGCCCCGGCACCCCAGCGCCTGGTGGGCGCGCAGGGCATAGTCCAGACAGGCGGCGGTGATGTCATCCGGCAGATCGGCAGGGCAGACATGACGCGATCCGCCCGCCTTGTACTTGGCGTCATAGTCATACCAGCCATCGGTCAGGATTTCCGTCACTCCAAGCGCGCGGTCCCCCATGACTGTGGTTGTCAATTCGCGGCCCGGAATGAAGGCTTCGACCATTACGGTCTGCGGCATATCCTCGGAGAGTTGCGGCGGGCCGTTTGCGGCCTCGTTCACCAGATATACCCCGACCGAAGATCCTTCGTTGTAGGGCTTGACCACATAGGGCGGCGGCATGACGTGAGCCGCCATGACCTCGGCCTTGTCGGCCAATCTGCTGTCCGCCACCGGAAGTCCGGCGGCGCGGTAAACCAACTTGGTGCGCTCCTTGTCCATTGCCAAGGCCGAAGCGAGAACCCCGGAATGCGTATAGGGGATGCCCGCCCATTCAAGCACGCCCTGAACGCAGCCATCTTCGCCCCAACGGCCATGCAGCGCGTTGAACACCACGTCTGGACGCAGGTCTTCAAGGCGCGCCGCCAGATCGGGGCCCGCATCTATTTCTGTGACTTCATAGCCCATAGCCCGCAAAGCGGCGGCACATTCCCGCCCGGAACTGAGAGAGACTTCGCGTTCTGCCGAAGGCCCACCCAATAATACCACCACTTTCGGGAGCGTCCTGCTCGACATTCCCAAAACCGCCTCGTCTGACTGGGGGTTGTCCCCCTTGTTTTCCGGGGTTTGCCCCCGTTTGAAATTGCGACCTGCCTGTGATCGCCGGACCTTTGGTCCGATATTGAGCCTGCGCCCTTATGGTTAATAGCAAGTAAACTCGCCCTGCGTGCGGATCCTATTCCGGATCACCTACCCGCATGATTTCCCAGTGTAACTCTATTCCACTGTGTTGGAAAACCTTTTTTCGCACTTCCTCGCCCAATCCTTCAAGATCGGCGGCGGTTGCCTCGCCAGTGTTCACAAGGAAGTTGGAATGCATCGGGCTCATCTGTGCGCCGCCCCGTATCGCGCCGCGCATTCCGGCGTCATCGATCACTTTCCAGGCTTTCAGATCATGGCTGTCGTCGGATTTTCCGGTGCTGGAAAAACCCGCCGGATTGCGAAAGGTGCTGCCTGCGGTGCGGTCCTTGGTCGGCTGGGTTTCATCCCGCTTTTTCAGCTGCGCGTCCATCCGTGCGGCCAGTTCCTCGGGGTCGGATTTCTCCCCCTCGAACACCGCTTCGACGATCACCCAGCCCTTGGGAAGATCGCTCTGACGATAGCGAAAGTTCAGATCCTTGGCGGTCAGGGTCACCACTTCGCCCGCACGGCTGATGGCGGTGGCCTCAACGAAATGATCCGCGACATAGGATCCGTAGCAGCCCGCATTCATCCGAACGGCGCCGCCGATGGCCCCGGGAATGGTGCGCAGAAAGGTCAGATCGACGCCCGCTTCAGCCGCTTTCCTGGCCACATGCGCATCCAGCGCGGCAACGCCCGCAGTCACCCGCGTGCCGTCGACAGAGATTGCATTGAACCCCCGGCCCATGCGGATCACCACGGCGCGAATGCCGCCATCGCGCACGATCAGGTTGCTGCCAACGCCCATCGGGAAAACATCGATCGCCGGATCAAGCGCGGCTAGAAACTGCGCCAGATCTTCGCGGTCTGCGGGCTGAAACAGCCAGTCCGCCGGGCCACCGACGCGAAGCCAGGTTAGATCGTTCAAGGGGCGGTTGGGCGTCAGGCGCCCACGGGTTTGGGGAAGCTCGGTCATATCCGTCTGCTAAGACGCGGGCAATAAAAGGGCAAGCCCCGTCACGCAGGCTGCGGCGCACCTTCGGGCCAGCGGGCGATCAAAACGCCAACGCCAAGCGCCGCCAAAGCGGGGCCCAGCGCAAAAACCGCCAGCCCAAGAAAGATCAGCCCATCAAGCCCCGGTACGGCAATGCCAATGGCCATCGTCACGGCAAAGCCGAGGCCCAGCAAAACGGCAAAGACCCCGGCCAATCGCCCCCGGCCGGTGCGGCAGGGCAAAAAACCCATGGACAGGCCGAAACACATAAAGGTGAAAGGAATAGCGAAAAGCATGGCGAGGCCCCCTCTGAATGCTCAAAGGATGGCGAAAGCCCGCATTTTGGGAAAGTGTGGTATCCCTGACCCGGCCCCGCCTAGGCGCGTTTCAAGGTCCGCTTGATCCAGACGGCCAGATAGCGCAGCGGCCAGCGCAGCACGCTCATCCCGGCGGCCAGCACGATCAGCCCGACCCATGGCCCGTTTTCATAGGTGACATAGCCCACCAGCGGAATGCCCAAGGCAATCAGCAGATAAGCCCGTCTCCAGTGGTTGTCCCTGGATGGCAACATGCCAAGGACGTTCGCCAGAACAGCCCAGGCACAGGCCAGTATCAAAGAAAGTGTCATCGTCCAGCCCTCCGCATCCCCCGGCGGCAGCATTACAATGCCCCGGAAGACCGGGTCAGGCAAGCCAGAAATCAGTGCAGACAACGGGTTAAGGCAACAAAGATCCGGCAAAAGCCATTAGGCAGGCGACAAGGCCCAACCAAGGCACCCAGCGCGGCACGTCAAAGGGCGTCGGGCCGCCTTGACGCTTCAACGCAATCAGTGCCGCGTTGACGATGGCAAAGACGATCAAAAGCGCCTGACTGGTGATCCCGGCCAGTGTCGCAACCGGCAAGGCCAGCGCCGCGCCGATCACCGACAGGCCAACCAGAATCGAGGCCAGAACCGGTGTCCCAAAGCGCGGATGCGCATGCCTGAAGATGCCCAAAACCGGCGACCGCTTGCCAAGCCCGAACAGTACACGGCTTGCCATGACGACCTGCGCCAAGACACCATTCAGCGCCGCCGCGACGGCAATGGCTGACAAAAAGCCCGAAGCGGTGCCGCTGCCCGCCTCCCAGACCAGCGCCAAGGGGCGCTCGGACCCGGCAAGCACCTCTCGCGGGACGATGCGAACCGCCGCCAAAGACACGAGACAATACAGCAGCCCCGTTACCGCCAGCGCGGCAAGGATCGCGCGGGGCATTGTACGGCCCGGATCGCGCGTCTCTTCGGCCATGTTGGCCATGTCGTCAAAGCCGATGTAGGCGAAGAAGGCAAAGATCGTCGCGGCCATGACCCCTGACCATTCCGGGGCTGGCAAAGGCAGCGACCAATCCGCCACGGGCGGTCCGGCAAAGCCTGCGCCGATCACCAAAAGCAGACCGATCACCTCGACCAGCGTCAGAAGCGCTGCGAAGGCAAGGCTTTCGACCACGCCGATGATAGCAATCGCTGTCAGGGCCAGCCCAAGCCCGACGGTCGCCCAGACGAAGGGCAGATCGACCAGGGACAGAAGGTATCCGACCCCGCCGCGCAGCACCGCCGCCGCCGCAACCGTTCCCGCAATAATGTTGATCCAGCCCACGACCATGGCCAGCCAATGCAGGCCAAGACCTTTTTCGATATAGGCCGAGTCGGCAGCCGCCTCGGGGATACGCACCGAGAGTTCGGCAAAGGTCAGCGCGGTTGGCACCGCGATGATCGCCGCCAGAACAAAGGCCAGCGGCGCCCAAAGCCCGGCCTCTCCGGCGGCGGCTCCGGTCAGAACATAGATGCCTGCTCCGACCATGATGCCGATGCCGTAAAGGGTCAGCAAACCCGGGCCGATCCGCCTTTTCAACTGCTCAGCCATGGCGCCCTCATCCAACCAGATGTGACCCTGCCGGAAGCGCGCCGGTCAATCCATGACACAGGTCAAGCCGTGCTTGAAGGATGGCCGGGTCAGCTGGCCGCTTTGGCGCTCAACCTTGCGGGCAGATTATTCGCCCAGGTCGAGATTGTCCCGGCCCCGAGGCAAACCACCATATCCCCCGGCTGCGCCTGTTCACGCACCAGCCGTTCCAGATCGTCTTCGCTGACGATGGCGCGGGCATGGCGGTGGCCGTGGCGCACCAGTCCGGCCACCAGATCATCGCGCGATGCGCCTTCGATCGGGTCTTCCCCGGCGGCAAACACCTCGGCGATAGCCACCACATCCGCCTCGTTGAAGCAGGTGCAGAAGTCTTCGAAATGGTGATGCAGGCGGGTGTAGCGGTGTGGCTGGTGCACGGCGATCACGCGGCCTTCGCTGGCCTGACGCGCGGCTTTGAGCACTGCGGCGATTTCAACCGGGTGATGGCCGTAATCGTCAATGATCGTGACGCCGTTCACCTCACCGACCTTGGTAAAGCGCCGGTTGACGCCGCCAAAGGCCGCCAGCGCCTCGCGGATTTCTTCGCCGGACATGCCCAGATGCTTGGCCACAGCCACAGCCGACAAGGCGTTCGAGACGTTGTGATCCCCCGGCATCGGCAGCGTGCAGCCTTTCAGGGTCACGCCATCCGCCTGAAATTCGATGTCGAAATGCGCCACGCCCTTGAGGTAGGTCAGGTTGACCGCCCGCACATCGGCCTGCGCGTTGAACCCGTAAGTCACCACGCGGCGATCCGTGACACGGCCGACCAAAGCCTGCACTTCGGGGTGATCGGTGCAGCACACCGCCAGCCCGTAAAACGGAATGTTGGACACGAAGTCATAGAAGCCCTGACGCAGGTTCTCGATCGTGCCCCAGTGCTCCATGTGTTCGGGGTCGATATTGGTGACGATGGCGATGGTCGCGGGCAAACGGTTAAAGGTGCCATCACTCTCGTCGGCCTCGACGACCATCCATTCGCCTTGCCCCATGCGGGCGTTCGACCCATAGGCATGAATTATGCCGCCGTTGACCACTGTCGGGTCAAAGTTACCTGCATCCAGCAGCGTTGCGACCATCGTGGTGGTCGTTGTCTTGCCGTGCGTGCCGGCAATGGCGACGTTGGACTTCAGGCGCATCAGCTCGGCCAACATCTCGGCGCGGCGCACGACCGGCATGCCGCGGCGGCGCGCTTCGTCCAGTTCCGGGTTGCCCGGCTTGATGGCGCTGGAAATCACCACGACTTCGGCGTTTTCAAGGTTCTCGGCGCGCTGGCCTTCAAAGACATGCGCGCCCAGCTGCTCCAGCCGTTGGGTGATCTTGGTTGATTTCAGGTCACTGCCCTGCACGACGTAGCCGTGGTTCAGCAGCACCTCGGCGATGCCCGACATGCCGATCCCGCCAATTCCGACGAAATGAATGGGGCCGACGTCCCCGGGAAGTTTCGTTGCACCGTTCAAAGCCGTCCCCCGATCAATGGATAGATCCTTCATTGCCTGCCCCTTCCGCCAATTGTTCTACGATATGCGCCAGCTCTTCGGCGGCGTCTGGTTTGGAAACGCTGACAGCTGCCCGGGCCATCTGCTCGGCCCCCTTGGGACTGTCGAGGATCGAGAGGATGGCGTCGCTCATCGCCTCGACCGTCAGTTTGCTTTCGGGGATTCGGATCGCCGCCCCCGCTTCGGTCAGCGCCTGCGCGTTCACGGTCTGATGATCGCCCGTCGCATGTTTGTAAGGGATCAGGATCGAAGGCCGCCCGATCACGCTGATATCCGCCACCGACGATGCGCCCGAGCGCGAGATCACGATCTGCGCCTCGCTCATCCTTGTGGGGATGTCGTTGAAAAACGGCTGCACATCGGCGTCGATGGCATTCTCGGAATAGAATTGCGCCACCCGCTTGCCGTCTTCATCGCGAGCCTGATGCGATACTCGCAGCCATTTGAGCGCCTCCATCGGCAAAGACGCGATTGCGGGCGGCACGACATCCGACAGGATGCGGGCGCCTTGGCTACCGCCAATCACAAGGATCGACATCGGGTAAAGCCCGGGCGCGATATAGCCCGCGCCCATACGCTCCTTGACGGCCATGCGCACCGGGTTGCCGACATGGCGCCCCTCGACGCCTTCGGGCAAGTCGGTGGGCCAGGTTCCGCAGGCCACCAGATTGACGCGGGTCGAAAAGATCTTGTTCACCCGGCCCAGAACACCGTTTTGTTCGTGGATCATCCGGGGAAGCCGCAGCAGCGTGGCCGCAGACAAGGCCGGGATCGAAGGGTAACCGCCAAAGCCAATCACCACGTCGGGCTTGTCTTTCCTCATCCGAAGCGCCATCGAGATGACGCCTCCGGCGATGCGGAACGGCACCAGCAGCTTGGCCAAGGGGCCGCCACGGGCAAAGGTGGCGCTGGCCACTTCTTCAATCTCGACCGAATGGGGAAAGCCGCCCGTATAACGGGCGCCGCGCGCGTCTGTGCTCAGCTTGACGCGCCAGCCTCGGCGCAGCATCAGCTCGGCCAAGGCCTGGGCCGGGAACATATGCCCGCCCGTGCCACCGGCCGCCATCACCAACAGGGGCTTGCGCTCGCTCATCACGTCACTCCGTCACCACTTTACTGCGGGCCAGTACAACAGGTGCACCGCCCCGTCCATCCTTGGCCCCAAAGCGGCGCCTTTTCGCGCATCCCCGGTGTCGTCTTGTGGCCCAAGACGCTGGCGCTTTGCGCTCAGCGCAACCGGCCGCGCAGGATATCCCCGATCTCGCCTTGCGGGCGCGTCCGGGTAAAGGCCAGTAGCATGCCGACCGCGATGCCCCCCGCAATCAAAGAAGATCCGCCATAGCTGACAAAGGGCAGCGTCATGCCCTTGGCCGGAAGCAGCCGCACCGCGACACCCATGTTGATCATTGCCTGAACGCCAAAGATGCAGGCCAACCCTGTTCCGGCAAGCCGAATAAAGGGGTCACGTTCCCGCATAAGGCGGATCATCGAGCGCACAACGATGGTCGTGTAAAGCGCGATGATCGCCAGAACCAGAACCAGCCCGTATTCCTCGGCGGCGACGGCGATGATGAAATCCGTATGCGCGTCCGGCAGGCTCCATTTCACCTGCCCCTCGCCAACGCCAACGCCGAAAAAGCCGCCTTCGCGGATCGCGTTTGTGGCATAGCCAAGCTGCGTGGTGGGATCGACCTCGGGGCTTAGAAAGCCATCGATCCGGCGGGCAAAGTGTTCCGAGTTGTTATAGGCAAAACCGCCGCCAAGAACGACCAGCCCGGCCAGCCCCATGAGCAGCAGCATGGGGGCACCGGCGACAAACCACATCACACCCCAGCCGAACAGGATCAGCGAGGCCTGACCAAAGTCCGGCTGCACCGCCAACATCAGGACAATCGCCACCATCAGGAAAAAGGAATACAGCCGTCCGGGAGGGCCGCCCAGATCCTGCGCAGCCGCCATCAGCCACGCGGCCACGATCACAAAGGTCGGCTTGAGGAATTCCGATGGTTGCACCGAGGCAAAGCCCAGCGAATACCAACGCACCGCCCCCTTGCCAAAATCAGTGCCGAAGAACGGCAGGAACACCAGCGCCACAAAGGCACCGAGAAAGCCCAGAACCGCAAGTCGTCGCACCATTACGGGCGTCATCATTGAGGTCAGAAACATCGCGATCATCGCCAGCCCGCCAAAAAAGGCCTGCCGCTGGACATAGTGGAAGGGGGCAAAGTTGTTGCGCTCGGCCAATGGGGGCGAGGCCGCCAATCCCAGCAAGATACCGACACCAAAGAGCATCAGGATGCAAGACAGGGTCCATTTGTCCACCGTCCGCCACCATTTCGGGAAAACCGGCTCGCCATCGCGCACCGGCACCGTGCCATAGACCATTTCCGTCATGGGAACACCGCTCGTACTGCCTCAAATCGCCCGGTTTTCCGGGTCTGGGACAAATGTTAGCGCATTTCTGGACGTGAGGCCAGCTTTTCTGAGCGGTCGGAGTGGATGGCCAAACCAAGCGCCGCTTTTGGGGTCACCCAATTCCGGCGCTGGCGTTCAGCCAATGGAGGAGACCAAGCAAAGCAGGTACTTGGCCCCCTGCCCCTGAGCCGTGGAAAAGCTGATCGCGCCATAGGGGCGAAAGCGCAGCGCGTCCCCCGGCGACAGGTCAAACCCGCGCCCGTCAACCTCGGCGCGCATATAGCCCGAAATCATCACCAGATGATGTTCCTGCCCCGGCACGGCGGGCGCCTTTTGTCGCCAAAGCGATCCCTGCGCCAGACGGCATTCAAAGACCTCTCCGGCCAGCGCCCGCGAAGACGGGGAAACCGTGCGGCGCATATAGCCCGATGCCGGCTCGCGCATGACCGGCTGATCGTCGCGTTTGAGATGCGCGGCAAAGCCCTCTTCGACCATGGCCAAAATGCGCGAGGGTGTGACCCCGTAGGCCGCTGCCAGCCGGGAAAGCACTTCTGCCGAGGGGCTGACTTCAGCGTTCTCGATCCGCGACAGCGCCGCCCGGCTGACCCCACTATGCGCGGCCAGTTGATCCAGTGTCCAATTCCGTTCGGCGCGCATGGCGGAAAGGCATTCGGACAGTCGTGATGTCAATTCAATAGTCATGTGCTCTCATCGGGAACGGTTCCCGCGATTCAGGCTACGCTGCCGACTGCAATGCGGGCAAAACAATTTGGCCAAATGTCACGGAACTGTCAGCTTTTGAGCGCTTTGAACACATTACGTGAGGCCGATCGGGCGTCAGAACCCGCGCATCACCTGATTGGCGGTAAAGGCCAGGTCGTAAAAGCGGCTTTGCAGCCCCGGAGCGGTCAACCTTGGCAAAGAAGTCACCGGCAATGGCAAGTGGTCGTGCGGCGCACCCGCCAGAACTTCGGCCAAGGCGCGGCCGAACAGGGTGCCCGTGGTGATGCCGCGCCCGTTATACCCCATCGGCGTCCAAAGCCCGTCCGCAAGCTGGCAGATGCGCGGCATGTGATCCGGCGTCATTGCGATCTTGCCATCCCAGCCTTCGACGAAATGCACATCGCCCAGATCGGGGAACAACCTTGCCAGCCGCCTGCGCGCCCAGCGCGCGCTGACCCCGCTATCCGGCGTGCCGATCATCCGCCCCATCGAGCCGATGATCACGCGCCCGGCAGCATCCCGCGTCAGTGAGGTCATCACCGGCGCCGTATCCCAAAGCCCCTGCCCTCCGGGCATCACGGCTTCGGTCGCCGCCCCCAAAGGCTCGGTAGCCAATTGAAAGAAATGGATGGTGGAAAAGGCCCGTTGCATCGCTGGCCATAATGTCCCGCCATAGGCGTTGGTCGCCATCACCACCTGAGGCGTCTCAAGCACGCCTTGACCGGTCTGGACACGCCAGATGTCGCCGTGACGATTCAAGCCCGTGACTGGCACACCGGTGCTGATCCTCGCGCCTGCACCACGCGCCGCCCGTGCCAGCCCGCGCGCATAACCCATCGGATTCAGCTTGCCCGCGCGGCGGTCCAAAAGCCCGCCGTGGTAAAAGTCTGTGCCGGTGCGCTCGGCGGTTTCCTCGCGGGTCAGCAGATCGACCGGCGCGCCAAGCCGTTGCCAGGCTACATGCCTGCCCTGAAGATCACGCAGCCCGGCGGGGGAATGCGCCGCATGGATCGACCCTTCGCGCCGCGCCTCGCAGCGGATCTGATGCTTTTCGATCAGATCAAAGACCGCCTGCGGCCCCTTGCCGAACAATTCCAGAAAGCGCGGGCCTACTTTGGGGCCAAGCGTGTCCAGCAGCTTGTCCGGCGGCACCCAAAGCCCCGCGTTCACCAGGCCGACATTGCGCCCCGAGCCGCCGTATCCGACGCATTGCGCCTCGAGCACATGCACCGACAGCCCCCCCTCGGCCGCGAAAAGCGCCGTCGACAGGCCGGTATAGCCCGCGCCGATCACCACCACGTCGGGCGCGCCCTCAACAGGCGCTTCGGCGGCTGTATCCATGGGCGACTCTTGCGCGCTCAGGTTCCAGAGTGAGAGGCTGTCCATCGATAAACCTTAGCTGAACCGCCGCGCAAACTGGCAGGGGGATCAAGCCTCGTCAATCGGCGCCGGTGGTGAAATAATCGGGAAATTCATCCTGCAAATCCGGCACTCTGCGGATCGTACCGGACAAATGCGCCCGCATCGCCGCGACTGCGGCATCGTGATCACCCGCGTCGATGCCATCGATGATCGCCGTATGCGCGGCGATGATGTCCGCCATCTTGCCGTCGCGCTGCAGGTCCAGACGTTGGCACCGCGACAGATGCCCCAACTGCCGTGCCAGCATGGCGTGCAAACGGCCCATGCCCAGCGCCTCGAACAAGGTCAGGTGAAAACTGCGATCCAGCGCATCGAACATGTCCATCTGGTCGGTATCCCCGACCAACGCGCCCTGCATGTGCAAGACCGCGCGGGCCCGCCGCAGGTTGTCTTTGTGACCGCCTTGCGCAAGTTGCCGCACCACTTCGCTTTCGACGGCCACGCGCAGGAAATGGGTTTCATGCAGTTGCTTGACGTCGATCCGGCGGACGGTGGTGCGCGATTGCGGCACGATACGAACCAACCCATCCTGTTCGAGCTTTTGCAGCGCCTCGCGGATCGGTGTCTGACTGACGCCCATCTGCTCGGCCTCCTCGCTACGAGAGATTACCGCGCCCGGTGGCAGGTCAAGCGTGATAATCCGGCGGCGCAGCGCGTCATAAGCCGCCTGCGAGGCTGGAACCGACGCGGCTTCTGCTCCGCCGTGTGATAGCGTCAATTCCGATACAAACTGGCTCTGGCTCACCTGTGATTGCCCTTTTTCTCTGCCTCCGTCGCAGGGCTCGCCCCTGCCGGAAAAGTCTTTGCACCAATCCCCGGGTCGGTTGCAAACCGCAACGTTGACCACTTTAATGTACTAATATATCAGTTGACTCGTCAAGCTGGACAGCAGGAGGAGTGCTTGCCCGGCAATTGTGACAACCCAAAGGGAGGAACCTCATGAAATTCAATCTTCTGAACGGATTTACCAAAGCGGCCTTGATGGTCTCGGCGATGGGAATCGCGGCGACCGCCGCTGACGCGGCAGACCGTGTCCTGAAAATCCAGACGTCATCCAATGCCAGCCATGCCTCGCTGGCCTATTTGAACAAGGAATGGGTGCCAAAGCTCGAAGCCATGACCGGCGGATCGTTGACCGTCGAACTGCTGCCTGTCGATGCTGTCGTTCCGCGCCGCGAAACCGCCGAGGCGATCAGCGTAGGCATTCTGGACGGCGACCTCACCTCGATCAACTATTTCGCAGGCATCGATCCGGCCTTTGCCCTTATGGGCGATCTGATTGCGGGCTATGACAGCGCCGACCAGATCCAGGCCTATTGCGCGCAGGGCGGCGGCAAGGAAATGCTGCAAAAGCTGTTTGACGCGCATTATGACGGCGGCGTCCACGTGATCGGCTGCGGCGCCTATGCCCGCGAGGCGTTTGTGTCCAAGGTGCCGATCCGCGGCGTGGCCGATTTCAAAGGTGTCAAGGTGCGCTCGCCCGAAGGGCTGGCAGCCGATGTCTTCAAGCGTGTCGGCGCGGCCCCGGTGTCGATGTCCGGCTCTGAAACCTACGGCGCGCTGGAAAAGGGCGTGATCGACGCGGCGGACAACTCGGCCTATGCCAACAACGACGCAAATGGCATGCACAAGATCGCCAAGTTCCCGATCTTCCCGGGCATCCATTCGACACCGATCCTGCAGTTCACCATCGGCCAGGCCGTCTATGACGAGCTGAGCGAGGCCGAACAAGTCGCGCTCGAAACCTGGTATCTGGCTGCCTACAACGGTCTGCGTCAGTACTTTGACCGCCTCGACCGTCAACTGGTCGCACGTGACAAGGCCGCGGGCGAGTTGGAAGTGATCGACTGGCCGCAGGCCGAGCGCGACGCCTTCCGCAAGATCGCTCAGGAAGCCTGGGCCGATTTCGCAGCGCAAAGCCCGCTGGCGAAGGAAGTCTACGACTCGCACATCGCCTTCATGAAAGAAGCTGGCCTGCTGTAACCTGCGCGTCCCGGGGCCGCCCCGGGACCTGACACTTGCCCTCCCGGCCGCCTGAAGGGGCTTGGCCGGGAGGTGCCGGAGACCGCCCGGTTCGGGAAAATCCAAAGGTCGACACCAAACAACACAGATCCGGGCCACCCGGACAACACCGGAGGGGGAGCCATGTCGCGGACAATAGACAACGCGCTGGAAGAGACCGAAATCGAGATTGGCGCACAGGATCCACTGCACGAGGAAGCCGATCTGAGCCGCGACGACTATACCATCGTCGAACACGTCAGCCATATCTCGGGCATCGCCATTTCCTGCTTTTACCTCGTGGCCGCTTTGGCGACGCTTTACGAGGTCTTCTCGCGCTACGCGCTGAACGCGCCGACCTTCTGGGCCTTTGAGACCGTGATGGTCACCGTCGCCGCCGCATGGATGCTGTCGGCGGGCTACGTCACGATGAAGCAACGCCATATCGCCATCACCGTGATCCACGGGCTGGCCAGTCGCAACCAGCGCTGGTGGCTGGACCTGTTCGCCATGGTTGTGGGTGTTGCGGCGCTTTACATGCTGCTGACCGATGCTTCAATCCGTGCCTATGACAGCGTCATGCGGGTCGAGAAATCCGGCTCGGCCTTCAACTCTCCGCTGCCGATGATGATGAAAGGGCTGATGGTCACCGGCGCCTTCATGTATCTGGCGCAGCTGATGATGAACCTGAACCGGCATGTGCAGGTGTCCTGGGCGCGCTGGCTGATCAAGGCCGTCGGGGCCTATTTCATCGTCTACTTCGTCGCTGCCTTCCTGTCGCACGTGATGGACGTGCAGATTGCCAGCGTGTTTTCCGATTTCATCACCGGTCTGGGCAAGGAAATGGACCCGTCCAAGGCTCTGCAATTGCGCAAGATGGATCTGGGCACAATCTCGATCATCATGGTGGTGCTGCTGATCGCGCTGATGATGACTGGCATGCCGCTGGGCATCGTCACTCTGGCGGTTTCAGTCATCATGGCGATCGGCTTTTTCGGGCCGCGCGGGCTTTTCCTTGTGTCCTCGAACGCCGTGGGCCTGCTGGAGCACTACAGCCTTGTCGCGGTGCCGTTCTTTGTCCTCATGGCCTCGATCCTTGAGCGGGCGGGCATTGCCGAAGACCTGTTCGACGCCATGTCGGTCTTTGCCGGAAACCTGCGCGGCGGGGTGGCGGTGCAAACCACCGTCGTCGCCGTGATCCTTGCCGCCATGTCCGGCGTCATGGGCGGCGAGATCGTCATGCTGGGCCTTGTCGCCCTGCCCCAAATGTTCCGCCTTGGCTATGACCGCAAGCTGACCATCGGTCTGATCTGCGCATCGGGCGCCTTGGCGACGCTGATCCCGCCCTCGATCATCATGATCGTCTACGGCCTGAGCGCCGAGGTCGGCATTGGCGATCTGTTCATGGCCGGGGCCATTCCCGGCGTCATGCTGGCGATCTTTTACGCTGGCTACGTACTGATCCGGGTGAACCTGAACCACAGTCTTGCCCCGACCGCTGCCGAAGTGGCGGAAATGACCGGGTCCGAACAGAAACTGTCGCGCGAACGTCTGACCGCCGTGTTGCTCTGCATCTTGCTGATCGCCGCCGTGATGGGCTCGATCTATGGCGGTGTCGCCTCGGTGACCGAGGCTGCGGCTGTGGGCTGCATCGGAGCGATGGTGGTGGCGGCGGTACGCAACAAGTTCAAGTGGGATGTGCTGTCGGCAGCGCTGCTGGGCACCATGACAACCGTCGGCACGATCATCTGGCTGGTGCTGGGCGCGGTGTCCTTTGTCGGCATCTTCAACCTTGTGGGGGGCGGTGAATTCATGCGCTCGCTGTTCCTTGACCTCGGCCTGAGCGCCATGGGCACGGTGCTCGTGATGATGTTGATCCTGATGGTGCTGGGCACCTTCATGGAATGGATCGCCATCGTGCTGATCACCGTGCCGGTCTTTGCCCCCGTGGTCATGACACTGGCCCCCGAACTGGGTCTGACCGAGGATCAGGCGAAAATCTGGTTTGGCATCCTTTTTGTAATGAACATCCAGATCTACTTCCTGTCGCCGCCCTTTGGCCCCGCCTGTTTCTGGCTGAAATCGGTCGCGCCCAAGGACGTCACCCTGCAGGAAATCTTTCTCGCGGTGCTGCCCTTTATCGGGCTTCAGATCATCGGCCTGTTCCTTGTGATGATGTTCCCGCAAATCGCCCTCTTCCTTCCCGAACTGCTGAATTGAGGAAACCCCAATGATCGGACGCGATTCACATGACGACATCAACGGGTATGGCATCTGGCCCTGGTTGTTTGGGCTGGTCCTGGCTGGACTGATCATCTTTTTGATGTTCACCTTCGCCCAACCGATTTCCTGAGGAGCCCACCATGACAAAGAAACCCGAAGACCTGCGCAGCGCCCGTTGGTTCGCGCCGGATGATCTGCGCTCCATGGGGCACCGTTCGCGTGCCATGCAGATGGGCTGGACCGCCGATGACTGGGAAGGCAAACCCGTCATCGCCATCATCAACACATGGTCTGACCTGTCCCCCTGCCACCACCACCTGCGCGACCGCGCCGAATGGGTCAAACGCGGGATCTTGCAGGCGGGCGGCACACCGGTGGAAATGCCGGTGCATTCCTTCTCGGAACAGTTCCTGAAACCCACCTCGATGCTGTATCGCAACATGGGCGCGCTCGAGGTCGAGGAAACCCTGCGCTCGCACCCTATCGACGGGGCAGTGCTGATGGGCGGCTGCGACAAGAGCACCCCGGCGCTGGTCATGGGCGCGGTCTCGATGGGCTTGCCCTTCATCTACATGCCCGCGGGCGCCATGCTGCGCGGCAACTATGCGGGCGAAAAGCTGGGCAGCGGCACCGACGTCTGGAAATACTGGGACGAACGCCGCGCCGGAACCATCACCAAGGACCAATGGGATGGTGTTCAGGGCGGCATCGCACGCAGCTATGGCACCTGCATGACCATGGGCACCGCCAGCACGATGATGAGCATTGCCGACGGCTGGGGCCTCACCCTGCCCGGGGCCTCTTCGATCCCGGCCCCCGATGCCGCGCACAAACGCATGGCCGCCGCCTGCGGGCGACGCGCGGTTGAAATGGTCTGGGAGGATCTGACCCCCGACAAGATCATGACCTGGGAATCCACGCGCAATGCCGTGACGGTCGCCATGGCCACGGGCTGTTCGACCAACGCCATCATCCACCTGATCGCCATGGCCCGCCGTGCCGGGGTGCCGCTGGAACTGGACCACCTCGACGAGATCGGCCATGCCACGCCCGTTCTGGCCAATATCCGCCCCTCGGGCAAAGAATACCTGATGGAAGATTTCTTTTACGCCGGCGGGTTGCCCGCGCTGATGAAGGAACTCGGCGACAAGCTGGACCTGTCGGTGATGACGGTGAACGGCAAGACCATGGGCGAAAACATCGCCGAGGCGGTCAATTACAATGATGACGTGATCCGCCCGCTGTCGAACCCGGTCTATCACGAAGGCTCTCTGGCGGTTCTCAAGGGCAACCTTGCCCCTGATGGCGCGGTGATCAAACCCGCCGCCATGGACCCCAAGTTCCAGACCCACAAAGGCCCCGCCATCGTCGCCGACAGCTATGCCGAGCTGAAAACCATCATCAACGACGAAGACTATCCGATGACGCCCGACCATGTGTTGGTGCTGCGCAATGCCGGGCCGCTGGGGGGCCCCGGCATGCCTGAATGGGGGATGATCCCGATGCCCAAGGCTCTGCTCAAGGATGGACACCGCGACATGGTGCGTCTGTCCGATGCGCGGATGTCCGGCACCTCATACGGGGCATGCATCCTGCACGTCGCCCCCGAGGCGTTTATCGGCGGACCTCTGGCATTGATCGAAACCGGGGATATCATCGAGGTCGACATCCCGAACCGAACCCTGAATGTCGCCCTGTCGGATGCCGAACTGGAGGCCCGCCGCGCCAAGTGGCAAGCCCCCTCGCCGCGCTATGAACGCGGATACGGCCAGATGTTCTCGAAACATGTCGAACAGGCGGACAAGGGCTGTGACTTCGACTTCCTGCGCACGGACTTTGGCGGACCAGTGCCGGAACCGGAGATCAACTGATGAACCGCATCCGCATGGCCCTGACCGGCATATCCGGCATCCTTGTTGCGCCTTACGACAGTGTGGGGGAATTGGCTCCGGAGCGTCTGGCCCCGATCATCGACCGCGCGATAGGCGCCGGGGTCGATATCCTTGTGGCCAATGGCAACACCGGCGAATTCTATGCGCTGGACGAAGCGGAAAGCCAGTTGTTTACGGAACACTCCGTTCAGCTAGTGGCGGGCCGCGTGCCGCTCTTTGCAGGGATCGGGCGCGGCATCCGCGAGGCGACGCGTGCTGCCGCCCATGCGAAATCCGTGGGCGCCGATGCCCTGATGATCCACCAGACACCCGATCCCTTTGTCGCCCCGCGCGGGCTTGAGGATTACGTCAAACGCGTGGTCGAGGCGGGCGATGGCCTGCCCGCCATGCTGTACCTGCGCAATGACGCCATCGGCACCGATGCCATCGCCCGGCTGACCGCGATCGACGGCGTCGCAGGTGTCAAATGGGCAACGCCCAATCCAATGAACCTTGCCCGCGCCATCGACGCCTCCAGCCCGGATGTGATCTGGGTCGGCGGTCTGGCCGAGGTCTGGGCTCCGCCGCTTTGCGCCGTGGGTGCACGCGGATTTACCAGCGGATTGATCAATGTCTGGCCCGAACGCTCGGTCGCGATCCGCGATGCGCTGAATGCAGGCGATTACCAGCAGGCCAACACGCTGATCGCCGGGATGCGCCTGTTCGAGGACGTCCGGGCCGAAGAGATGGGCGGCACCAATGTGACCGGCGTCAAATCCGCCCTCGCCCTGCAAGGTCTGGACTGCGGCGCCGTGCGCCCGCCCGGCGCCTGGCCGCTGACTGGAACGCAGGCAGCAACTCTGTATTCATTCATGCAAGACAACGGCCTGTTGGCCTGATCGCCAAGGAACATCCATATGACTGATCATCCGCTGAACTCCGAAACCAAGGCAAAACTGGAACAGGTCTCGGTCGCCACCTTGTGCACCGCGCTTTACAAACGCGGCCTGCGCAATCAGGTCATTCAGGACGTGCACCCTTTGTCCCAAAAGGGCAAGAACATGGTCGGCCCGGCCTTTACCCTACGCTATATGCCCGCCCGCGAAGACCGCAACACACTGGCCGAGTTCCGCAATCCCAAGCACCCGCAGCGCCACGCAATCGAAACCTGCCCCGAGGGCGCGGTGCTGGTCATGGACAGCCGCAAGAATGCCACGGCGGCCAGTGCTGGCGACATCCTGATCACCCGCCTGATGATGCGCGGCGCGGCTGGGGTCGTGACCGACGGCGGCTTTCGTGACGCCATGCGGATCGCCGAACTCGACATGCCCGCCTATCACAACCGGCCCTCCAGCCCGACCAACCTGACCATCAACGAAGCCATCGACATCAATGTGCCGATCGGGTGCGGCGATGCACCGGTCTTTCCCGGCGATATCGTGGTGGGCGACGATGACAGCGTCATCATTATCCCCGCCCATATGGCTGACGAGGTGGCCGCCGAGGCGATAGAGATGACAGCCTACGAAGATTTTGTCGTCGAACAGGTCAAAGGTGGCGCCACGATCATCGGGCTCTACCCGGCGACCAAGGAAGAGAACCTCGAGAAATTCGCAAAATGGCGGGCCGAAAACGGACGCTGAAACGGGCTTCTCGGGCTGCAATCAGGGAGAACGGAAATGACACTGAGATTTCACGGCATGGCCAGCGTTCTGGCCGCAACCGCTCTGGCCAGCCCACTGGCTGCCGAATGCACGGCACAGGCCTTTGCGCAGGAGGGCGTCACCATCACCGCCGCCGAGGCGCTGCCCGCAGGCGAGGACAGCCCCCTTCCCCATTGCCGCGTTACCGGTGAGATGAACCAGCGCACCGGCGCGGACGGCATGGACTATGCGCTGGGGTTCGAATTGCGTCTGCCCGACGACTGGAACGGGCGCTTTGTCCACCAGCTGAACGGCGGCAACGATGGCGAGGTCAAACCGGCCTTTGGCCCCTTGATCAGCGGCAACAAGGCCGACACCGCGCTGGCGCGCGGCTATGCGGTGGTGTCGTCGAACGCAGGCCATGACGGCAGCAAATTCAAGGACTTCGGTCTTGCGGGCGGCTCTCGGTTCGGCTTGGACCCTGCGGCCCGCGCCGCCTATGGCTATACGGCCGTGCGCGATCTGAACCCGGTGGCCGAGGCATTGGTGCAGGGGTATTACGGCAAGCCCATCGCCTATTCCTACGGCATCGGCGGATCGAACGGCGGACGCCACGCCATGGTCGCTGCCGCCCGCTATCCCGAAATGTTCGACGGCCTTCTGATCGGCTATCCCGGTTTCAACCTGCCGCGCGCGGCGCTTCAACATGCGCTGGATGTGCAGGCCTTCCGATCCGTCAGCGACGATCTGAAAACCGCCTTCAGTCGCGACGATCTGAATTTTGTATCCACAAAACTGCTTGAGGCCTGCGATGATCTCGACGGGCTGAAAGACGGGCTGATCGCCGACAGCAATGCCTGCCAAAGCGCATTCGACCCCGCGTCTCTGACCTGCTCGGATGGCCAGAACTCGGCCTGCCTGAGCGCCGATCAGACCTCTGCGCTGGAAACCATCCATGCCGGACCAAAAGACGCGAATGGCGAACAGCTTTATTCCGACTGGGCATGGGACACTGGTATCGCCTCGGGCAATTGGCGTTTCTGGAAGCTTGAAAGCCCGATCCCGCCCTGGAGCAACAAGCCGATCATCGCGGTCATGGGCGCGTCATCACTTGCGCAGATTTTCACGACTCCCCCGACACCCGTCGGGGGCAGCCCGGAGGAACTGGAACAGTTCCTGCTGGATTTCGACATACCCGCCCGCGCGGACGAGATCTTTGCCAAGACCGAAAGCTTCCCCGAAAGCGCCATGGACTTCATGACGCCGCCGGGGCTGGATGATCCCAAACTGACCGAATTCAAAGCCGCAGGTGGCAAGATGCTGATCCTGCATGGCCAAAGCGATCCGGTGTTTTCCGTGCGCGACACCGCCCGTTGGTACGAAAAGCTGGACGCCAACAACGGCGGCAATGCCGAAGAGTTTGCGCTGTTCTACCGCAATCCCGGCATGCCTCATGGGGCCGGAGGCCCTTCGACCGACGATTACGACGTGCTCACGCCCTTGGTCGACTGGGTCGAGAACGGCAATGAACCGGGCGCCATCATCGCTGGCGTGACCAAGGATAATGCCGAAGCGCAGGCTGCCTTGGGCGACATCACCCGGAAGCTCTGCCCCTACCCGCAGGTCGCGCGCTACAAAGGCGGCGATGCCTCAAGCGCCGCGAGCTTTGCCTGCGAATGACCAAGGGGGCCTCTCCCGTAATCCGACTCGATCCGCGCGACAACGTCGTTGTTGCCCGGGTTGATCTGGTTCAAGGAACCCCCGTCCCGGCCGAAGCCATCACCGCGCTTCAGGACGTGCCCCTTGGGCACAAGCTGGCCACGCAAGCAATTGCCAAAGGCGCCCCGGTTCTGAAGTACAATACCGTGATCGGCTATGCCGGTGACGACATTCTGCCCGGCACCTGGATGCACAGCCACAATGTGTTGATGGACGAGGTGCAAAAAGACTATCGCTTTGCGCAGGACTATCTGCCCGCACAGCTCTTGCCTGAGGATCAGCGCGCGAGCTTCATGGGCTATACCCGGGACGACGGGCGCATTGGCACGCGCAACTACCTTGGCGTCTTCATCACCGTGAATTGCGCAGCGACTGTGGCCCGCAAGATTGCCGATTACTTCGACGATGAGCGTCTTGAGGACTATCCCAACGTCGATGGCGTGGTTGCCTTTGTACACCAACAGGGTTGCGGCATGGAGGCCACGGGCGAGCCCATGGATCTGCTGCACCGCACGTTGGCCGGATACATCCGCCATCCCAATATCGCCGGGGCGCTGGTCTGCTCGCTGGGATGCGAGCGCAATAATCTGGAACGGTTCTTTGCGGATACCGCACTTGAAGCGGGCAAAGCCTTGAAAACCCTGCGCATGCAATCACTGGGTGGCACCAAGGCAACCATCGACGAAGGCAAGGCGCTGATCCGCCAGATGCTGGCGCAGGCCAATGCCATCCAACGCGCGCCGGTGTCTGCCGAACATATTCGGATCGGGCTGCAATGCGGCGGATCAGACGGGTTTTCGGGACTATCGGCCAATCCCGCGCTGGGGCGCGCTGTCGACCTGTTGGTGCAGCACGGCGGCACCGCGATCCTGTCGGAAACCCCCGAGCTTTACGGTATTGAACACACCCTGACCGCCCGGGCCCGCAACGAAGACGTAGCTCGCCAATTGCTCGACCGCATCCAGTGGTGGCTGAATTATACCGATGGCCGCGATGTGCAGATGCAGGGCGTGGTCGGCCCCGGCAACCAGCAGGGCGGCCTTGCCAATATCATCGAGAAATCTCTGGGCGGCGCCAAGAAAGGCGGCTCGACCGGGATCGAAGCGGTCTACAAATATGCCGAAGCCGTCACCGAACGGGGCCTCGTGATCATGGACACGCCGGGCTATGATCCGGTCGCCGCGACGGGTCAGATCGCGGGCGGCGCAAACCTGATCTGCTTTACCACCGGGCGCGGCTCGTGCTTTGGCTCGTATCCCGCGCCGACGATCAAGCTGGCCAGCAACACGCCGATGTTCACGCGCATGGCAGGCGATATGGACATCAACTGCGGTCCGATCATCGACGGGACAAAGACGCTTGAAGAGATGGGGCAGGAGATTTTCGAGATGATCCTTGCCGTTGCTTCAGGGCAAAAGTCCAAAAGCGAAGACCTTGGCGTCGGAGAAGAGGAATTCGCCCCCTGGCCGATCGGCGTGACGGGGTAAGCAGCTTGTCCCACCGCGACTTTTTTGGGGTGATACAATACAGTTCGGCATTTACGTCCGGCATCGGCTATGTCGAACCAATGCGCGGCGCGGCGCAAGTGTGACACCTTGACCCTGTCCCGCGAGCCGCGCCATTGCCCTTTTGTCATAAAACCGTTACCGGCGCGGTCAAAGAGGCGTCTGAATCCATGTTTCCGGCAATCTGGAAAAACTACATCCTTCCTATCCTGAGCCGCCCCGCGCAGTTTCAGGTGGCCGGGCTTTGCTATCGTGCAGCGCCCGAGGGGCTGCAGGTTTTGCTGATTACCTCGCGCGAGACGCGGCGCTGGATCCTGCCCAAGGGCTGGCCCATGGCGGGCTTGAAAGCCAGCGGCGCCGCCGTGATGGAAGCCTGGGAAGAGGCTGGCGTCAAGCCGACCAGCAAGCCGCCCAAAAAGGTCGGCCGCTACCGTTATCCCAAGATCACCTCGGGCGGTGTGCCGGTTGACACCGATGTCGATGTCTATGCAATCGAAGTCGGTAGCCTGAGTCAGGATTTCCCCGAAGCCGGTGAACGCACCCGGCAGTGGGTCTCGGCTCAAGAAGCCGCCGAACGCGTCAATGAACCGGACCTGAGCGCGTTGCTGCTTGAGTTCCCCGAACAGATCAGGGGCACGAACCCTGCCCCCATGCCCAAAAACAAAAGCGAGGCCCAGTCGTGAGCGACCAGAACAACGCAGATCACATGCAAACGCTCGACCGTGATCTTGGCCGAGTCAACAGCCTTGAAACCGCCGCGCTTTATTCCTCTAGACCGCTGCTTGGCGTGGGGATCTCGGTGGTTTTCATCGGGCTTGCCGCGCTGTTTGCCGGGCTTTGGTCGGGCACACCGCCAACCAGCCTGTTCATTGTCGTGGCCGCCGGACTGGGGGCTTACATGGCGCTCAACATCGGCGCGAACGACGTGGCCAACAATATGGGTCCGGCGGTCGGGGCCAAGGCGCTGTCGATGGTTGGTGCCATCGCCATTGCGGCGATCTGCGAAAGTGCGGGCGCCCTGTTGGCCGGCGGCGATGTCGTCTCGACCATTTCCAAGGGGATCATTGATCCGGCGGGGCTGGCCGGAGGCCATACCTTTATCTGGGCGATGATGGCGGCGCTGCTCTCGGCGGCGCTTTGGGTGAACCTTGCCACATGGGTCGGCGCGCCTGTTTCGACCACGCATTCGGTTGTGGGCGGGGTCATGGGCGCCGGGATCGCCGCCGCTGGCCTCGGCGCGGTCAGCTGGCCGACCATGGGCGCGATTGCCGCCAGCTGGGTGATTTCCCCGGTGCTGGGCGGTGCGATTGCCGCCGCTGTGCTGGCCTTCATCAAGTGGCAGATCATCTACCAAGAGGACAAGATCGCCGCTGCGCGCAAGTGGGTGCCGATCCTGATCGGCCTGATGGCCGCCGCTTTTGGTGCCTATCTTGCGCTCAAGGGGATCAAAAAGATCGTCAAGATCGACATCGGCACCGCACTGTTGATCGGCGCTGGGATTGGCGCTGCAGCGACCGCCCTGTCGACGCCCTTCGTGCGGCGCCAGTCCGTAGGTCTTGAGAACCGCAACAAGTCGCTCAAGGTGCTGTTCCGCCTGCCGCTGGTCATGTCGGCGGCGCTTTTGTCCTTTGCCCATGGCGCCAATGACGTCGCCAACGCGGTTGGCCCGCTGGCGGCCATCGTGCATGCACAAGAGGCCGGAGACATCGCTGCCAAGGTCAGCATCCCGCTTTGGGTCATGGTTATCGGCGCGCTTGGGATTTCCTTTGGTCTTGTGCTGTTCGGCCCGAAACTGATCCGCATGGTCGGCAATCAGATCACCAAACTGAACCCGATGCGCGCCTATTGTGTGGCGCTTTCGGCGGCGGTGACTGTTATCGTTGCCTCGTGGCTGGGCCTGCCCGTCAGTTCGACCCATATCGCGGTTGGCGGCGTCTTTGGCGTCGGCTTTTTCCGCGAATGGCACGCCGAGCGCCGTTCGCGCCGACTCAGCGGCACCCGCCCCGAGTCCCTGCGCCTGCCCAGCGAAGAGCGCAAGCGCCGCAAGCTGGTGCGCCGCTCGCACTTCCTGACCATCATCGCAGCATGGGTGATCACCGTGCCCGCAGCGGCACTGATGTCGGCCTTCTGGTTCTATTTGCTGACAAGCCTTCTGGGCTAAACCAATAATACCGGCGGGTCGGATCATCCGGCCCGTTTTGACAGGCGCTTGGCCAGTCTCGGTTGAATCGAATTCGCCGAAGATTGCGAACCGACGGCAACCATTAGTTGACATTTTTTCTGCACTCTACGGACCGTATCAGGAATGCCAAGCGGTTCAGAGCCATGTCGTTCGAATGTCAATTTCCCCTTCTGGACGCGGGCTATATCCACCCAGTCCAGCGCAGCGGACTGTGCCTGCAGTCCGGCCTGTCGGGATGATCTGACTTGGCCGTTTACCCCGAAATCCTGTTCTACACCGTCAATCCCGCCGGACTGTTCACCACCAGCATCGGCGGCACCTCTGTCTGGGGCGGCCCTTCGGCCCCCGATGGCAGTGCCACCTTCTTTGACAACGAAGCCGGTATCGAAGGGCAAACGCTAGACGACGACAACTTGGGCGCCGAAAGCGCAACGGCGAATGTCTACACACCCGGCGGCACCAGCGATGGCACAACCGTCGATGCAGAAGTCGTCTGGACCCTGCGGGACACCGTCACCGGCGAGATCTTTGAAGTCGTGCAGCTTGATGTCGAACTTGGCGGCGCCACAGGCCTTTACACGCTGTCCGAAATTCCGCTGGTCCCCGGCCGCAGCTATGAGACGCTGAATTACAACTCCAACCCCGATGTCAATGCGGGCAACCCGGTTTTCAGCTACCTCGACTATGACGCAGAGGCCTTCAGCGGCTATTCCGTTCCCAATCCCACCGGCACCGGCACAGTAGACGGGACAGCCGGCGGCGATGTCATCAATGGCAGCTATCTGGATGCCGAGGGGGAGAGCGTCAGCGCCGGCAATGACACCATCCTCGCCGGAGCCGGAAACGATACCATCAGCGCCGGTGGCGGCAACGATCAGATCTTTGGCGGCGATGGGGCCGACAGCATTGATGCAGGTGACGGCAACGACAGCATCTTCGCCTCGATCAATGGCACGGATACGGTCGATGGCGGCGCGGGCTATGACATCCTTGACGCCTCGCGCCTGGACACCGGCAATTTCAATGTCGACTTTTCCGGGATCGAGGAAATCCACGGCTCCAATCAGGGCGACATCTGGACATGGACGGCGGACACTATCCTGTTTGTCGGCGGAACCGGCAACGACACTATTCTGGCGGGCAGCGGCGCTGACACATTGCAAGGCGGTGTCGGAAGGGACAGCCTGTCCGGTGGCGATGGCAATGACATCCTGCTGGGCGGCGATGGCAACGACACGCTTGTGGGCGGCGCTGGCGCAGACACGCTTGATGGCGGGAATTTGTGGTACGACGTTGTCACTTACGCAGGCAGCACATCCGGCGTGACGATTGACTTCAGCGATGGGCTGGCCGAAGTGGGCGGCGACGCACAGGGCGATGTCCTTATCAACATTGATGAGGTGCTGGGCTCAGACTTCGGCGACACAATGATCGCTGGATCTTCCAATATGGATTTCTCCGGTGCAGGTGGCAACGACAGCTTGATCGGCGGGGCCGGAAATGACCGGTTCTGGGCCGGTGAAGGCGCTGACATCCTGAACGGCGGCGGCGGCGATGACCTGCTTGATGGCCAACAAGACGCCGACACCTTTGTGATCGAGAGCGGCTTTGGTGCGGATACCATCATCGGTGGCGATACCACCCAAACGGGCGTGGATTTCGACACCCTCGATGTGAGTGCAGTCGCAATCTCCGTCACCGCCACATACGGCGGCGATGGCTCCGGCGACCTGACAGATGGTGCAGATACGCTCAGCTTCCAGGGCATCGAAAAACTGATTTTGACCGGCGATGCCGACGTCGTGAACGCGGCCCTCGATACGGCCGGCATTGTCGTTGACGCCGGTGGCGGCGCTGACACGATCACCGGCGGCAGCGGCAATGACACACTGGCAGGCCAAACCGGCGATGACGTGCTCAGCGGCGGCGCCGGCGTTGATACCTTTGACTACAGCGCCGGGGACGGTGCCGACACGATCACCGATTTCAACACCGGCAATACCGGCGGGCTGCTGGATGGCAACAGCGCCAACAACGATTTCATCGACCTCTCCGCCTTTTACGATCATATTGCAGAGCTCTACGCCGATCAGGCTGACGATGGCATTCTCAACCAGTCCAACACATTGGACACCAAGGGCCAGACCATCGACTGGGGCGACAATGCCAGTTTTGGTGCGGGCGGGCTGACGTTCACCGGCGCAACGGCGGATGACTCCTTCTACACCTACGAAAACACCGGGGTTGTCTGCTTTGCCCAAGGCACTTTCATTCGGACCCTGAAAGGTGAAATCCCGGTCGAGCATCTGCGCCCCGGAGACCGGATCATTACCCGGGACAGCGGACCACAAAGGCTGCTTTGGATCGCCCGGCGCGATCTGGGCCGGGATGTTCTGGCGGCGCATCCGCAGCTGCGGCCGATCCTGCTCGCGCCGCAATTGACGAACGGGTACCGGCCACTAGCGGTCTCTCCGCAGCATGGGGTTGTGATCCGTGATCCCCAGGGAGATGAGGTTCTGGTCCGCGCGGCACATCTGGCCCGACTGCACGGTGGCGGCGCGCGTATCGCGCAAGGCTGTCGAAAGGTGAGCTATTTCCATTTGATGCTCGCGGCCCATCAGATGATTTATGCCAATGGCACCCCAAGCGAAAGTTTCTACCCCGGCGCTCAAGCCATCGGCACTCTGAATCGTTCTGCGCGGCGGCAACTTGCCCGGTTGTTCCCGGGTTTGCCGGTTCTGGGAATCAAGGCCTACGGAGACCGTGCTCGCCGCCTGGTTTCATTTGCGCACCTGCCACAACGGTTGTGCCAGATCACTTGCCCGCGTTGCTAAGTCGGGCGGGTTCAGCAGCTTGATCCTTGTCATTGAGCCGCACTGCAAACCTCTTAAGATTGCACCGACGTCGCAGTCACGAGGACCAAATGCCGAGCCAAGCCAAGCCATCCGCACCTCTGCCTGCACAGGGGACCACCCCTGAGGGATCAGTGTTCCGCACGCAGGGCCTGACCAAGCTTTACGGCGGCAAGGACACGGCCCCCGTGCGGGCGCTGGACGGCGTCGATCTGGCCTTGCCCAAGGGCGAGGTCGTCGTGCTTCTAGGGCCCTCCGGCAGCGGAAAATCCACGCTCTTGAACATCCTTGGCGGACTGGATCAGGCAACTTCGGGGAAGGCTTGGTTCCATGACAAGGAACTGACCGCGATGAGCGACCGGCAATTGACGCTGTACCGGCGCGACCATGTCGGCTTTGTCTTTCAGTTCTATAACCTTGTGCCCAGCCTGACCGCCCGCGAAAACGTCGCGCTGGTCACGGACGTGGCGCATGACCCGATGCCCACCGAAGAGGCGCTGGCGCTGGTCGGGTTGGACGACCGCATGGATCACTTCCCGTCGCAGATGTCTGGCGGCGAACAGCAACGTGTCGCCATTGCCCGCGCCATCGCCAAGCGTCCCGCCGTACTGTTGTGTGATGAACCGACCGGCGCGTTGGACAGCCGCACCGGCGTTTCGGTGCTTGAGGCGCTGAACGAGGTGAACGTCAAATTCGGGACGACCACGCTGATCATTACCCATAACGCGGGGATCCGGCGCATGGCGCACCGGGTGATCTGGTTTCAGGATGGCAAGGTCACCGAAGTCACCCGCAATGACAGCCGCCTGACCCCGGCCGAGATCGAATGGTGACGCTGCACGCCCTTGACCGAAAGCTGCTGCGCGATCTGTGGCGGCTCAAGACGCAGGCGCTGGCCATCGCGCTGGTGCTGGCCTGCGGCGTGGCGATCTTTCTGACCGGCTTTGGCATGTTGCGCGCGCTTGAGGCAACGCAGCGCGATTATTACGATCGTCAGGGTTTTGCCGATATCTTCGCCACTGCCCGCAGGGCGCCCTTGTCGCTGCTCGACGAGGTTCGGGAAATTGACGGCGTGCGCGCCGCCGAAGCGCGGGTTACAGGCTGGGTGATCCTTGATCTGCCGGGACGCGCGGCGCCGGCCGCCGGACGGGTGCTGTCGCTGCCGGAAAGCAGCGCGAAACTGAACGTGCCAATTCTCGTCAGCGGGCGCTTGCCGGACCCGGACGCGGAAACCGAGGTCGCCGTCAGTGCTCGCTTTGCCGCCGCGAACGATTACCTGCCCGGAGATCGCTTTTCCGCCATCACGGACGGCACACGGATTGATTTCACCATCACCGGCACGCTGCGCTCACCCGAGTTCATCTATGCTTTGCCCCCCGGCGGGTTGATGCCGGACGACGCGGGCTTTGGCATGATCTGGATGCCGCAACGCGCTGCTGCGGCGACCTTTGGCATGACCGGCGCGTTCAATGATCTGACGCTGTCCCTGCGCCGCGACGCCAATCCGGATGCGGTGATCGACCAAGTGGACCGCCTGCTGGAGCCATGGGGCGGCCCCGGCCCGCATGACCGCGAAAAGCAGATCAGCCATTCCTTTCTTCAGGCGGAGCTGGACGGGCTGCGCAACATGACACTTGTTCTGCCGCCGGTGTTTTTCGGCATCGCCGCCTTTCTGGTCAACATGGTGCTGGGTCACATCGTGGCGCTGGAGCGAAGCGAGATCGGGCTGCTCAAGGCGCTGGGATACCGCAACACCGAGATCGGCCTGCATTATCTGGTAATGGCCGGATTGATCGCAATTGTCGGGATCGCCATGGGCTGGGCGGTTGGCGCATGGCTGACCAGCGGCATGGCGCGGATTTACGCGAAGTTCTACGACTTCCCTTGGCTCGTGCGGCCAGAGGGTCTGGACACCTACGCCCTCTCCGGGTTGATAGGATTGTCGGCGGCGGCCATTGGCGCGATGCGCGCGGTCCTTGCGGCGGCGCGACTGGCCCCCGCCGTGGCCATGGCCCCGCCTGCCCCGCCGCATTTCCGCCATGGCGTGCTGGACCGTCTCGCAATCTGGGCGCGCCTGTCGCAATCCGAGATGATCGTCTTGCGCGGCTTGATCCGCTGGCCAATGCGGGCCTTTTCAACATCACTGGGGTTGGCTTTTGGCGTGGGCGTCCTGATCGCCTCAGGCTTTTTCTCGGACTCGATGGATCGGGTGATCGAAAGCGCGTTCTTCAAGGCCAGCCGCCAGCATGCCACGCTTGTCCTGGCCTCGGAAACGACGCTGGAGGTGGTTCAGGACGTCGCCCAGTTGCCCGGTGTCATGCGGGTCGAGCCGCAGTTCGATTTGCCCGCCACGCTTTGGAACGGGCCACTCAGCAAACAAGTGGCCATCAGCGCGCACCCGCCCGGCGGCGATCTGGTGAGGACACTGGACACCGAGGATCGCGTGGTCCCTGTCCCCGCCGAAGGCATCGTGCTGTCAAGCCAACTGGCCAACCATTTGAACCTTGCGCCCGGCGATCTGGTACATATCGAGGTGACCGAGGGCCGCCGCGCCAGCTTTGACATTCCTGTCTCGGGGATCGCCACGCAGTACCTTGGCCTTGGCGCCTATATGCAGCTTGAGGCTCTGTCACGCAGGTTGATGGTCGCCCCGCGCGTGACCTCGTTGAATGTGGCGCTGGACCCGCTGCAGGTGCCCGCCTTTCAGTCCAAGATCAAAAGCCTGCCCAGCGTCGCCTCGCTGGTCATGTTGACCGAGGTGCGCGACAGTTTTCGCGATACTCTGGCGCAGAACCTGCGGATCAGCCAGATCGTCTTTATCATCATCGCCGTGCTGATCACCGTCGGCGTCGCCTACAATGGCGCACGCATCCAGCTGTCGGAAAGGGCGCGCGAGCTGGCCAGCCTGCGCATCCTCGGCTTCACCAAGCCGGAGATTTCGGCGATCCTGCTGGGGGAAACCGCCGCACTGGTGCTGTTTGCGCAACCTTTGGGTTGGGCGATCGGGGCCGGGATCGCATGGCTGATGGTGGTGGGATTTGACAGCGATCTCTACCGCATGCCTCTGGTCCTGACGCTCGCCAATTTCTCCAAGGCGAGCCTTGTGTCGCTTGCCGCAACCGCCGCCGCCGCTTTGATCGTGCGCCAGCGGCTGGATCATCTTGACCTTGTCGCCGTCCTCAAAACCCGGGAATGACCACATGAAACGCAGCACAAGACTCGCCCTCATCAGCCTCTTTGGCCTTGGCCTGATTGGCCTGCTTGTCTGGGGCATCCTGCGCCCGGTGCCCGTCACCGTCGATCTTGCGCGGGTCACACGCGGCCCGATGGAAGTAACCGTCGAGGTCGATGGCGTGACCCGCATCCGCGAGATATGGGAGGTGTCTTCGCCAATCACCGGGACTGCCATCCGCTCTCCCGTGCGGGTCGGCGACGTGGTGGCCGCAGGCGTCACCCCTGTGGCCTTGGTCGAACCGGTCGCGCCCAGCCTGTTGGACCTGCGCAGCCGCACCGAAGCCGAAGCCGCCGTCCACGAGGCCGAAGCCGCGCTGAACGTCTCCAAAAGCCAGCTTGCCCAGGCCGAGGCAGACCTGACCTATGCCAAATCGCAGGTCGACAGAACCAAGGCTCTTGTCGAGCGCGGCGTCGCCTCGCTGGTGCGGCTTGAGGATGCCATGCAGGCACTCAGCGTGGCCGAGGCCGCGCGCAACACCGCCATCTCTGGCCGCGCCATGGCGCAAAGCACGCTGGAGCGCGCGCAGGCCGCCCTGATCGGCCCGGATGCCGCCCGCGATGCCAATGGCTCGTGCTGTGTGCAGATCACCGCCCCGGCCGATGGCGTGGTCCTGTCGATCGACCAGATCAGCGAACGCCCTGTCACTGCCGGCCAGCGGCTGCTGACCATCGGCGATCCCAGCGATCTCGAAATTGTCGCCGACCCGCTGTCGCGCGACGCCGTGCGCATCCCCGAAAGCGCTGAGGCGCGGATCACCCGGTGGGGCGGCGACGGCACCCTTTCCGCCAAGCTGCGCCAGATCGACCCGCTGGCGCGCACCGAGGTCTCCGCCTTGGGAATCGAGGAGCAGCGGGTCGAAGCGATCTTTGACTTCATATCACCACCAGAAGACCGCCCGGGCCTTGGCGACGCCTACGCCCTGCGCCTCGAGATCATCGTCTGGCAGGCGCCAGATGTGCTGACGGTGCCCTTGGGCGCGCTGTTCCGGCAGGGCAACGACTGGGCGGTGTTTGCCGATGACGGCGGCTATGCGACGTTGAAAACCATCGAAATCGGTCGCCGCAACGATCAGGTCGCTGAAGTGCTGTCCGGCCTTTCAGAGAACGAACAGGTTGTCAGCCACCCCGGAGATGCGGTGATCGAAGGCGCACTGCTTGCGCCGGCGGTGCGTGAATGACGCGACCCCGCGCCCTTGAAACGCAAAAAGGCGCCTCAGGCAGGGCGCCGATCTCGTCTCATTCCGCTGAATGAATGGTGCGGTCGAGAGGACTCGAACCTCCACGGGAGTTACCCCACAGCGACCTCAACGCTGCGCGTCTACCAATTCCGCCACGACCGCACTGTCTAGGCTTGGTGGAGGCTCTCTACATAAGCGCGCCGAGGATGTGAAGAGAGAAAATGCGCTTTCTTGCGCTTTCCTGAAAGCAAGTCTGGCGCCGCGCAATACACCTTTATTTGGCGTTCCCAAGCGCATCGAAATTCGCGCCATTCTTGTAGAACAAACCCATAAATACTCGGGCTGGGATGACAAGATGAGCCGCCTAAGCGCCCGCGATCGTCGCGGCCGTTCTGGCGACCCGACGGGACAGGCGCCGCCCCCGCCAATACTGCGCAACAAGCGCGATCCCGCCCAGAGCGATCACCACGTAGCCCAGCTCGGCCGCTTGCGCAAAAAAGATACGGTTGACCACGCGCCCGGGTAGAAAGTTGAACAAGGCAGCGACGCACAACCCGCGCCAATAGAGGCCTTGCATGACCTGTTCATGCGCCCGGATACGCCCCGCAACAGCATGCCGCATCCCCAGCCAGGTCGACCAAAGCGTCAGAAGTGCCAGCAGGTGTATCGGACTGAAAGGACCAACCAGCGCAAAGCTCCGGATCGAAAAGGACGACAGCGCGGTCAGCACCATGGCACCAACCCAGATATACCCTGCCACCTTGTGCAGCGTGTCGCGGCGGCGGCGGTATATGACGGCGGGGCCTAGCCCGAGCGCAATCATGGCTGCAAAGGCGTGGATCTGGATATGCACCGGGGCGCTCAGCAGGGGGGCAAGGGTCATTCAATCGGTCCTTTCAGGCAGGGAACTTGCCTGCCCAGCTAGACAAAGCCAGTCTGCTCGTGCCATCCCGACTACGTGAAACAGGGGGCCGCCTTCGTGAGTGACAGTGATCCGCAATCCACGCTTCGGGAATGGCGGCGCCATATGGGCCAGCCTGCAACGCTGGTGATTGCTGGTGGAGCCGGCGCGGTGCTTGCCCTTGCCGGACCGTTCGGCACCGATCAGTTTCTGGGACTTGTTGCGCGACTGGCTTATTGGCTGGGTCTGGTCTTTGCGACCTATTCTGCCGGTGTGCTGGTCGGCGCTGTCCTGCGCCCCAAGCTGGCAGGGCAAAAGCTGTGGCAACAGGTCCTGGCGGTCGGAAGTGCCACTGCACTGGCCATCAGCGGGCTGGTTCTGGTCGTCAATTGGCTGGTCTTTGGCTGGCTGCCTTCGGGCACGGAATGGGCTGAGTTTCTCGGAACGCTCTTTGTCATCACCCTGATCGTGACTGCGGCGATCAATGTGGCGGCCGAACATCTGCGCGCCCCGACGCCTGCCGACGCCTCGGCCAGCCTGCCGCCGATCCTCGAACGCCTGCCCTTGGACAAACGCGGTGCGTTGGTGGCGCTTTCGGTCGAAGATCACTATGTCAGGGTGCACACCACCAAGGGCGAAGAGCTGTTGCTAATGCGGTTGTCAGATGCCATGCGCGAAGTTGGGCCAACGCAGGGTGATCAGGTGCACCGCTCGCATTGGGCGGCCTTCGGGCAGGTCACCGCCGCGCGGCGCGAGGGGGATCGGGCGATCCTGACAATGCGTGGCGGCGCCGAACTGCCCGTCAGTCGGGCCAATGTGCCCAAGATCAAGGAGGCGGGGCTTTTGCCCCGGTAAGTAGATGGTCGAATGGAAGATCACCGAAGGTCTGACTGATTACACCGAGGCGCTGACCTTTATGGAAGCGCGCGTCGCCGAGATCGCTGCGGGCACCGCCGAGGAATGCGTCTGGCTGCTGGAGCATCCGCCGCTCTATACCGCAGGCACCAGCGCCCGGATCGAAGACCTCAAGGACCCCGACCGCTTTCCGGTGTTCGAGGCGAAACGCGGTGGGCAGTACACCTATCACGGGCCGGGTCAACGGGTGGTCTATGTCATGCTCGATGTTGGCAAACGCGGCCATGACGTGCGCTGCTTTGTCCGCGATCTGGAGGCATGGGTGATTGCCACCTTGGGCGAATTCGGTCTGACGGGACATATCCGCGACGGGCGGGTCGGCGTCTGGATCGAACGCCCCGACCGCCCCCTGACTGCATCCGGCAAACCCGCTGAGGACAAGATTGCGGCCATTGGCATCCGGTTGCGCAAATGGGTCAGCTTTCACGGCATCTCGATCAACGTCGAACCGGATCTGGAGCATTTCGCCGGCATCGTGCCTTGTGGCATCACCGAATATGGCGTGACCAGCCTTGTCGATCTGGGTCTTCCGGTGGGAATGGACGATCTCGACGTCGCTTTGCGCCGCAGCTTTGACACTGTCATGGGACCGGGGCAGCCTGTGTCCGCCTGACCCCAAAGCGCGATCCATGCCAAATTGCCCGATGGCAGGGCAACGGGCCCGAGCATTCCTCTGGACTTTGGATCGACTTTCCCGACCCGCAATGGCTCTGGTGCCTACCGGCCTGCTCCAATTCGAAAGACCAACATGCCGAAAACCAGCCCTGTGATCATTTTGGGTGCAGGGCTTGCCGGATGTGCTGCGGCGATGGAACTGGCTCAGTCCGGCCACGCTGTCACCTGATCGACCGCGCCGCCGTCCGATGATGGAGGCAAGCTGTCACAATGAGGGCAAACAGCACCTTGGCTATGTCTATGCCGCAGATCCCCGCCAAGATATTCACCGGCGGCTGGCAGCAGGATCGCTGCAGTTTCGGGACATCGCGGCGCGGTTGACGCAGACGCCCAAAGCTTTGCAAACCACATCGGGCTGTTTCAATTACATCGTGCCCCAGAACTCCGCGAGCTCATTCGATACGCTTTGGCGCTATGTACAGATGGTAGACCAGACGCAGGCGCAGCTGAGCGCCGAATTCGGCCTGCCAGCCCAGCCAGACCGTCACCGTGCAGGACCGGCGCGCGATCTATGCAGGCAGCGTTCAGGCGCAGTTTCACGCGCCTGAGATTGCTGTTGATCCGGGGCGCATCGCCGATCTCGTTTCGGCGGCGGTCTATGTCACCCATTGATCGCGTTTCGCGGCAACTGCACTGTTGTGAGTGCGAAACAAGGCAGCGCCGGGGGGATGTCCTTTGCCTTGCGGAACCGGCGCACCCCAGACTCCGAGGGCGGATTGGATTATAAATGCGCTTTGGGAAGACCGGGTGCGACTGGATGCCATGGCCGGGCCAGCGACGCCCTTTGTCTGGTCGCAGCACTGGAACGCGACAGTGATAATCGACGTGCTGCCCGGCGAGGTGAAGCTGCCATCGACCACGGGGTTTGTCGGCGCCAATAGGTATTTCGTGCTGTTCGGTGACCGTCGAATCCATGTCTCGTGGTCTCCGGCGCTGCGCCTGTCCATGTCCACCACCGTCAGCCCCGACACAGAGCGCGCCCAGATCACCCCTGAATGCCTGCGCTTAACCGCTTTGGATGGACTGTCCACTTTGATCCCCGGCATCGCCGCGTTGAAGCGTTATCGAGAGACCATGCGGGTCGGCCGCGCCTGTATCATGGCGGTTGGGGGAACCGATATCGACGACGCGGGCCGCGGGCTGCAAGACCGGCACCAGATCGGCGTTGAAGGCGACGGCAGTCCTTGCCGCTCCGGGACCGACCCGGCGTTGTCGTCAGCCACGGCTGGATGCGCGCCGAAACCGATAGGGGCGATCGCTTGCCGCAGCGCGATGAGCCACGTGTTCCTCTCAGACCCATCGACGACCCTTTGACGTTTTCAGCCGGGTTCTTTTGGCAAGGGGTGTTCGGCGGTGCCTTCAAGGGGGTCATGCGCCGCAATGTCGTGCAAGGCGGCCCCTTGCTGATCCGCCAGACGCCAAGCCTGGCCATTCCGAACGTGCCTGGCTGTCCGGCTATTCGCTACTGGGCGAGTTCACCTTTTGCGACGAGGCCGCGATGGTCAAACGCTACTGGAGCGGCAGCCTGACAGACAACCTGGCGGCGGACGCCTCGGGCCAGATCAGCCTGCCGAATGCATGGCCAGCGTTGTCTATGATCTGGTCGAACCGCCCGAAGTTGCACAGGCGCTGCGGTTCAACCTGTTCCTGAATGCCACCCGGCGCGCCAAGTGGTTTGACGGGATCGTGCCACTCCGCCCGCCCGTTGAACCTCCGGTCCCGGCGGGCGGACCTGATCAGGTGCAAACTAGATAGACAGACGCCGTTTGCGCGCACCGCCGCGCCGCCGGGCCTTGGGAAGCGCCAGATCAAGCGGTCGCAGCGGCCTGCGCAGCGAGTCGCGGATCAAGTCGCAAAAGGCCGCGATGGCAGGGTCTGTTTCGATAAAGTCCATGGCGCGCAGATAGGCGCGCACGGCTTCGAACTCATAATCGCTGTCGGGCGGCAAGGCCCCCAGCCATTGCATATAGCCAAGCTGGCCCAGTTCGCGGGCGCGCTCGGGTGTTAAAGAGTGGGCCTGAAGCCCGTTCAAGGTTCTAGCGATCAGCATTGCGCCCTCCGCGCAAGGGGCGGGCGATGGGACAGATACAAAGGCGAAGGACATATACGCGCCCCGTGGCTCTGGCTCTGCCCGGAGCACCCCGCCCGGGTTAAGTTGCATTGAACGCCCAGGGACGTCCGGGATGGCAGGTTTCCTGACTCGCGGGTCACAGCTTACCGTCCCTTCCCAGCCCGAACAGGCCAGTGGATTTGACGGATCGCTCACCGCTTACAGTTGCGGGGGCAGTCGCGGCTTGGGGCAAAAGCCCGCACCGTGTTCCCTTTTGGATCGCAGGGTCAAACCTCACGATCACCATCGTGCTTAGAGTGTGCCAGAGGCGTCGCGCTCGTGCAATAGAGCATCTGGGCAGACGGTCATCGCCCGCCAAAAACGTGAATGAGGATCGTATCGCGGGTCATGCCGAGGTCGGACAATTGTGCATCGGATAGGCTGCGCAGATACGCCATGCGGGCGGTCAACTGGCGCTGGCGGCGGTCAAAGGGCGTGTCAAACAACCGCGCAAAGCGGCTGCGCAGGGTGGATTGACGTGCAGGAAAACTGTTGTCGTAAAAAGCCATTTTTGAAATCTCCCTTCCGGGGCGAAGTGCAAGCAGATGCAGGGAAGTATGCCGCAGGGCGCACATCTGCGTCAGTCCGGAATGCCTGACCTTCTGGCGTATCAGGCAAGCCAATCAACGAACGGACGCGCCGGGACGCATCTTGCGCGGCGTTGTGACATTCGGGCATGGGGCCGCCGAGACCGCAGGACCAAGGTGCGAAAACATCAAATGCGCCAATATCGACTGATCCGGGAAGCACCCAAGGAACGGCCCAATCCATGTGACCGACGTTGCGCCAGATCAATCCGGGTGCGACAATAATGTTTGATCTGTGTCAAATCCCGCCATTGCCCGCCCCGGCCTCACATTCTAAAACGTGAAAGGGAAGACGTATGCGCCGGGGGATTCCCCCTGCCGTGGTACGTTTGTTGAGAGACCAGCAGGAGGCAGACAATGGCAGACGCCGCCATTCACGGCCACGATCACGAAGACAACCGCGGGTTCTTTACCCGTTGGTTCATGTCCACCAACCACAAAGACATCGGTATTCTGTACCTGATCGTCTCTGCGTTTGCGGGCTTCGTTTCGGTGGCCTTTACCGTTTACATGCGCTTGGAGCTTATGGAGCCGGGCGTGCAATACATGTGCCTCGAAGGCTGGCGTTTGACCGCCGCCGCCGCGGGCGAATGTACCCCCAATGGCCACCTATGGAACGTGTTGATCACGGGCCACGGGATCCTGATGATGTTCTTCGTCGTCATTCCGGCTCTCTTTGGCGGTTTTGGCAACTATTTCATGCCGTTGCAGATCGGTGCACCGGACATGGCCTTCCCGCGGATGAACAATCTGTCGTTCTGGCTCTACGTGGCCGGCACCACGCTGGCAGTCTGCTCGGTCTTCTCGCCGGGTGGCAACAACCAGATGGGCTCGGGTGTGGGCTGGGTTCTGTACCCGCCGCTGTCGACCTCTGAGGGCGGCTATTCGATGGACCTGGCGATCTTTGCGGTGCACGTCTCGGGTGCCTCCTCGATCCTTGGGGCGATCAATATGATCACCACCTTCCTGAACATGCGCGCGCCGGGGATGACCCTGTTCAAGGTTCCGTTGTTCTCGTGGTCGATCTTTGTCACCTCGTGGTTGATCCTGCTGTCGTTGCCGGTTCTGGCTGGCGCCATCACCATGCTTCTGACCGACCGGAACTTTGGCACCACCTTCTTCCAGCCCGGCGGTGGCGGTGACCCGATCCTGTACCAGCACATCCTGTGGTTCTTTGGTCACCCCGAAGTTTACATCGTGATCCTGCCCGGTTTTGGCATTATCTCCCACGTGATTGCGACCTTCTCGCGCAAGCCCATCTTCGGCTATCTGCCGATGGTCTGGGCGATTATCGCGATCGGCGCACTGGGCTTTGTTGTCTGGGCACACCACATGTACACCGTTGGCATGTCGCTGACACAGCAGTCCTACTTCATGCTGGCGACGATGGTCATCGCGGTCCCGACAGGGGTCAAGGTGTTCAGCTGGATCGCCACCATGTGGGGCGGCTCCATCGACATGAAGGCGCCGATGCTCTGGGCCTTTGGCTTCCTGTTCCTCTTCACCGTTGGCGGCGTGACCGGCGTGGTGCTGAGCCAGGCAGGCGTCGACCGCGCCTATCATGACACCTACTATGTGGTTGCGCACTTCCACTATGTGATGTCGCTGGGGGCCGTTTTCGCGATCTTCGCGGGGGTCTATTTCTACTTCCCCAAGATGACCGGCCGCATGTACTCGGAACCCATGGCCAAGATTCACTTCTGGCTGATGTTCATCGGCGCAAACCTGACCTTCTTCCCCCAGCACTTCCTGGGCCGTCAGGGCATGCCGCGTCGTTACATCGACTATCCGGATGCTTTCGCAACTTGGAACTACGTGTCGTCCTGGGGTGCCTTCATCTCGTTCGCATCGTTCCTGCTGTTCTTCGGCATCATGTTCCACGCTCTGACCCGCGGCGCACGCTGCACGCAGGCGAACCCTTGGAACGAATGGGCCGACACGCTGGAATGGACCCTGCCCTCGCCGCCGCCCGAGCATACGTTCGAGCAGCTGCCGAAGCAGGAAGACTGGGACAAGGGCCACGCGCACTAAGCGCCGGGACCTGAGTGAAAATCGAAAGGCCCCGCAGTTTGCGGGGCCTTTTTTATTCTGCCCCTGCATTCGTGTAATCGTAGGGGCTCTGCCCCCGCCGCCCTCTGGGCGTCTCCCACGGGATATTTTTGGCCCAAAGAAGCCACAAAGCCGCGATGTGACCCATGCCCCACACCTGGACTGAAACCTCAGAAAATACCGCCGAACTGCGTGCCTGGCCGCATAACTCCCTGTCGCCCGAGGGGTTTGCCGCGATGATCCTTGGGTTTTTCCTGTTTGCTTCGATGCCGTTTTATGGGCTTTTGGGAACCAAGCTGCTCTGGGCGCTTTTGCCCTTTATGCTGGCGGCGGTCGGGGCGCTCTATTACGCGCTGCGCAAAAATGACCGTGACCGCCAGATCCTTGAGGTATTGACCATCACCCCGGACCTGACGCACCTCAGCCGCACCAATCCCAAGGGCGACGTGCAGGATTGGGAAAGCAACACCTATTGGGTCCAGGCGGCACTGCATCAGACCGGCGGGCCAGTGCCGAACTACGTCACCCTCAAAGGCAGCGGAAGAGAGGTTGAGATCGGTGCATTTCTAAGCGAAGACGAACGCAAAGTGCTTTATGCTGAATTGCACGACCGTTTACAGCGACTGAGCCACCCCTGATCTGACGAGGCGCAAGATGGCGCAGGCCCCTGCCACCCCCAAAACGCACCGCGCGCTGATCCGGCTTTGGGCGGCTTTGGCAGGCCCCGAGGCGGCGAAGACACGCGCCAAGGCCCCCAGCGAAAGGGCCGCGCTGGCCCTGCGCGCCCTGCCCTTGCCAAAAGAACGGCGCGAAACCGTCACCTTTCTTGTCCCGCTTGTTGGTCCCCATCACGTAGGCGACTGGGAGTCGGTGACAGCGCGGCTGCAAACCACTCTGAAAAGCTTTGTCGCGCAAGACGATCCGAACTGGCGCGCCGTGATCTGCTGCCAGCAGCGCCCGCCCCTGCCGGATGATCCGCGCATCACCCACCTGCCTTTTGACGACACTGCCCCGGGCAACGACAAATGGCGCAAACTGGCGGCACTTTGCGATTACCTGCCCCGGATGAACCTGCCAACCGGCTATGTCATGAGCTTTGACGCAGACGATCTGCTGCGTCAGGGCACTGTCCGCGAAATGCTGAGCCGTCAAGCGCCGGGGGGCTATCTTGTACAGTCGGGTTTTGTCATGGACCATGCCGCACATGCCTTTGCCCTTGCCGACAAACCCAGCCTTGGGCGACCGTTGCGCAAACCCTTCTGGAAGCTATGCGGGTCTTGCGCCGCCATCAGCCACGATCCGTCGCAACCACAAAGCGCGACTTTCCTGCGCGAGATGACGGCCCACGAACACCGGATGTTCCCGCACCTTGCGGCGCTGGCCGGGCGCACCCTGACGCCGTTGAACCGCCCGTCGGTGCTTTATATCCTGAACCACGGCGAAAACTTTGGCGCGCGGCGGGGCCGTGTCGGCTTCAAAACCCGGTTTGTTCAGCGGTTCCGCATCACGGACAACGAGACGCTAAGCGCCATCGCGCAGGACTTTCCTACCCCTTAGAAACGAAGAAAGCGGGCAAATGCCCGCTTTCAAAATGCTCCGGCAGATCAGTCATAAGCCCGGCTTATGACGACAGCCGTTCCTTGACCATGGGGCCAACCGCACCGAAATCCATTTGGCCGGTGTATTTGGCCTTGAGCGCCCCCATGACCTTGCCCATGTCTCGGATCGACTCGGCGCCGACTTCGGCCACCGCAGAATCGACTGCTGCCTTTACCTCGCCTTCCGACAGGGCCTTGGGCAGAAACTCTTCGATGATCTCGATCTCGGACAGCTCGCGCTCGGCCAGATCCAGACGGCCACCTTCTTCGTAGGTCTTGGCGCTCTCACGCCGCTGCTTGACCATTTTCCCAAGAATTCCGAGCACTTCGGACTCATCAACCCCTTGCTCGTTGCCCTCACCGCGGGCGGCAATGTCACGATCCTTGATCGCCGCATTGATCAGACGCAGCGTTGAAAGCCGAGCGGCAGCCTTGTCCCGCATCGCCTGCTTGACAGCCGCATTTACCTTGGCGCGCAAATCCATCAGCCTCACATCCCCTGTTTTGGCACAAGACTGCACATTACCCAAAGCCGCAGCCCCGTGCAACCGCACATGCCGCCGCTAACCCATTGAATATACTAAAGAACACAAATCCCTATTGGTCTTGACCCTGCCCCCTACAAGACTTAGGTTCCGCGCAATTTGCCCCACATCATCCGGAGCACTGCCATGCCCTCTGCGCCCAAACCCACCGCCTGCCTCGCACTTGCTGACGGCACTCTCTTTTACGGCCAAGGCTTTGGCGCCACCGGTCAAAGCACCGCCGAGCTGTGCTTCAACACCGCCATGACCGGCTATCAAGAGATCATGACCGACCCGTCTTATGCGGGCCAGATCGTGACCTTCACCTTCCCCCACATCGGCAACACTGGGGTGAACCCCGAAGATGACGAAACCGGTGATCCGGTGGCCGAAGGGATGGTCGTGAAATGGATGCCGACGCAAAGCTCGAACTGGCGCGCGGTGCAGGAACTGTCTGACTGGCTGGCCTCGCGCGGGCGCATTGCCGTCGGCGGCATCGACACCCGCCGCCTGACCCGGGCCATTCGCCAGCAAGGTGCGCCACATGTGGCCATGGCGCACGACCCCGAAGGCAACTTCGACGTTGCCGCGCTGGTCGCTGCAGCGCGCGGTTTTTCTGGCCTCGAAGGGTTGGATCTGGCCAAGAACGTGACCTGCGCGCAAAGCTACCGTTGGAACGAAATGCGGTGGGCTTGGCCCGAGGGCTATGCCCCGCAGACCAATCCCAAGCACAAGGTTGTCGCCGTGGATTATGGCGCCAAGCGCAATATCCTGCGCTGCCTTGCTTCGGCGGGCTGCGACGTGACGGTTCTGCCGGCCACAGCGAGCTATGACGATGTCATGGCCCACAACCCCGACGGTGTATTCCTGTCGAATGGCCCCGGCGATCCTGCAGCGACAGGCGAATACGCCGTTCCGATGATCCGCGGCCTTCTGGACAAGACCGAACTGCCGGTCTTTGGCATCTGCCTAGGACACCAGATGCTGGCGCTGGCGCTTGGCGCCCGGACGATCAAGATGAACCACGGCCACCATGGCGCGAACCATCCGGTCAAGGACATCGAGACCGGCAAGGTCGAGATCACCTCGATGAACCACGGGTTTGCCGTCGACAGCCAAACCCTGCCCGAGGGCGTTCAGGAAACCCACGTCAGCCTCTTTGATGGCTCGAACTGCGGTATCCGCATGGCCGGCCGCCCGGTCTTTAGCGTGCAGCACCACCCCGAGGCCAGCCCCGGTCCGCAGGACAGCTTTTATCTTTTCGAACGATTTGCTGCCTCTATGAACGCCGCGTAAAGGCGTTTGTTAACCTTGCCTTAAGGAAATGCGTGCGAACTGATCTCATCTGATGAGATGTGATCCATGAGCACGCAAAGCCAATTGGTCGAGGGGCATCTGGCGCAGGCGCAATCGCGCCGCGGCCAGCCTGTCTCGCGATTGCTGATAGATGGCGGACAGGTCGCGCCCCGCACCATGCTGGGCGCTTTGGCCGAAGCCTCGCGCGTTGGCGAACCGGTGGCCCGTGTTCTTGAAGCCGAGGCGCTGGCCAGCCGCGAAGATATACTTGCTGCACAGGCCCAGCACTATGCCGCGATGGTACTGCGACGGGCAGACAGCCCCCCAGACACCGGTCTGGCCACGCTCTTGCCCGCTGATTTCTGTTTGCAACATGGAGTCCTGCCCTGGATGCGCTTGGGCGATACTCTGGTTTTGGCCACCGCCCGCCCGGATCAGTACGAAGAGCTGCTGCAAATCCTGCCGGGCCGACTGGGTCCGGTCATGATGGCGCTGACCCTCGAAGCCGACGTTCACGATGAGATCGCCGCGCGTCACGGCGAAGCATTGGCTGAGCGCGCGGAAACCTGGCGCGCGCCCGAGGACAGTTGCCGCGACATCAACAGCGCCGGGCGCGGCGCGATAGCCTTGGCCTCTCTGACCGCCGGGCTTTGCCTGCTGGCTCTGGCCTTTGCCCCGACGCTGCTCTTCGGCGCCGCGCTTATGCTGGCGCTTGGATCACTGATCGCCTCGCAAGGGATGAAGCTGGCGGCCCTGCTGGCCTTGCCCCGCAGACAGGCGCCTGCCGGCGCCCCGATCCTGCCGAGAAATCCGCCGTCCATGTCGATCCTCGTTCCCTTGTTCAAGGAACAAGAGATCGCCGAGACATTGATCGCGCGATTATCGCGCCTGACCTACCCCAAGGCTTTGCTGGATGTGGTGCTGATCCTTGAGGCTGGCGATGAACAGACCCACCGCGCCCTTGCCCGAACACGCCTGCCGCCATGGTGCCGCGTGATCGAGGTGCCGCCCGGGTCCGTCACCACCAAACCGCGCGCCATGAACTACGCCCTTCGCTTCACGCGCGGCCAGATCATTGGGGTCTATGATGCGGAAGATGCCCCGGCACCTGACCAACTGACCCGCGTTGCCGAACATTTCAGCCGCGCGCCGCCCAATGTCGCCTGCCTGCAGGGGATTCTCGATTTCTACAACCCGCGCGCCAATTGGCTGTCGCGCTGCTTTGCGGTGGAATACGCCAGCTGGTTTCGCGTGCTCTTGCCCGGGCTGGCGCGGCTGGGTCTCGCCGTTCCGCTGGGCGGCACCACGATCTTTTTCCGGCGTGAGGCTTTGGAAGCTGTTCACGGCTGGGATGCGCACAACGTGACCGAAGACGCCGACCTTGGGTTTCGGCTGGCGCGCAGCGGCTTTGTGACCGAACTGATTCCCACCGCCACCCGGGAAGAGGCGAACAACCGCTTTTGGCCTTGGGTCAAACAACGTTCAAGGTGGCTCAAGGGCTACGGTATCACGTGGTGGGTGCACAGCCGCCGCCCGCTGCGGCTCTGGCGCGAGCTGGGGCCGCGCCGCTTTGTCGGGATGCAGGTTCTGCTGATGGGCACTTTGCTGCAATTTGCGCTGGCCCCGGTGCTGTGGTCGTTCTGGCTGGTGCTGTTTGGTTTGCCGCACCCGCTGGACCCTTACCTGTCGCGGCCAGTGATCTTGACCCTGACCACGCTTTTCCTCAGCGCCGAGGCCATCTCGATCGTTATCGGCTTGGCCGCTGTGGCGCGCAGTCCGCATCGCGGATTGACGCTCTGGGTGCCAACATTGTTCGCCTATTTCCCGCTTGGAACGATGGCGCTGTACAAGGCGCTCTACGAGACGCTGTTCAAACCCTTCTACTGGGACAAGACCCAGCACGGTCACTCAGCGCCAGATACCCCGGCCGCGGACATTCCCAGCGACGGCTGAGATTTATCAACAGCTTGTCGTGCGACCGCTGCGCGTTAAAGCGTTTCTGAAACAGCCGCAGATCACCCGTGCGAATGCGCGTCCAGCTTCAGCCGCGTGACAAAAGCCACCGAGATATGATCTTTCAGCGCGCGATATGCCGCTTCCTCGTCCCGCTTGGCGATCGCTTCGACAATCGCCGAGTGTTCAGCCAAGGCGATCTCGCCGCGCCCGTCCGCCGCGAGGGAGGTTGTCGCCATCAGGGCCATGGACCGATGCACAAGATCCAGCTGCTGCACCAGAAACCGGTTGTGCGAGGCAAGGTGGATCATCTTGTGGAACCGCCGGTTTGCCCGGCTCAGCGCCGCAGGGTCGTTCAGCAAGGCACGGTCTTCATCGACCATCTCAGCGAGCACCTGCACTTCTTCTTCGGTCGCATGGCGCGCGGCCAGCCGCGCCGCCAGCCCCTCCAGCTCCGAACGCACCGCGTAAAGCTCGGCCATCTGGTTATGATCCAGCGAAGCCACGATCAGTGAGCGCCCATCCCGCGCCAAAAGGCTTTGCGTCTCAAGCCGTTGCAATGCCTCGCGAATCGGTGTGCGCGACACGCCAAAGCGGTCTGCCAGCTCGCTTTCGACCAAACGGTCACCGGGGCGATAGACGCCGCCGTCAATGGCATCAAGGATCAGGGTATAGGCGTCCTTTTGCGGCGGTCTGGCCTGTGTCATGCAACTCCTCCTTCGCACATCGGCGCAGGTTAGCCCCGGCCTGTGAGCGCAATCAAGCGCACCCATTGCCACAGGCACTTTGCGAGCTTACTTTCCAATCATGACAAAGTCGTTCTTCTCTCATGTGCGTCACTGGGTCTTTGACCTGGACAATACGCTTTACCCGCCCGCCGCGCGTCTGTTCGATCAGATCGAGGTGAAGATGACCGATTTTGTCATGCGGGCCACCGGCGCAACCCGCCCCGAGGCTGACAAGTTGCGCAAACATTATTGGGCGACCCACGGCACCACCCTTGCCGGGCTGATGCGGGAACACAAGATCGATCCCGACGCCTATCTGGACGAGGTGCATGACATCAACTTTGACGCGCTTTCCCCCGATCCGCATCTGGCCGAGATGATCGCCGCCCTGCCCGGGCGCAAGATCGTTTATACCAACGGCAGCGCGCCTTATGCGGCACAGGTGCTCAAAAGTCGCGGGCTTGAGGCGGCATTTGACGCCATCTACGGGGTCGAGCATGCCGGCTATGCCCCGAAACCCGAACGCGGCGCCTTTGAGACGGTCTTTGCGCATGACGGTATCGACCCGTCGCTCGGCGCGATGTTCGAGGACGACCCGCGCAATCTGGCGGCCCCGCATGACATGGGGATGCGCACGGTTCATGTCGCCCCCGCCCCGGAAGCGGCGGTGCATATCCATCATCACACAAATGATTTGACGAGCTTTTTGAAACGGCTTGTTTCCAGAGAGTAACGCAGTCGCGGCCCGGCATTTCCGGATATCCATAATAAACATCCAAGATGTGACATTTCGTACCTTTTGACCCCTCCTGAAAAACTTATGTCTTCGACAGACATCATCATCAGGAGACGCGAAAATGTCAGACAGCAAGGCAGCAGCCGAAAATTCGGCGCCGACCAAAGGCATTTTGTCCGGGGACAGGGGCGTTTATCTCGCAGTCGCGCTGTTTGTGGCCCTGGTCGCGCTCATGACCTTCACCTTTGGGCTGCCGGGTCTGGCGATGTCGGCGCTGGCCACCGTGCCCTTTATCTACGCGACGCTGATTCTGATCACCGTCGGCAAGTAAGCCGCATGGTCTTTCGCACCTCCGCGCACTATTTTTGCGACGCAAGGAGTTAGAGCCATGGACTACGACATCGTTATCTCGGGCGGCGGCATTGCCGGTCTGACCGCAGCCGCCGCATTTGCCTCGTCAGGGTTCCGTATCCTGTGCGTCGACCCAACCCCGCCGGTGATGGACAGCACCTCGGAAGGGGCAGACCTGCGCACCACGGCCTTTTTGCAACCTGCCCGTGATTTCCTGCACGACGCCGGTTTGTGGGAGCGCCTTGCGCCCTACGCCACCCCGCTTGAGATCATGCGCATCGTCGACGCCGGAGGCGAAAAACCCGAGCCGCGTGTTGTGAAGGACTTTGAGTCCACCGATATCTCGGACGAACCTTTTGGCTGGAACCTGCCGAATTGGCTGCTGCGCCGTGAGATGGTCGCCCGACTGCGCGAGTTGGCGCATGTCGATTTCCGCCCCGGCACGGCCACCACCAGCCTGTTCACCCGCGAGGCCGAGGCGCGTGTCGGCCTGTCTGACGGCACCCGCGCCCGCTGCCGCCTTGTGATCGCCGCGGATGGTCGCAATTCACCGATGCGCGAGGCCGCCGGGATTGGTGTGAAAACCACCCGGTTCGGTCAAAAGGCGCTGGCCTTTGCGGTCACGCATCCGATCCCGCATGCCAATGTCTCGACCGAGATTCACCGCACCGGTGGCCCCTTCACGCTGGTTCCCCTACCGGATCATCAGGGCCGCCCCTGTTCTGCGATCGTCTGGATGGAAGAGGGCCCCAAGGCCGAACGCCTGTTCGCACTGGACGAACAAAGCTTTGAAGCCGAGATGTCCGAAAGGTCGTGCTACCTTTTCGGCCCGCTCAAACTCGCCTCACGACGCACCCTTTGGCCGATCATCGCCCAAGAGGCCGAACGTCTGAGCGGCCAGCGTCTTGCCCTTGTGGCCGAAGCGGCGCATGTGGTTCCGCCCATTGGGGCGCAGGGGCTTAACATGTCGCTGAAAGACCTTGCCGCGCTGCGCGATCTGGCCATCGCCAGCCCCGACACATTGGGCGACGCCAAGATGCTGGACGCCTATCACCGCAAACGCATTGCCGATGTGCGCGCCCGTGTCGCCGGGATCACCTTGCTGAACAAAACTTCGATGATTTCGAACCCCATGCTGCGCGACGCCCGCGCCAAAGCGCTTGACGGTCTCTATGCGTTGAAACCCGTTCGCAGAACGCTCATGCAGCTGGGGCTTGGTGCCGGGCGCTGATTTCCAAACAATGCCAGGCTTATTCATCGCCGTCATTGCGGAATTTTAACGAAATTGGCTGTTACTCCACAGTCTCCGGACTGGCTTGGAGGAAATAAATGGCGGTGGGCGACGTATACGCCTATGGCGCGAATGTCTTGCTCAATCCATCGGTGGGAACCACCGCAAACGGTGGGCAGGACAACAACGGCTATATCAATGTCTACGGCGGCTCGATGCCATTCGAGCCGGACGATTTCATTGTGTTCAACTTTATCAATGTCACCCCGTCGGGCGAGTTGCAGGACAGCTCGGCCATGACCGGGTTCGTGGTTTACGAAACCTATGCGGACTTCGTCGCCGCCTCGCCGCCGAAATATACATATGTTCCGCAAAACCCCGGTCAGACTGCCGATGTGCAGGACGATGCGGGCGGGATGGGCGACACCTATCTCAAGTTCAATGGAACATCGATTTTTCAATCCTCGGACCCCGGCGCTCCGGCCATGGGGCAACTACTGATCACGCCTTTGATCGACTGGACGGTTACATCACCTTCAGCCGGGCTACAAATCGACCGAAACACCGATTTCGATTATGACGACTCCGGCAGTGTCGATCCGGGCTCGATCGAAGATGGTGACAGCGCCTTTAACCTCGATGCCAACAATGCCGAGCTGATCTGCTTTGCCAAGGGAACCTGGATCGACACCGCCCGCGGCCCGCGCCGGATCGAAACGCTGCATGCCGGAACCCGGGTCGTCACGAAGGACCATGGCCTGCGCAGCATCCGCTGGATCGGGCAACGCAGCGTGCCGGGTATGGCTGGGCAGGCGCCGATCCGTTTCGCGCCGGGTATCCTTGGGAATTTCGCGCCCCTGTACGTCTCGCCAAATCACCGGGTTTTGCTCAGCGGGGCGGTCCCCAATCTTTGCTTCGGACGCGAAGATGTGCTGAGCGCGGCCAAATACCTCGACAATGGCACGACCATCCGCCCCAGCCCGTGCAAGACGGTGACCTACTACCACCTCTTGCTGGACCAGCATCATCTGGTGCGCAGCAATGGCGCTTGGAGCGAAAGCCTGTACCCCGGCGCGGAGACCTGCAAAGCGCTGCCGCCAGACCATTGCGCCGAACTGGCCGAACTGTTTTCCACTTTACCCAAATTGAAGCAGAACGGGCCGCTTGCCCGCCCCGTTCTCAAGGCCGCAGAAGCGCGGGTTTTCCTGCCGCTTTTCCCGCAAAGCCCGGTGCGCGGGTTAAGGTTTCAAAGCACCGCGTCGACAACCCGTTTGAGCCGGGCGACTGTGCCGTCGACGTCATAAAGCTTGTCCAGTCCAAACAGCCCGATGCGGAAGGTGGAAAAGCCTTCAGGTTCATCACATTGCAACGGCACGCCAGCAGCAATCTGCATGCCGCGCGCGGCAAAGGCCCGGCCTGACTGGACCTCGGGGTCCGAGGTGTAGCTGACCACAACGCCCGGCGCGCCAAACCCCTGCGCCGCGACCGAGGACACCCCCTTGGCGGCGAACATCGCACGCACGGCTTCACCCAGCGCCCATTGCGCCTCTTTCAGCCGCTCGAACCCGTAATCGCGGGTCTCGACCATGGTGTCGCGGAAGGCGCGCAACCCATCCGTCGGCATGGTCGCGTGATAGGCGTGGCCGCCGTTCTCATAGGCCTGCATGATCTGGTACCATTTCTTCAGATCAATGGCGAAACTGTCGCTGCTGGTTTCATCAAGCCGCGCAATCGCCCGCTCTGACAGCATCACCAGACCGGCGCAGGGCGTTGACGACCAGCCCTTTTGCGGCGCCGAAATCAGCACGTCGACCCCGGTGGCCTTCATGTCGACCCAGATGCACCCAGAGGCGATGCAGTCCAAGACCATCAGGGCGCCAACGTCATGCGCCGCCTTCGCCATGCGAGTCACATAATCGTCGGGCAGGATCACCCCGGCGCTGGTTTCGACGTGCGGGGCAAAGACGATATCGGGTTTCATCTCGGCGATCTTCGCCTCGACCTCTTCGATCGGCGCGGGGGCAAAGGGCGCATCCGGCGCATTGCCGGTGCGGCGCGCCTTGAGAACCGTGGTCTGTCCGGCAAAGCCGCCAGCCTCGAAAATCTGGGACCAGCGGTAGGAGAACCAGCCGTTGCGCACCACCAGAACATCGGCGCCGCGTCCAAACTGACGCGCCACGGCCTCCATTCCGTAGGTGCCGCCACCGGGCACCAATGCCACGCCATCCGCGTGATAGACCTGTTTCAACATCTCCGAGATGTCGCGCATTACCTGTTGAAAGGCGGCAGACATATGATTCAGCGACCGGTCCGTGAAAACGACCGAAAACTCGTCCATTCCCTGCGGATCAACTGTATCTTGCAAAGCACCCATGGCGCATCCTCCCTTGGCTTTTCCCAAGAGGTATCGCAGGTGCCTGCCCCGCGCAAAACCCCAAATGACGCAGGCGGCAGCTTCGGCAAGGGAATCTCAACCTATCTGCGCGATGGTCCTGCCTGAAGAATATTCCCGGACCCGAGGGCAGAATGCCTCTGAAACAGCTCGTCCTGACCTGCCTTGCGCAGCTTTTCCTGACCTGTCTTGCAGGACCGGCCTTGGCCGAGCAGGTGGCTTTCTTTCTGCGCGACGACAGCAGTGCACAGGCCCAGCCGCTGGTGCCGATCCGCCAGCCCGCCGCACAGGACATCACCACAGGGCGCGCCGCCAGCCTGTTCTCGGGGCAGAGCGGGACCAGCTTTTTTGCGCCCGCTGCGCCAAAGCCGCGCGACCAAAGCCAACCTCGCAGCTCTGAACCGGTTGCCGCCCTCGCCCTGCCCAGGAACGCAGGCCAGGTCGAACGCCTGCGCCATCTGATCGCTCAAGCCGAAGCCGGGCGTCACGGGTATGACGCTGTGGTCTATGCGGCCAGGATCAAGCCGCCCAAACGCCCCACCGCGATGACGGTGCAGGAAATCTATGACTGGATCGCCGCGACGCCCGGTCAGCACCATGCCATCGGCCGCTACCAGTTCATTCCCAGCACCCTAAGGCGGCTGGTGAAGAAATTGAACGTGCCGGTCACCAGCCGCTTTTCAACGCAGCTTCAGGACCGACTGGCCAACCAGCTTTTGTCCGAAGCGGGCTTGCACGCCCTTCAACGCGGCGAACTCAGCCGCAAAGGGTTCATGAACAATATCGCGCGCATCTGGGCCGGACTGCCCAACTCCACCGGCAAATCGCACTACGCCGGGACTGCGGGGAACAAGGCCACGATGTCCTGGTCCCGGTTCGAGCGTGAGATGAAGGCAATCTTCCCCGGCCCTGCCTGAGAGGGCCCGCTAGATCGGACCGGGGCGACGCTCCTCGCTCAGCAGAACATTGGCATCAAGGTTCCCGACACCGGGAAGGGTCATGATCCGCCGCCGCAGCACCCGCTCAAAATCCGAAATGTCCCGGGCCACAACGCGCAGACGATAGTCATAAACGCCCAGAACATGTTCGACCGTCTGTACCTCGGGGATGGCGGATACTGCGCGCTCGAAATCCTCGAGGCTGACGCGACCCTTGGTGGCCAGCTTGACCCCCAGAAAGACCGTCACGCCAAAGCCCAACGCCGCCGCGTCCACATCCAGTCGCGCCGTCCGAAACACCCCCGCCTCGCGCAGCCGTTTGATCCTGCGCCAACAGGCCGGCTGCGACAGTCCCAATTCGCGGCCCAAACCGCCGGCGCTGGCGGTCATATCCTGCGCCAAGGCCCGCACCAAAGCGCGGTCAATGTCATCCAGAGCGATCATAGCGGCAGACTTTCTTGCGCTTTCAGCCGTGCCACATGCATCAAGGCCTCGATGTCCGCGATATGCGGCAGGGTCAGCAAACGTTCGCGGTAAAGCTGCTGATAGTGAACCATGTCCCGCGCGATCACCAAAAGGCGGACATCGACCTGTCCCAGAAAGGTCTGGATCTCCAGCACCTCGGGCACCTCGCGCGCCGCCTCGAGAAAATCGTCAAAGGCTCGCGCCTGCGTCTTGTCGAGCGTCACCCGCAAGGACACCTCGACCTCATATCCCAGAGACGGCCAGTGGATCACCCCACGCACCCCGCGCAGCACGCCCTTGTCGCGCAACCTCTCCAACCGCCGCGTCAGGGTCGACGGCGTCACCCCCGCCCGTTCGGCCAATTCCGCTGTCGCAGACTCAGGGGCCGCCTGATAGTAGCGCAATATGCGCCGGTCCGTGTCATCAAGCATGATTTTTTCGCACTCTGGCCATTTTAAGAATGATCTACCAGCTTATTGCCCAAATTACCCGAAAAATGCAAACCCTCTCGCGCCACCAAGCCTAAAGTGCGGCTCAACCACAACCCATAGGAAGGAAGCCTATCATGCGCGTTTACTACGACCGCGATTGCGACGTGAACCTCATCAAAGACAAAAAAGTCGCCATTCTCGGCTATGGCTCGCAGGGCCACGCCCACGCGTTGAACCTGCGCGACAGCGGCGCCAAGAATGTCGTCGTCGCCCTGCGCGAAGGCTCGCCCTCGATCAAGAAAGCCGAAGGCGAAGGCCTCAAGACCATGGGCATCGCCGAAGCTGCAGCTTGGTGCGACGTTATCATGTTCACCATGCCCGACGAACTGCAGGCCGACACCTACAAGAAGTACGTGCATGACAACCTCAAGGAAGGCTCTGCCATTGCCTTCGCCCACGGCCTGAACGTGCACTTCGGCCTGATCGAGCCGAAGCCCGGCGTTGACGTCATCATGATGGCCCCCAAGGGCCCCGGCCACACCGTGCGCGGTGAATACACCAAAGGCGGCGGCGTGCCCTGCCTTGTGGCGGTTCACAACGACGCATCGGGCAAGGCGCTGGAGATCGGCCTGTCCTATTGCTCGGCCATCGGTGGCGGTCGCTCGGGCATCATCGAAACCAACTTCCGTGAAGAGTGCGAAACCGACCTCTTCGGTGAACAGGCGGTTCTGTGTGGCGGTCTGGTCGAGCTCATCCGCATGGGCTTTGAGACCCTCGTCGAGGCCGGTTACGAACCCGAGATGGCCTATTTCGAGTGCCTGCACGAAGTGAAGCTGATCGTTGACCTGATCTACGAAGGCGGCATCGCCAACATGAACTACTCGATCTCGAACACGGCCGAGTATGGCGAGTATGTCTCTGGCCCGCGCATCCTGCCCTACGCCGAGACCAAGGCCCGTATGAAAGAGGTTCTGACCGACATTCAGACCGGCAAATTCGTGCGTGACTTCATGCTGGAAAACGCCGTTGGCCAACCGTCCTTCAAAGCGACCCGCAAGATCAACGACGAGCACCAGATCGAAGCCACCGGCGAGAAACTGCGCGGCATGATGCCGTGGATTTCCGCAGGCAAGATGGTCGACAAAGAGCGCAACTAAGCGCTCGAAACGAAAGACAGGGAAACGGGGGCCAAAGCGCCCCCGTTTTCGATTCGGCGCCCCCGCGCATCTGCCCCCGGCTTTATGGGATGGCGGGCGGGGCGTCGCTCCGCTTGCGGAGCCAGCGCCGTCCCCATCCCAACCGTGCGATCCGGGCCATTGCCCTGTGCGCCCCTGCGCAGGTGAATTGTTATATTATAACACCCACCTTCCCTGCCATGACTTATGACATTGCCACACGCAAGGGGCTGCCCCATGACATGCAGACCCTCTATCGGGACCTGCCACGCGACGGCTGGCCGGATCACCCGAACTTCGCCCGCGCAACGCGGAACTGGATGGGCGCGCATCTTGGCTTTCGCCAATTGGCTGGCCTGCTGCAAACAGAATCCGAGCGTTTTCTGGACGGTCAGACCGACGACCATCTGTATTCTGAACGGCTCGGCCACTTCGGCACAATCCTCGTGCGCAACCTGCACGGCCATCACACTTGGGAGGACCGCAGCTTTTTCCCCGAACTTGAGGCCGCCGATCCGCGCTTTGCCCGCGGACTGGACATGCTGGAAACCGACCATGTCGCGCTTGATACATTGCTGGAGGACGTGACCAAGCGGGGCAACCGCGTTGTGCAATTGGCGACGCTGGCGCCTGGGCAGATGCCAGAGGAGGCCCGTCCCTTGCGCGACACGCTGGACCGGCTCAACCGGTTCCTGACACGACATCTGACCGATGAAGAGGACCTCGTGGTACCGATCATCCTGCACCACCGCCTGCGCGGATAACCTGTTCACGGGGCGGCCCCTGCGTCGCCCCTTGCCCCCGGCGGCGGAACAGGAAAGAAGGTGTGCAATCCCCTGACCGGAGCCCGCTCATGACCCAATCCCCCGAAATCACTCCCAAAAGCTGGATCATGGTGCTGGCCCTTGGGCTGGTCTGGGGCGCGACCTTCATGTTCATGGAGATCGCTCTGCGCGGCATCACGCCTTTCTGGCTGGCGGCGGGACGCATTGGGTTTGCGACGCTTTTGACAGTGGTGATCTGGCTGGCCTTAGGGGGCAAACTGTTCCTGACCGATCACCGCCCTTGGGGGCCACTGACAGCGATCGGCATCCTGTCCACCGCCCTGCCCTTCATGCTGCTGTCATGGGGGCTGCAATATGTGACCTCGGGCTTTGCCGGGGTGTCGATGGCCGCCGTGGCCCTGATGGTGCTGCCGCTGGCGCATTTCTTTGTCCCCGGAGAACGCATGTCCCTGCGCCGCCTGATCGGCTTCCTGATCGGCTTCGCCGGAGTCGTCGTCCTGATCGGCCCCGAAGCCTTTGCCGCCAGTGGCAACGCGCTGGAGCCGTTTGGCCGTCTGGCCTGCCTTGGCGCCGCCGTCTGTTACGCCGTCAGTTCCGTGACCATGCGCCGCCTGCCACCTGCCGACCCCATCGGGCTGGCCGCCGTGCCGCTGATGATTGGCAGCGCGTTTGTCATCCCGCTTGCATGGCTGAACGAAGGCCCGCCTCCGATGCCCGATGGCCCGACCCTATTGGTGATTGCGGTGCTGGGGCTCTTGCCAACGGCCGGCGCCAACCTGTTGCGCGTTCTGGTGATCCGCAGCGCCGGGCCGGTTTTCATGAGCCTGACCAACTATCAGGTGCCGCTTTGGTCGGTCTTTCTGGGCGTTCTTCTACTGGGGGAGCCGTTGCACCCCAGCCTGCTGATCGCGCTTGTGCTGATCCTTGCCGGGGTTTTTCTGAGCCAATGGGGCGCGTTGATGCGGCTGTTTGGCCGCTGAACCAATGCAAAACGGCCCCGCGTCACTGCAGGGCCGTGTAAAATCGCTGAGCCGGAGAGTTTACCAGCAGCTGACGAGAACGGTCATGTCCTTGCCAAGTGCCGTCAGATCCTCGGGCGCCAAGGCCGATGCGGTGCCCCGGGCGATGGGCTGAATGCCCTGCGCGCGCAGAAAGTTCAGGATCTCAACAGGTTTGGTGGCAAAGCTGACCTCATCAGGAAGACGGCGGCTGCCCTCTTCTTCGCGAGGCAGGAGCATCCCGACCACCGTGCCGCCTGTGTCAAACACCGGCCCGCCCGCATCACCGGGCATGGAAGCCAGAGCAAGGCGCTTTAGCTGCGCTTCTCCGCCAAGGCCTTGCAGATCTTCAAGCGTGCCGAAGGTCATCGAAGGCGCGCCCAGCACGCCGCCAAAGCTATAGCCCGCCACCGCCACTTCGGATTGAAGGCGCGGTGCGTCCACGTTGAATTGGGCCACCTTGCGCGGCGCCAGTGTCGCATCGGAGCGCAGAACCGCAACACCCAAATTGGCATCGGTCGCCAGAACCTTGGCGTCATAGACCCCTTCGAGCGTCACCCGCTCACAGCCCGCGACCGTTTCAGCGCTGGTCAGAACCGTGCCGCGCGCGTCGATGAAAAAGCCCGAGGCCGACATCTTGGGTTTGCGCACCCGCAGCCCTGACACCAGATCAACCGATTGGCTCTGATCGCTGACCGTCGCCGGGTCCAGCACGCCGTCCGTCCGCTCAAAGCTGGCTTGCATGAGACCCAGAACGCGGGTCCGACGTTCTTCGTCGCCCGCTGGCCAGATCAGGGTAAAGCCCTTGATCTCGCCGTTGCGCAGGCTGACTTCGGTGTGGCTGGCGATGCGGTCGTTCGTGCCGGTCAGCACAAAGCTGTCGCGTTCCCGCTCACGCTTGCCCTCAAGCGGGACGATTTCCAGCGTTTGCATGATCTCATAGAGGCCATTCATCGTCTGCCGATCGCCCGGTTGCGAGATCAGCAAGACCTGAACGCCCAGATCCGTGCTGGATTTGAACAGCGCAAAGGGAGCCTCATAGCGGTCGAATTCGACGACGCCCATCGGCATTTTCACACTGATGCCCGACCGCGCATCAAGCACGTCGGCCATGCCCATACCTTCGAGGATGGCGTAATAATCGCCCAAAAGCTGTTCGCGCTGGCGCGTGGTCAGGATCCCGGTGACATCATATCCCTTGTCCTGCTGCCATTCCGCCATGGCGTTGCGCGTGCCGCGACCAAAAGCGCCATCGATGGTGCTGTTGTAAAAACCAGCCCACTTCAGAGCGATCTGCAATTCGTCGCGCTGAGCGCGGGACAACTCGGCCTCGGAGGCGCGCGCCTGACGCGGCGTTTCCTCTGGCTCGGGTTCCGGAACAGCGACCGGCGCGGGAACGGCAGTTTCAGGTTCGGCCAGCTGAACAGGCTCAGGGGCCGGCGCTTCGGCTGTCGCCGTCGGCTCGGCGGAGGGCGCTGCGGTCAGCTCGGACGCGGTCTGTTGATTCAACTGGGCGCCGACTGGCCAGAACTGTTGGCCATAAGCGCGCGCCTCTTCGATATAGGAATCGGGCGGGATGGCGCCGGTGCGACGCAATTCGTCCAGACGAAATTCCGCTTCGGCGCGTGAAAAAGGGCCAATCGCCACGCCATACCAGCCGCCGCCAAGCGAAAAGCCGTTCACATTCTGAAGATCTTCGGAGAAGGCGCGAATGCTTTGTTGTGCGCCGGTCAGGCTGGTACGGGCTTCGATCTGGATAAAGACAGTGTCGTCCTGCGCGAAAGCGGTGCTGGCGGCGAAGCTGGCCGCCACAATAACCGCAAAAATATTCTTTTTCATTCCGGGAGGGACCTCTGGGTCACGGGTTACATCCTGTTGCTTTGTTCATACTAAACTGATGGTTTGGGGGTTGCACGTCAAAATATCCCTACCTGTATGTTTCCGATGCGATCCTGTATCGGAAAAGATTGCCCCCTACAGGCGCCCGGCCGAGCGCCATTCGGGTTGATATTCGCCCGCCCGCCCCCTAATCAGACGCCAATCGAGATTGGGAAGGACGCCATGGCCGAGACCATCGCTAAACCGCGCAGTTTTCAGGAAATCATCCTGCGGCTTCAGACCTACTGGGCCGCCAAGGGCTGCGCCGTGCTGCAACCCTATGACATGGAGGTTGGCGCAGGCACCTTTCACCCGGCCACCACCCTGCGGGCACTGGGAAGCAAGGCATGGGCTGCGGCCTATGTTCAGCCGTCGCGCCGCCCCACCGATGGGCGCTATGGCGAGAACCCCAACCGCCTGCAGCACTACTATCAGTTTCAGGTGCTGATCAAACCCAGCCCGCCGGACCTGCAAGAGCTGTACCTTGGCAGCCTGCGCGCCATTGGCATCGACATCGCCCTGCACGACGTGCGCTTTGTCGAGGACGACTGGGAAAGCCCCACCCTTGGCGCATGGGGACTGGGCTGGGAGGTCTGGTGCGACGGTATGGAAGTGTCCCAATTCACCTATTTCCAGCAGGTTGGCGGGCACGACTGCCACCCGGTGTCGGGAGAGCTGACCTATGGCCTTGAACGCCTTGCCATGTATGTGCTGGGCGTCGATCATGTGATGGACATGCCCTTCAACGATCCGGATGCGCCGATCGCGCTGAAATACGGCGACGTCTTTCGCCAGACCGAGCAGGAATACAGCCGCTGGAACTTTGACATCGCTGACACCGATGTGCTGTTGCGCCACTTTGAAGAGGCCGAGGCCGAATGCGCCCGTATTCTGGAGCAGCCCCATGACGACCCGAAAACCGGCAAGCGCATCGTCATGGCCCACCCGGCCTATGACCAGTGCATCAAGGCCAGCCATATCTTCAACCTGCTGGACGCGCGCGGGGTGATCTCGGTCACCGAACGTCAGGCCTATATCGGGCGCGTGCGGACACTGGCCAAGGCCTGCGCCGATGCTTTCGTGCAGACCGAAGCCGGGGGGACCCTCGCGTGACCGGCAAAATCATGGCGGGAGCCACTGTGATCTTCGCATTGATATTCGGCATCGTGGTCTATTACTCGCAGGTGTATTATTTTTACGAAGAGGTGCAGCCCAACGGCACCGATGACGTGATGCTCACGCTCATGGCTTCGGGCGCCCCCGAGCCGATCCTTTATGACAACTTTCAGGCCATCGACGCCGACAGCAGCCCGATCCGCTATCGCGCCTGCTTTACCACCAGCATGTCGCTGCCAATGTTGACCGAGACTTATGAACCCTATCAGGGCGCCGATCCGCGCCTTGCCCCGGACTGGTTTGACTGCTTCAACGCCGAGGCCATTGCCAAGGAAATCGAAGCTGGCACCGCTTTGGTCTTTACCGGGCAAAGCAACATCGAATTCGGCATCGACCGTGTGGTTGCCATCACCGACGATGGGCGCGGCTATGTCTGGCACGAGATCAATGACTGTGGCGACAAGGCCTATGACGGCACGCCGCTGGGCGAAGACTGCCCACCCCGAGAAGGAAACTGAGCCATGCCTGATCTGCTGATTGAACTCTTCTCCGAGGAAATCCCGGCGCGCATGCAGGGCAAGGCTGCGGATGACCTGAAAAAGCTGATGACCGATGGATTGGTCGAAGCTGGCCTGACCTATTCCGGCGCTGCGGGCTTCAGCACGCCGCGCCGTCTGACGCTGACCGTGCAGGGCCTGTCGAAAGAAAGCCCGACCTTGCGCGAAGAACGCCGCGGCCCAAAGGTTGGCGCGCCGGAAAAGGCGCTTGAGGGCTTCATGCGCGGCGCCGGGGTCACCCGCGAACAGTTGGAAGAGCGCGAGGACAAGAAGGGCGCGTTTTACTACGCCACCGTGACCACGCCGGGCCGCCCCGCCGAAGAAATCGTTGCCGAGGTTCTGGAAAAGACAATCAGCGGCTTTCCCTGGCCGAAATCGATGCGCTGGGGCGCGGGTACGCTGCGCTGGGTACGCCCGCTGCACCGCATCCTGTGCCTGCTCAGCGACGAGCACGGCGACCATGTGATCGAGATGGACGTGGATGGCATCAAGTCCGGCCAGACCACGGAAGGCCACCGCTTCATGGGCGATGGCCCCTTTGAGGTGACGTCATTCGAGGACTACGAGGCGCGGCTGAAACGCGCCAAGGTGATTCTGAACCCCGAAGAACGGCAGCAACATATCTGGCACGAAGCGCAAAATCAGGCTTTTGCCCAAGGGCTTGAGGTTGTCGAAGACCCGGGCCTGCTGCGCGAGGTCGCTGGGCTGGTTGAATGGCCGGTGGTGCTGATGGGATCAATCGACGAGGATTTCCTTGGCCTGCCGCCGGAGGTGTTGCAAACCTCGATGAAAGAGCACCAGAAATTCTTTTCGGTGCGCAACCCCAAGACCGGCCGGATTGAAAAATTCATCACCGTTGCCAATATCGAGACCGCCGATCACGGCGCAACGATCCTTGCGGGCAACCAAAAGGTACTGGCAGCGCGTCTGTCGGATGCCAAGTTCTTTTGGGAAAACGACCTGCGCATCGCCCGCTCCGAGGGCCTTGGCGCTTGGACCGACCGGCTGTCGAACGTGACCTTTCACAACCAGCTTGGCAGCCAGCAGGCGCGGATCGAACGGATCGCCAAGCTTGCCCGGCAACTGGCCCCCACCGTGGGCGCCGATCCGGCGCTGGCCCAGCAGGCCGCCGAAGTGGCCAAAGCCGATCTCAGCTCGGAAATGGTCTATGAATTCCCCGAGCTGCAAGGCCTCATGGGTCGGTACTATGCCAAGGCCGCGGGCCTTCCCGACGAGGTGGCAGAAGCCTGCCAGGCGCATTATTCGCCGCTCGGCCCGGCGGACGATGTGCCAACCGCGCCGATCTCGGTGGCGGTGGCGCTGGCCGACAAACTGGATACGCTGACCGGCTTTTGGGCGATTGACGAAAAGCCGACAGGCTCGAAAGACCCCTATGCCCTGCGCCGCGCTGCGCTTGGGGTGATCCGCCTTGTGCTGGTCAACGATCTGCGCCTGCATCTGGACCGGATGATCGACGCCCAACTCCTGCGCCACCAGATCGACACCAACGGTGACGTCAAGGAACAAGCCCTGAAAGAAGAACTGCTAAGCGAGATTGCCCATCACGGTGTCTTTGGCGCGGCTGTCCGCGCCGTGATCGACCGGATCGAAGGCGATGCGCCGAAGTGGATCGAACAGGTGACGGACCACACCCCTGACACCAGCGACGACCTCTTGGGCTTTATCCATGACCGGCTCAAGGTACATCTGAAGGGCGAAGGCATTCGCCATGACGTGATCGACGCCTGCCTTGCCATGCCCAACCGGGACGATCTGACCCTACTGGTCAAACGCGCCAGCGCCCTGTCCGGCTTTCTGGCCAGCGAGGACGGCGAAAATCTTGTTCAGGGGTTCAAACGCGCCAATAACATCCTCAGCCAAGCCGAGGAAAAGGATGGGGTCGAATATTCCTTTGGCGCGGACATCAAGTTCGCCGAAGAGGACGCGGAAAAGGCGCTGTTCGCCGCCCTTGACGCCGCCGATGCCCAGATCGGACCGGCGATGGCCGCCGAGGATTTCGCCGGGGCGATGGAGGCCATGGCCGACCTGCGCGCCCCGATTGACGCCTTCTTTGAGGCGGTACAGGTGAATTCCGACAACCAAGTGGTGCGCCGCAACCGTTTGAATCTGCTCGCCCGCATCCGGGTGATCTGTAGCCAGGTTGCCGACCTGACGACGATCGAAGGCTAAACTCCCAATCTGGCCAGCCTATTGATGGCTGGCCGGATTTGCCCTGTCCCGCGCGACCCGCCTACCGGGCCTGCGGCAAATCTTACTATGGCGAAACGGCAACGCGACCTCTTCCCATCTTGCCAGAGCGCCGCGCCCGCGTATGCTGCACTGCATGACTCACGCCGCGCCGCAGAAACCCGCAATCGACAACCCCAATGTCACCGTGATTGCCGCCACCTCTCCGATGAGCACGCCCCGCCACGGAGGGCGGGCCAAGTGTCTGCAACGCTTGCTGCGGCTGGACCTGCCCGTGCCGCCCACCGTGGCGCTGTCCTTCGACGCGGTTCACGCCATTGCCGCAGGCGAGATGCCGGACGTGGCGGCCATGGTCCAAAGCTTTCCCGAAGGCGCGCTGCTTTGCGTGCGTCCGTCCTCTGAGGATCCTGACTGGGGCGGTCCCGGGGCCATGCTGAACATCGGCATGAACGATGCGCGCTATGTCGAATTGTCTGATCGCATCGGCAACGAAGCGGCCGCCTCGCTTTATCTGCGCTTTGTGCAGGGCTACGCAATCCACGTTGCCCGGCTTGATCCGGATATGTTCGACGACATCGACGAAGCCGGCGCCGCGGGCTTGTCATCGGCCCTGGCCGCCTATGAGGAAGAGGCCGAAGAGCCATTTCCACAGGATCCGGTGGTGCAACTGCACGAAGTTCTGCGCTCGATGGCGCGGGCCTGGGAAGGCACGACAGCGCGGCTGCTGCGGCAGGCACGCGGCGCGCCCGCCGATGCCGGTCTGGGGCTTGTCGTGCAACAGATGGCATTGGGGCTGGGACAGGGCGAATGCGGCTCGGGCGTGCTGCAACTGGTCGATTCCGAAACCGGGCTGCGGCAGATCACCGGCCGATATCTCAGCCAAAGCCAAGGACGCGAAGCATTGGAACGCGGCACCAAAAGCCTGTTCCTGACCCGCGACCCGCGCGGTCCCTCGCTTGAGGAATTGGCGCCCGAGGCCTTTGAGGCGCTGAAAGCCCATGCCGAGCTGATGCGCCGAAAGCTGCGGGCCGAAATGCAGATAGAATTCACGCTGGAAAACGGTAAGGTCCACATCCTTGACGGCGTTCGGGTCGAGCGCACCCCGCGCGCCGCCGTGCGCATTGCCGTGCGTCTGGCCGAAGACAAGATCATCCCCCCGCAAGAGGCGCTGATGCGCGTCGATCCGCATTCGCTGTCGGAATTGCTGCACCGTCAGATCGCCGATGACGCGCCGCGCGATGTGATTGGCAGCGGAGTTGCCGCCTCGCCCGGGGCCGCCACGGGCCGGATCGTGTTCTCTTCAAACGAGGCACAGGCCAGCGCCGCGCGGGATGAGCCTTGCATTCTGGTCCGCCGCGAAACCTCGCCCGAGGATATTCGCGGCATGCATGCCGCTGTGGGCGTGTTGACCGAGCGCGGCGGGATGACCAGCCACGCAGCCGTCATTGGCCGCGGCCTTGGCCTACCCTGCGTTGTCGGCGCAGCGCAGATGAAATTCAACCTCAAGCGCGGCCAGATCACCGCCGCAGACGGACGGACTTTCAAAGAAGGCGACATCATCACAATCGACGGGACGCAGGGGCAGATCCTTGCGGGGGCGCCCGAAATGGTCGAGGCGGTGTTGGACGACAGCTTTCAGACCTTCATGACATGGGCCGATGATGCTCGCGATATCGGTGTTCGGGCGAATGCGGACACCCCGGCTGATGCAACGACAGCGCGGAATTTTGCCGCGCAGGGGATCGGGCTGTGCCGAACCGAGCATATGTTCTTTGAACAAGACCGCCTGACCCCCATGCGCGAGATGATCTTTGCCGACACCCCGCAGGATCGCAAAGCGGCGCTGGCGGTGCTGCTGCCGATGCAGCGCGCCGATTTCACCGAATTGTTCCGGATCATGGAAGGCATGCCGGTCTGCATCCGACTGTTCGATCCGCCCCTGCACGAATTCCTGCCCACCGATCGCGCGGGCCTGCGCGATCTGGCCGAGGCATTGGATCTGCCCGTGTCAGACGTCACCCGGCGGGTCGAGGCGATGGGCGAATACAACCCGATGCTGGGGATGCGCGGCGTACGTCTGGGCATTACCGTGCCGGAAATCTACGACATGCAGGCGCGCGCCATCTTTGAGGCAACGCTTGATGCCAGCCGCGTTGGCGCCCCGGTGGTGCCCGAAATCATGCTGCCGCTGGTCTCCGCCAAGCGCGAGGTGGAAATTCTGCGTGCCCGCATAGATGCCGTCGCCGCCGCAGTTCGCGCTGAACGCGGGGCCGAGTTCGACTATCGCTTTGGCGTGATGGTTGAAACACCGCGCGCCTGTCTGCGCGCCGACGAGATCGCCCAGCATACGCATTTCCTGTCTTTCGGGACCAATGACCTGACCCAGATGGCCTATGGCCTGTCGCGCGATGATGCGGGGCGTTTCATGTCAAATTATGTCCAGCAAGGGGTTTTCCCGGAAGACCCATTTCATGTGCTGGACGTCGAAGGCGTGGGCGAATTGATCGCCATAGGCGCCGAACGTGCCCGCCAGGCCCGGAGCGACATCACCCTGTCGATCTGCGGCGAGCATGGCGGTAATCCAGAATCCATCCAGTTCTGCCGGGCGGTGGGTATGAACTATGTCAGTTGCTCGCCCTTCCGGGTTCCTGTGGCGCGTTTGGCCGCGGCGCAACTGGCGATCAAGGAACGTTTGGGCGAAGACGTTTAGAGCGTTTTGCGGCAAAGGATTTGCGCCGCACCTTGCGCGTCGCCCGGGCAAGGGGGGCTTTGCCCCCCTCTCGGCCTTCGGCCAATTCACCCCCCAGGATATTTCAGGACCAGTGAAACCGGTCGCGGTTTGGTTGGAACGCAGCTTAGGGCAAAGCTTGCAGAACGCGCGCTGCAAAGTCTTCGCCACGTTTTTCGAAGTTGTCGTATTGGTCAAAACTGGCAGCGGCAGGCGCCAAAAGAACAACGTCCCCAGGCTGCGCGTCTTGCATGGCATGAAGCACCGCCGTTTCCATTGTCGTGCAAATCTCGGCTTCGATGCCCGGCAGACCAAGGGCAAAGCCTTCAGCCTCGCGCCCGATGACATAGGCCTTGGTAACGTTTGCGAGGCCCGGGGCAAGCGCTTCAAGCCCGCCTTCCTTCATCAGGCCACCACAAATCCAGCGGATTTTTTTGAAGGCTTGCAATGCCTTGAGGGCGGAATCCACGTTTGTCGCCTTGCTGTCGTTGACATAGCGCACGCCAGCGTCTTCAGCGATGGTCTGGCTGCGATGGGGCAAACCTTTGAAGCTTTTCAGCCCGGCTTCGATGTCGCGCGGGCCAAGGCCAAGCGCGCGGCAGGCCGCATAGGCGGCGCAGGCATTCTGATGGTTGTGGGCGCCGGGCAACCCGGTCACGTCCCGCAGATCGATCGAAGCCACCTGCCGCCCTTTGCGCCATTCGGACAAAAAGCCCTTGCGCGAAAAAACCTGCCAGCCGGGGCCGTTCAGCTTGGTCCCGGACGATACGCGGATCACCCGGTCATCTCCGCGCCCTTCGCTGAGTTGGTTGGCCAGATAGCGTCCCTCGACCTCATCGACGCCGATCACCGCGCGGTCTGGTCCGCCTTCGGCAAAGAGACGGCGTTTGGCAGCAAAATAGCCACCAAGCCCACCATGCCTGTCCAGATGATCCGGCGAAAGGTTGGTGAATACCGCCACGTCCGGTGTCAGTGCCCGCGCCAGATCGGTCTGATAGCTGGAGAGTTCCAACACCACAACGCCGCCATCCTCGGGCGGGTCGATGTCCAGAACCCCGCGGCCGATGTTCCCGGCCAACTGGCTGTCGCGTTTGGCCGCATGCAGCAGATGGTGGATCAAGGCCGAGGTCGTCGATTTGCCGTTCGATCCGGTCACCGCCACCACTTTCGGAGGGCGGTCGAACATCTCCCAACCCTCACCAAGCGAGCGGAAGAACAAGCCGATATCATTGTCGACCGGAACACCAGCCTCCAGCGCTGCCGCGATCACCGGATTGGGCGCCGGATAAAGATGCGGTATGCCCGGGGACACCACCAAACAGGCGATATCATCAAAAGCTGCCGGACGCGCCATCTCGCGCGGCTCAAAGCCTTCGGCCTCGGCGCGTTCCCGTGCCGCAGGGTTGTCGTCCCAGACCAGAACCTCGGCCCCGCCCTGGCGCAATGCCCGCGCCGCCGACAGGCCAGAGCGACCCAAGCCGAGAACGGCAACCCTGTGCCCATCAAATCCGCGAACCTGTATCATTCACGCACTCCCCTACAGCCCAACAAGGCCGACACTGCCCAATTGATCAACACGTCTTTTGGATCCGGGTCAGCGCACCTTCAGCGTCGCGAGGCCCACGATGGCAAGGATCAGCGAAATGATCCAGAAGCGGATCACGATGGTCGGCTCGGCCCAGCCCTTTTTCTCATAGTGGTGATGGATCGGCGCCATCAGGAAAACCCGCTTTCCGGTGCGTTTGAAGTACAGCACCTGAATGATCACCGAAAGCGCTTCGACCACGAACAGCCCGCCGACGATGGCCAGCACCAGTTCGTGCTTGGTGGCCACCGCGATCGCCCCCAACGCGCCGCCCAAAGCCAGCGACCCTGTGTCTCCCATGAACACCGCCGCCGGGGGGGCGTTGTACCAAAGAAAGCCAAGCCCACCGCCGACCACACCGGCGGCAAAGATCAGAATTTCACCGGTGCCGGGTACATAGTGCACGTCCAAATAGTCGGTAAAGTCGACGCGCCCCACCGCATAGGCGATCACCCCAAGGGTTGAGGTGGCGATCATCACCGGCATGATCGCAAGCCCGTCCAGACCGTCCGTCAGGTTCACCGCATTGGCGGCGCCGACAATCACGATCACAGCGAAGGGCACAAACAGATAGCCGAGGTTGATCAGCGTATCCTTGAAGATCGGCATGGCCAGTTGGTTGCTCAACTCGGCCGGATGGTATTGCGCCGCCCAAAAGCCCGCGATGGCCGCAATCAGCAGACCCAGCAGAAGGCGGATCTTGCCGGAAACCCCGGCAGTGTTCTGTTTCGACACCTTGGCATAGTCATCAGCAAAGCCGATGGCCGCATAGGCAACGGTTACGAAAAGCACCATCCAGACAAAGGGATTGTCGAGCCGCGCCCAAAGCAAGGTCGAGGTGACCAGGGCGCCGATGATCAAGAGCCCGCCCATGGTGGGCGTGCCTGCCTTGACGAAATGCCCCTCGGGGCCATCATCTCGGATGGGCTGGCCTTTGCCCTGCCGTCTGCGCAGCACGTTGATCAGCGGACGGCCAAACAGAAAACCAAAGATCAGAGCGGTCAGAAAGGCGCCTCCCGCACGGAAGGTGATATAGCGAAAGAGGTTGAAGAAATCCCCCCCGTCGCTGAGTTCCGTGAGCCAATACAGCATGAATTCGTCCCTTACCCGTCCTGATCCGCAGGGCCTTCGCCCATTTTCCGGATCGCGTCAACCACGCGCGCCAGCCCCATGGAAAGCGAGCCTTTGACCAGCACGACATCCCCCGCGTCGAGGTCATGGGCCACGCCTTCGGCCATCTGCCCAGCATCTTGTTCCCAGCGACCGCGTTTTTCCTCGGGCAGCGCCTCCCAGAGGTGCCGCATCAGCGGGCCTGCGCAATGGATGCGATCAATCTTCTCGATCGCCGGAAGCTGCGCGATACCGGCGTGCAGTGCCTCTTCGGTCTGGCCCAGTTCCTTCATGTCGCCAAGGTAGGCAATCCGCCGCCCCTGCCCGACTCGGCCCACTTCATCCACCGGCTGCGCCGCCGCCAACACCTCGAGCGAGGCCGCAAGCGAAGCCGGGTTGGCGTTATAGGCATCGTCAATCAATTCGACGGCCAATTCCGGACGAACGATGTCCAGCACGATCTTTTCGCGCGCGCCGCGCCCGGCGCCCGGGTTCCATTGCGCCAGCGACATGACCGCCTGCGCCCGGTCCAGTTCCAAGGCATCGACCACGGCCAGAACGCCCATGGCGTTCAGCGCAAAGTGCCGCCCCGGCACCATGACCTTGTAGAGCACCTCTGCGGCGCCGATCTGCCCATGCGCGACGGTCACGGCGTCATGCAGTTGCACATCGGCCACGCGATGTGAATTGCCCGCCTTCTCGCCGAAATCCAGAACTTCGGCGGTCCGCGCCTGCGCCGCTTCGCGCAGGATTGGTGTCACCTCCAGATCGCCGTTCAGCACGGCGACGCCGTCCGGCTCCAGCCCGTCAAAGATCGCAGCCTTTTCGCGGGCGATCCCCTCGAGGCTTTCAAAGGCCTCCAGATGCGCAGGGGCGACGATCGTGATCATTGCAACGTGCGGGCGGGCAAAGCGCGCCAGCGGAGAAATCTCGCCGGGGTGGTTCATGCCGATCTCGATCACCGCGAAATCAGCGTCCATCGGCATCCGTGCCAGCGTCAGCGGCACCCCCCAATGGTTGTTGTAGCTCTTCTCGGCGGCATGGACGCGGCCCTGCCCGCCCAGAACCGTGCGCAGCATTTCCTTGGTCGAGGTCTTGCCAACCGATCCCGTCACCGCGACAACCTTGCCGCCAAAACGGGCGCGGGACGCGACGCCAAGCGCCTCCAGCCCTGCCAGCACGTCATCCACCAGCAGCAAGGGCGCGTCCTCAGCCACGCCGTCTGGAATGCGCGACACCAAAGCCGCCGCAGCCCCCTTTTCCAGCGCCTGCGCGACAAAGTCATGGCCGTCACGCGCCGCCTTCAGCGCCACGAACAGATCGCCGGGTTCGATCGTGCGGGTGTCGATCGAGACGCCGCTTACCGTAAATGGCGCTGTTGCGCGCCCGCCTGTGGCCTTGGCGGCCTGATCCGAGGTCCAGAGCGTCACGAGCCCCTCCCATCCAGCGCCGCCACCGCCACGCTTGCCTGTTCTGCATCGTCAAAAGGATAGATCGTGTCGCCCACGGTCTGACCGGTCTCATGGCCCTTGCCCAGCACCAACAGCGCATCGCCCGGGCCAAGCGCATCGACGCCGCGCAGGATCGCCTCGGCCCTGTCGCCGATTTCAATCGCCTCGGGCGCGCCTGCCCTGACGGCCTCGCGAATCAAGGCGGGATCTTCGCTTCGTGGGTTGTCATCGGTGACGATCACAAGATCGGCGTGTTTGGCCGCCGCCTGCCCCATCAGCGGCCGCTTGGAAGTGTCGCGATCGCCGCCGGCGCCGACAATCGCCACCAGCTTGCCCATGACATGCGGGCGCAGGGCCTGAATCGCGGTCGAGACCGCATCAGGCGTATGGGCGTAATCGACGAAAACCGCAGCGCCATTGTCGCGCTTGGCGGCAAGTTGCATGCGTCCGCGCACGGTGCCCAGCAGGGGCAGCATGTCAAAGACATCCGCCGCCTCGGCGCCGCAGGCAATCACCAGACCCGCCGCCAGCAACACGTTTTCCGCCTGAAAGCCGCCGATCAGGCGCAGGCGTTCCTGCCGGACCATGCCTTTGTAAGAAATCCGGACCTCTTGTCCGGTGGCGTCAAAGCGCTGTGCCTCAAGGCAAAGGTCAGCCGCATGGCGCCCCACGGTGATCACCTCTTGGCCGCGCGCCTTGGCGATGGCCAGCATGTCGACGCCGCGCGGATCGTCGATGTTGATCACCGCTGTGCCGTCTTCCGGCAGCACCCGGGCGAAAAGCCCGGCCTTGGCATCGAAATAGGCCTCAAAGCTGTCGTGATAATCCAGATGGTCCTGAGTGAAGTTGGTAAAGCCCGCAGCGGTCAGTTGCACCCCGTCAAGGCGGCGCTGTTCCAACCCATGCGACGAAGCCTCCATCGCAGCATAACTGACGCCGGCCTCATGGGCGCCCGCCAACATCCGATGCAGGGTGATCGGTTCAGGTGTGGTGTGGCGCAGGGGCGCCTGCCAGTCGCCCTCGACCCCGGTTGTGCCAAGATTGACGGCGCGGTGGCCCAGTTCCTGCCAGATCATCCGGGTGAAGGTGGCAACGCTGGTCTTGCCATTGGTGCCGGTGACGGCGGTCACCACCTCGGGCTGCCCGCCAAACCACAGCGCCGCAGTATAGGCCAACGCCTGACGGGGATCTGCGGCGATGATCAATGCGGCGTCCGAAGCGGCAAGCGCCTCGGCGGCGATTTCAGCGCCCTCGGCGTCGGTGAGGATTGCCGCTGCGCCCTTTTCCAGCGCCATGGGAATGAAGCGCGCGCCATGCACCTGCGTGCCGGGCATGGCCGCAAATAGCGTGCCTGTCCTGACCTCCCGACTGTCCACTGCAAGACCAGTGACCTGAACCTCGCGGCCGCCCCGGGCGGTCAGGCCCAGATCGGCCAGATATTTGGGATCATAGCCCATATTTGCCCCCTGACTGACTTTGCAACGCTACATACGCAAAAGCCATCCGATGCGCCATATGGATAAGGCCAGCCTCGACGTTCAGTGCGAGGTCTGCATCACCTGTTCCAACTGCAGCCGTTCGAACTCGGGACGCAGCCCCAGAAGCGGCGCGATGCGGCCGATCATCTCAGCGGCGACGGGCACCGCGGTCCAACCCGCCGTGCGACGCGGCTTTTTGCCCGAGGTTTCAACCGGCTCATCCAGTGTCACCACCAGCACGTATTTCGGATCGTGCGCCGGGAACATGCTGGCGAAAGTGTTGATGTTCTTGTCTTTATAATAGCCGCCACGTTCCTTGAGCTTTTCCGACGTGCCGGTCTTGCCGCCCACGTAATAGCCCGGAACCTCGCCAAAGCTGGCGGTGCCTTCGGTGACGACCTTGCGCAGCATAGACCGCGCGGCGGCGGCGGATTTGGGGGACACGACCTGTGCGCCATTCTGCGGGCCAGATTGTTTGATCAGTGTCGGGCGCACCAGACGGCCGCCATTGGCGATGGTCGCATAGCCCGCCGCCAGATGCAGTGGCGAAGTCGAAATGCCGTGGCCATAGGAAATGGTCACCGCGCTCAGATCGGTCCAGCGTTCGGGGATCAATGGTTTGCCGCCCTGTGCCTCGACGATCTCAAGCGGGGTGGGATCGAACAGACCAAGGCTGCGCAAAAAGTCCTGCTGCCTTTTAGGGCCAATCGCCAGCGCCAGTTTGCCGGTGCCCCGGTTCGAGCTTTTGACGATGACCTGCTCGACCGTCAGTTCACCGTAATTGTGGCCTTCGAATTCACCGATCTTGTGGCCACCGACTTTGAAAGGCGGGCGGGTGTCGATCACGGTTTGCGGGGTCACAAGACCCAGATCCATGGCCTGTGTTGCAGCGAAAATCTTGAAGGTCGAGCCAAGCTCATAGACCCCCTGCACCGCGCGGTTGAACAGCGGGCTGTCGCTGGGCTTGCCCTTGAGCGCCGGACGGGGCCGGTCATTCGGGTCGAAATCAGGCAGCGAAACAAGGCTGATCACCTCGCCGGTGTGCACATCCAGCAGCACCGAGGCGGCGGCCTTGGCATTCATCAGCTTCATGCCGGCGTCCAGCACCTCTTCGGCGGCGGCCTGCACGGTCAGATCAAGAGACAATTCAAGCGGCGCGCCCTCGCGCGCGGGATCACGCAGCTCTTCGTCAAAGAACTTCTCGATCCCGGCAATCCCGATGACCTCGGCGGCATGCACTCCCTCGCGGCCAAAGCTGGTGCCGCCCATGATATGGGCCGCAATCGCGCCGTTGGGATAAAGCCGCATCTCTCGCGGGCCGAACAGCAAGCCCGGCTCGCCGATGTCATGCACGGCCTGCATCTGCTCGGGGCTGATTTTCTTCTTTACCCACAGAAACTTGCGCTTGCCGCCAGTGAAATCCTTGATCAGCCTTTCGTGGTCGAGATCGGGAAAGATCCTGGCCAGCTCATCTGCGGCGCGTGTTGGATCAACCATCTGATGCGGGTGCGCATACAGACTGTGAGTCGACATGTTGGTGGCCAGAACCCGGCCCCGTCGGTCAACGATATCGGCGCGGCTGGCGATGATCGAATTGCCCGATGTCTGGGCGCGCGGCTCGGTCGGCTCGGTTGCCGCAAGAGTGCCCATTCGGGCCCCAATCACGGTGAAGGCGCAAAAGAACATGACGCCCATGACCAACAAGCGGCCCTCGGCGCGCACGCGGCTCTTGTCGCGCATCTGTTCGTGGCGAATTCGCAGGTTTTCACGCTCAATGGCGTCGGGGTTTTCGCCCCGTTCGCGGGCATCCAGGATGCGCGCCAGCGGGCGCAGGGGGGTGCGGATCATGGGTTTGCTCCTGCACTCGAAACATCAACGGGCTGCGAGATGTCGATGGTCGGCAACATCGGAAAGGACACCTGATCAACCCGCCCGAATTGATCAGGGCGCAGCGGCAACAGGCCCAGACGGTCAAAGTTCAGTTCGGCCAGATCGCGCAAACGGTCGGGGCGGTTTAGATAGGCCCATTCGGCGCGCAAAATCGCCAGCCGCTCCCGCGCTGCGCCGATCTCTTGCCGCAGGTCCTGCGTGCGGTCCAATTCAGCCTGCGTCGCATAGTTTTCGTGATAGGCCCAAAACCCGGATCCGATAACGGCCATGGCGGTCAGAAGAAACAGCAAACTGCGCATCGGTCATCGTCTCCTTTGATGGTCGGGCATGGCGATCTCGCTTGCAGCAAGATCCTGGGCGGGAATGGACGTGCGCCGCCCCACACGCAGCTTGGCCGAGCGTGACCGGGGGTTCCGCGCCAGTTCGTCCTTGTCCGGGCCAATGGCCTTGCGGGTCAGCACGTCAAAAGGCGCGGTGGCCTCAACAGTGTCGGTGCCATAGCGATTGACGTGGCGCTTGGCCTCGCCGTGGACCTGAAAAAAGCGTTTGACCATGCGGTCTTCGACGGAATGGAAAGTCACAACGGCCAACATCCCGCCGGGTTTCAGAACCCTTTCGGCGGCCAGAAGCCCCTGCCACAGCGCCTGATATTCTTCGTTCACGGCAATCCGCAATGCCTGAAAGCTGCGGGTGGCGGAATGGCTGTGACCGGGTTTGCTGCGCCCGATGGTGCTTTCAATCAGTTCGGCCAACTCCAGCGTCGTCTCGAACGGTTTGTCGCCGCGCGCCAGCACGATCCGCCGGGCGATCCGGCGCGACTGCCGCTCTTCGCCATAGTGGTAAAGGATGTCGGCCAGTTCTTCTTCTTCCAGAGAGTTGACCAGATCGGCTGCCGAGGGGCCACTTTGCCCCATCCGCATGTCCAGAGGGCCGTCCTTCATGAAGGAAAAGCCGCGTTCAGCCTGATCCAGCTGCATCGAGGACACGCCCAGATCCAGCACAACGCCATCGACCTGCGACGCACATTTGTCCATGTCGGAAAAATTGCCTTCGACCAGATCGACACGGCCCGCATAGGGCGCGATCCAGTCCAGCGCCATGTCATGGGCCATTGGATCACGGTCGATCCCGATCACCCGTTCGGCGCCCGCATCCAGGAGCCCTCGGGTATAGCCCCCGGCCCCCAGCGTTCCGTCGATCCAGACCCCATGCACGGGCGCAACGGCCTCAAGCAGCGGCTTCAACAGGACGGGAATATGCGGCGCATCCCCCGACACGTCTTATTCTCCGGGCTTCTGATCCAGCAGGATCAGCGGGTCGAAATCTTCGGGGAACTCGTCCAGCCATTCCTCTGTCTTGACCAGCTCTTCCTCTTCATAGGTCTCCGGCTTCCAGATCTGGAAGGTATCCCCGGAGGCGATGAAAAAGGCCTCGCCCTCGATATCGAACTTTTGGCGAAGCTTGGCGGGCAGGACGATCCGGCCGGTGTCATCCACCGTGGTCGGCATCGACTGACCATTGAAAAGACGTTCAAGCATCTTGCGCGGGGTCGAGCCACGCGGAAGAGCGGCGATCTTTTCGTCGACCTCTTCGATGGCTTCCATGGTGTAGACTTCGAGGTATTTGCGGCGGTGGTCGCCGTAGACGATCACCAGCTCGGGGCACAGACCTTCGGTCCAATTGGGGTCGCCCGCCTCCAGAACACGGCGAAACGAGGCCGGGATAGACACCCGCCCTTTACCATCAACCTTGTGATGGCTTTCACCTCTGAATTTCAGCCTGCGGCCCACTGTCCCTACGGTCCCTCTTTACTGCCCCAAAAACGAAATGCGGCGGGTTGATCTGCTGCCACTGATCAACCCGCCGCCTGACCCGCGATGCGGGTATCTCCGACTGCGCGCGCCACCTGGGGGGATGTCTGCTCGCCCGCGCGCCGGATCCTTGTTTTCACGATGAGAAGCGGTGCCTGTATGAAACCTGCTCTTTTTTTATTTTTGGAAGTTCGTGCGGGGTCTTGCTGCCCCTGTCCGTTCCTCATCGTGTGAACTAGGGATGCCATGGGAATTCATGGGGATCAACAGTTTTTTACGGGACAAGGGCACCGCATGTTGTTCAGCCACACCCTTCAAAACAATATATTGAAGGTGAATTGGGGAGTTTTTGGACACAATTGGTGTTATGGCGCAACCTGAGCACAATATGTAGCAAAATCTGCCTGGGGACATTTTTGCCCATGAATTCCCAGAAATTCTGAAATCTCTGCGTCGAAGCGAACATTTCTTAGAGTTTCAAGACTGAATTTAGGCTGTTCGGGCCGAAGATTCACCCCAGATCATGGGAAATTGATTCGTTTCTCAAGGCACCTCAGGCATCGGCCCATGGTTTCCCACGCTCCGTGCCATGATTTCCCATAGCCCCCCTGCTGCCGGGATGTTTGGCACCAACCGTTGACAATGAGATCGATCAGAAAAGCTGCCCTGCTCACACGTCAATCAGCCCAAACAGGCCGCGGATGATCTGCCACCACAGCAGGCTGCCCAAGATCAGCCCGGCCACGATCCACCACCCTCGGGACAAACCACTGGTTTGGATCCGGGATTTCATGCGGGTCAGATGTCGCGGCCAATGCCACAACCCCGCCAGGGCAAAAACGTCCTTCAATCTCAATATATCAAACCACGGCGAACAAAGTCGCGCTTCAAAATCGGTTTCAGGAATGCAAAAAGTTCTACTTTCTATGGCCATACAGCCTACGGCCAAGAGCGATTTCACACAATCTTTTGTTTTCCGGGCAAAATCTGCGCCCACCAGACCGCTTTGGCGACCAAGGGGTGGTTGCGCGGTCGCGTCAGTTCTGCATTGCGTCGCATTCCCCCGTTGCGTCCGGAGCGCGGCAGGTCTACTCAGAGACCTGCCTCGGTCCGGGACTTTCCCGGGTAAAAGGGAACGCGGTGCAATTCCGCGACTGCCCCCGCAACTGTAAGCGGCGAGCGTGACTGGCACAGCCACTGGGAATCAAACCCCGGGAAGGCCCGGTTAACGCGACGACCCGCAAGTCAGGAGACCTGCCCAGGTGATCACCCATTCGGGGCGCGGGGCGCGCTTGTGGATACGGTTCTCCGGCGAGGTGGCATTTCATTCACCGTTCGCGGGGGCCCTGTCGGCTTTTCCAAGAACATATCTTTATGTCCCCGCCCCGATCTGGGCGGGAAGATCTGAAAAGGATCGCCGCCATGACACGATTCTGGCTTACCGCTTCGGCGCTTGCCATTGCCTCAACTGCCTCGGCCCAAGAGGTTATCGAGCTTGAGGCCGTTACAGTTTATGCCAACCAGACCCCGATCGCCGTTGCCGACTCGGGCAGCACCGTCGAGATCGCCGAGGCAGAAGAAATCGAAGCCTCTCCGTCGACCACGGTCGCGGATTTCCTTGCCACCCTGCCCGGCATCTCGGTCAGCGCGAACGGCGGCATTGGCGGCGTGACCACGATCCGCATCCGCGGGTTGTCCACAACCTATGTTCCGGTGCTGATCAACGGCATCGACGTCACCGACCCTTCGCTTATCACAACCAGTTATGACTGGGGCAATCTGGCGCTTGGCGCCATCGACCGGATCGAAGTGGTCAAGGGCAGCCAATCGGCGGTCTATGGCTCCGAAGCGGTGGGCGGGGTGATCAACATAAGCACCCTCAACCCTGACGCGCAGGAGGGCACGCATGGCAAGTTCGGCGTCGAATTCGGTGCAAACAACACCCAGCGCCTGAACTTTGGCATCAGCACCAACACCGATCGCAGCGGTGTTGCGCTGACCTTTTCGCATGTCTCCACGGATGGGTATTCCGCCAGTTCTGCCGGAACCGAAGAGGATGGTTATCAGAACAACCAGCTGACGCTTGAGGGGTATTATGATGTCACGGACACGCTGCGCGTCGGAGCAAGCCTGTTCTATCTGACGGCTGAGGGCGATTTTGACCCCTTCGGCGGCGATGGGTTTCCGCCCTACGACCAGACCTTCACCACTGAAACACAAGCCGCGCGAGTCTATGCCCAACTGACAACGGGCGCCGTCGCGCACGAGCTGTCCTATACCAGCTACGTGAACGACCGGACCTCGACCTCTTATGGCCGAACCGATCCGTTCCAGGGCACCCGCGACAAGCTGGCCTATAAAGGTGTGTGGGAGGCCTCGGAGGCGCTGACGGTATCCTTTGGCGCCGACTGGACCCGGGAAGGATTTGAAACCACCGAAGAGGAATATCTCTTTGATCCGGTCACCTTTGCCTTTCTTGGCACCCGCCTGCTGAGCACCACGCAGAACATCGAAACCACCGGCGTTTTCGCCGAGGCCAACTGGCAGCCGAACGACGCCCTGTCGATCACAGGCTCTTTGCGGCATGACGATCATTCGGTGTTCGGCGGCTTTACCTCGGCGCGTCTGGCGCTGGCTTATGACTTCGGCAATGACGTGATCCTGCGCGGCGCCATGGCCAACGGCTTTCGCGCGCCATCGCTCTATCAGTTGCACTCGCAGCTTTATGGCAACCCGAACCTCGATCCCGAAACCAGCCGCAGCTATGAACTGGGTCTCGAAAAGACCTATGCCAATGGCTTCGCTCGCGCGACGCTGTTTTATACCGAGATCGACGATCTGATCGATTATTCTGGCACTGGGTACAACCAGATCGTCGGCACCTCGGTCAGCAAAGGGCTTGAGCTGTCGGGTGAATATCAAGCCACAGACCGCGTGACCCTTTTCGGCAACTACACTCTGTCGGACACTGAGGGCGCAAACGGCCAGCCACTGCCGCGCACCCCGCGCCACGATCTGACCCTTGGCCTGAACGCCGATCTGACCGATGCCCTGTCCATGGGTGTCACAGTTCAGCATGTGGCCGACCGCCCGGTAGACGGCTTTCCTGCCCGCAAGATGGAGGATTTCACATTGGTCAATCTCTCCATGTCCTACGACATCGCCCCGCAAACCGAGGCTTATCTGCGCGTCGAAAACCTGACCGACGAAAAGTACCAGACCACGGCGGATTACAATGCCTCCGGTCGCGCCGCGTTCTTCGGAATCCGTGCGTCTTTCTAGGATCATAACCTGCGCCGCGGTGATCGTTTTCGCCGCGGCCTGCAGCGCAGGGGCAGAGCCGCCCCGGCGTGTCGTCTCTCTCAACCTGTGCACCGATCAGCTGGTGTTGATGCTGGCCGACCCGGGGCAGATCGCGTCGCTTTCGGCGCTGGCAAGCGATCCGCGCAGCTCGGGCATGGCGGATCGGGCGCGGGCCTTTCCGGCCAACAACGGCAGCGCCGAAAGCGTCGTGCTGCAACAGCCCGACCTTATCCTTGCCGGCACATGGACCACCCGCGCGACGGTGGACATGCTCAAACGGCTGGGCCACCGGGTGGAAATCTTCGCCCCGATCAACACCCTTGAAGAAGCCCGCGCCAACATCCTGCGCATGGGCAATCTTCTGGGCCGCTCGCCACAGGCCCAAGAAATTGTGCAAGACTTCGACGCCCGCCTCGCGGCGCTCAGAGCCACCCCCGGCCGCAGCCCACGCGTTGCCCTATATTACGCGCTCGGCTCCACCGCTGGCCGCGACACACTGCCCGGCGATATCCTTGCAGCTGCGGGTCTGAGCAATATTGCCGAAGAAAAGGGCCTGCCCTTCGGTGGCGCCTTGCCGCTGGAAGAGTTGATCCTTGCGGACCCCGATCTCATCCTCATCGGCCGCCCCTACGGCGGTCATGCCCGCGCGACGGAACTGCTGAGCCATCCCGTCCTCAAAGATTCTGGCAAGTTGCACATCATTCCAGACGGTGCAGCATGGACCTGCGAGACGCCGTATCTGCTGGATGCTGTGGCTGACATGATCACCCTGCGCCAAAACTGGAGCGCCCGCCAATGACGTCAGTTCTGCTCCGCCTGTCGTCTTGCCCGCCTCACCCCCCAGGTGCCGCGCAAAGCGCAGTGTCCGTCTTTTCGGGGGCAGAGACATGAAAGCCCTTCTGCCCCTCACGGCGCTGACGCTGGCGCTGTTCTTCTCTTCGCTGCTGATCGGCTACAGTCCGATCCCACTGGGCGACGCGCTGCTAGGACTTATCGGTCAGGGCGATCCGCTGTACCAAATGGTCATGCAGGAAATCCGCCTGCCCCGCGCCCTTCTGGCACTACTGATCGGTGCCGCGCTTGGCATGTCGGGCGCTGCGATGCAGGGCTACCTGCGCAACCCTCTGGCCGAACCGGGCCTGATCGGAGTCTCGGGCGCTGCCGCGTTGGGGGCGGTGATCGCCCTGCAAACCGGCCTTGCCGCCAGCTTTGCCCTTGCGCTGCCGTTTGCTGCACTTGTTTTTGCCTTTGCCGCTGTCGTCCTGATCCTGATCTTGGCAGGCCCGCGCGGCGCGTCGCTGACGCTGATCCTTGCGGGCATTGCGATCTCGGCGCTTGCGGGCGCGTTGACTTCGCTGGTGCTGAACCTGTCACCCAACCCCTATGCCGCGTCCGAGATCATCTTCTGGATGATGGGATCCGTCGCCGACCGGTCCATGGGCCATGTCACCCTTGCCGCGCCTCTGATCCTTGCCGGACTTGCGCTGCTGATGACCCTTGGCCGCGGCCTTGATGCCCTGACCCTTGGCGAAGATGCCGCAGAAAGCATGGGGATTTCGCTGTCCGCAATCCGCTTGCGGCTGCTGATCGGGATTGCCGCCGCCGTGGGCGCCGGCACCGCCGTGGCGGGGGCCGTTGGATTTGTCGGCCTTGTGGTGCCGCACCTGCTGCGCCCGTTGACCGGCCATAAACCCTCCAGATTGCTGCCCGCCTCGGCGCTTGGCGGCGGCGCGATGTTGCTGGCAGCCGATATCGCCACTCGTCTGATCCTGCCGGACCGCGACCTGAAACTGGGGGTCCTGATGGCCCTTGTCGGAGCGCCGCTATTCCTCCACCTGATCTACAAGACCCGGAGGGAAATGGGATGACCCTTCTCACCTTGAACAACCTGACTGTACGGCGCGGCGAATGCCCGGTTGTGGACCGGGTTTCGCTGACCATCGCGCCCGGCGACTGCGTTGGCCTGATCGGCCCGAATGGCGCGGGCAAGACCACCCTGATGCGCGCCGCGCTGGGACTGTTGCCGCACGAAGGCACCTCGTCCATCAGCACTCTCAAACCGCACGAACGCGCCCGTCTAGCCGCATGGATGCCGCAATCGCGCGAGATCGCCTGGCCGATTGCCGTCGAGCATCTGGTCGCGCTTGGTCGGTTGCCGCATGGCCGCAAACCGACGCCGCAAGACAGGGCGATTATTCAGGATGCACTTGCCCGCATGGGGCTGGATGCGCACCGCGACCGGCCCGCGACCGAGCTCTCTGGAGGTGAGCAAGCCCGCGTGCTGATCGCGCGGGCATTGGCGCAGGACACCCCGCTTTTGATGGCGGATGAACCCATCGCAGGGCTTGATCCCGCCGCGCAACTGGCCACGCTTGAGGTCATGCAGGACCTCGCCCGCGAAGGCCGTGGGGTTCTGCTTTCGCTGCACGATCTGTCGCTGGCGGCCCGCTTTTGCACCCGTCTGATCCTGATAGACCGCGGCCAGATCAAGGCCGACGGCCCGCCGCAATCGGTGCTGACGCCAGAGAACCTCGCCCAGACATTTCACCTGCGCGCCCGCATCCACGACACCCCTGAAGGCCCGTTTTTGCAACCCCTGGAGCGCCTGACATGAGCCATCTTCAGCGGATCACCGCCCGCCCGCGCCCGGCTGTCCCCGGCGCCGTGCACCACGGCGAGAATCATGAGATCAAGTTGCCGCCAATTTGCGCGCCGTGGGCTTTGCCCACTGAACGCGGCGCGCAGCCCCGAAACGGAGCCCTGCCATGCTGACCCAAATCACGGAGTTCCTGAACCGCGGCGGCCCGGCCCTTTGGGCCATTGCCGCGCTGTCGGTCCTCACGCTGGCGCTGATCTTGTGGAAGGTCTGGCGACTCTGGCGGCTTGGCCTTTGGCGCCGTCACCGCGCTGAAGAGGCGCTGGGTCTGTGGGCCGATGGCCAAACCGAGGCCGCCATCGCGCTGCTGCAAAACCGCCCCGGCCTGCGCGCTCGCACCCTGCATGCCGCCATGCAGGCGCGTCTGGCCCTGCCCGACCTTGATGCAAGAGACGAGGCCGCCCGCGTCGCCCGCGCCGCCCTGATGGAAACCCGTACCGGTCTGCGTGCACTTGATCTGGTGATCACCATCGCCCCGCTGATCGGCCTGCTCGGAACCGTTCTTGGGATGATCGACGCCTTTCAGGCGCTTCAGGAAACCGGCAACCGCGCCGATCCTGCCGCCCTTGCGGGCGGCATCTGGGAGGCGCTTTTGACCACCGCTGCGGGCATGGGTGTCGCGATCCCGGCCTCGATCGGGCTGTCGTGGTTCGACAGCCTGTCCGACAGTCTTGCCCATGATCTCGAAGACCTTGCCACCCGGCTGTTCACCATGGCCCTGCCCACCGAGGAACCCCAAGCCGCCTGACGCCCCCGCAACCGCCACCAAGGCCAGACCCCGCTTATGCTGAACCTGCCCACAAGACCGCAGCGCCGACGCCCCTCGCTCACGCCGATGATCGACGTGGTCTTTCTGCTGCTGGTGTTCTTCATGCTGGCTGCGCGCTTTGGCACGCCGCTGGCCCTGCCTTTGCAACTGGCGGGCGGTACAGGGGCGCCGTGGCAAGGCCCGCCGCGTCTGATCACCCTGCTGCCGGATGAAACGCTGCTGAACGGTGTGGCGGTCACTGATCTTGCAAAGGCGCTTGCCCCGCTGATGCAAAGCCCTGCTGACACCATCATCCTGCGCAGCCGCGAGGGCGCCGATGTACAGCGCCTTGTGGACACGCTTGGCATCTTGCGCGCCGCCGGTCTGACCAACGTCGCGGTGGTAAAGTGACAATGCGCCGCCGTTCGCTGATCCTGCACCGTCCCGCCCCGCTGCTAAAGCGGGCCGAACCCGTTGTGCCCATGATCAACGTGGTTTTCCTGCTGTTGACCTTCTTTCTGATGACGGCGCAGATTACCCCGCCCGATCCCTTTTCAATCGAACTGCCCAGTGCCGCCAGCGGCGATCAGCCCGCCCCCGGTCTGCCACTCTATCTGTCGCGTTCAGGCGAGATTGCCTACGGTGCGGCGCGGGGGCAGATCGCGCTTGAGGCGGCCCAAAGCGCTGGCCCCATTCGCCTTCATGCCGATGGGGGCGCCGACGCCGCAGAACTGGCCAAGACCCTGAGCGCCCTCGTCGCACTTGGTGCCAGCGACATCACCCTTGTCACTCTTGAGGCCGCGCAATGAAGCTGCTCGAAGGGCTCACCTTCCTGACCCTCGCGGGCGGGCTGCATGTGGCGGTTTTGAACTTGACCGATCTGCCCGGCGGCGCGGCCGGGGGCGGCGACGGTGGGCAAGCCTCCTTCACGCTGGCCGCAGCGCCCGAGCAACTTTCTGATCTTGTGGCGCAATGGGACAGCGCCCCGACAATCGCCGAGACACCAGAACTGACCGCGCCAAGCGTGGAAACCGCTGCCCTGACGCCGCCCATCGCAGACACGCAGGCGCCGCGTGCCACAGCCGCGCCGCAACTGATCCCACAGCCCAGCGCCGAAGACGCCCCGCAGTTCGATACCCGTCTGCCCACTCCGCCGGGGATGACCGGAGAATCGCCGCAAAACCTGTCCGCGCCGCAATCGCCGGACAGGCCGTTGCCCAGCATGCAACTGCAAGCGCCCCCCTTGGCCGGGCCACAGGCGCTGGCCCTGCCGCAGGCCCCCAGCGCGCCCGAAGCACCTGACGTTCCGCAGATCGATACGAACCCGGCCAGCTCTCCCATGGCGGTGGCACACTCGCGCCGCCCGGTCCCGCGCCCCGAGACCCTTGCACCGGCGCCCTCGGCGACCCCTTCATCACAGCCGAAACCCAAGGCGCAATCCGCCGCCCGCCCTGCCCAGCGCGCCGCTGGCGGTGGTGGCGGCAAGACGGCTGCCAATCCCGCCACAAAGCCGCAGCCCGCCTCTGGTCCCAGCAAATCGGCGATCCGTCAGGCACAGGCGCAGTGGCAAGCGCAGATCCGCCGCGCCATGGCCAGCGCCCAGCGCTATCCGCGCGGCACCCGTGACCAGGGCGCCGTCAAGGTTCAAATCTCACTGTCGCCCAAAGGCAGGCTGCAAAGCGCTCGCGTGACCCAATCCTCGGGCAGCGCCGCACTGGACAAAGCCGCGCTCGACGCTGCCCGACGTGCGCGTTTCCCGCGCGCGCCCGCAGCCCTGGGCGATGCCAGCTATCACTTCGCGATCCCGCTGAATTTCAAGCGCTGAGACTGGCGCGGTGCGCGATCTGTGCCGGCTTTCACCGCCCCCGGCTTGACCCTTCCCGCGCCCGCCGATACCTCCCTTGGTATCAAAGGACGCGACATGACTCAGATCACCGACAGCCATTGCCACCTCGACTTTCCCGATTTCAACGAGGAGCGCCCGCAGATCATCCAGCGCGCGCTGGATGCGGGGGTGCACCGGATGGTCACCATCTGTACCCGGTTGCGCAACGAACCGCAGGTCCGCGCCATCGCCGAGGCCAATGCCCCCGTGTTCTATGCCGCAGGCACCCATCCGATGAGCGCCGCCGAAGAGCCCTTGACCTCGGTCGAGGAATTGGTCGCCTTGGCGCAGCACCCCAAGTTCGTCGGCATCGGCGAGACCGGGCTGGACTACCACTACACCGCCGAAAGCGCCGAGGTGCAAAAGACGTCGCTGCGCATCCATATCGAGGCGGCGCAGGAAACCGGCCTGCCGCTGATCATCCATGCCCGCGCCGCCGATGATGACATGACCCGCATCCTGACCGAAGGCTTCAGGGCGCGCGAATACAACTGCGTCATGCACTGCTTTTCCTCCTCGGCCGAGCTGGGCCGCGCGGCACTGGATCTTGGCTTTTACCTTTCGATGTCCGGCATCGCCGCCTTCCCCAAAAGCCAGGAGTTGCGCGATATCTTCACCGCAGCTCCGCTGGACCGCATTCTGGTGGAAACCGACAGCCCTTACCTTGCGCCACCGCCCTTCCGTGGAAGGCGCAATGAGCCGTCCTATGTAGTCAATACCGCCAAAGTCGGCGCCGAGGCCTTTGGCCTGAGCTACGATGACTTCGCCAAGGCGACTGAAGCCAATTTTGACCGCCTTTTTGCCAAGGCCGCCGCATGGAGCCCAGCATGAGCACCGAGCTACGCTTTACCATTCTTGGCTGCGGCTCGTCTGGTGGGGTGCCGCGACTGGGTGGCAACTGGGGTGAATGCGATCCGACCAACCCCAGAAACAACCGCCGCCGCTGCGCGCTGTTGATCGAACGGGCCGAGGCGCAGGGCACCACCCGCGTCCTGATCGACACCGGCCCCGATATGCGCGCCCAGTTGATCGACGCCGGCATTGGCACGCTGGACGCAGTGGCCTGGACTCACAGCCATGCGGACCATGTGCATGGGTTGGATGATCTGCGGCAAGTGGTTTTCAACAACAAGGCGCGGCTGAACGTCTGGGCCGATGGCGATACCCAGAACGACCTGCTGTCGCGCTTTGGCTATGCTTTCGTTCAGCCCGAAGGGTCGCCCTATCCGCCGATCCTGAACCTGCACACCATCAATAGCCCCTTTACAATCGACGGCTCCGGCGGCCCGATCACCCTGCGCCCCTTCAAGGTCAACCACGGCAGCATCGACGCCCTGGGCTTTCGCGTCGAGAACGTGGCCTATCTGCCTGATGTGGCGCAGATGAACGACGACGCTTGGCAGCAGGTGTCCAACCTCGATTGCTGGATCCTGGATGCGCTGCGCCGCGCACCGCATCCGACCCACGCCCATCTGGACCTTGCCCTTGAATGGATTGAACGCGCCCGGCCAAAACGCGCGGTGCTGACCAACATGCACAACGATCTCGATTACGATACCGTCGAGGCCGAAACCCCCGATCACGTCACCCCCGCCTATGACGGCATGGTTCTGCGCTATGACATCTGACCCGGCGCGCCCGGTTCGGCACCACGTCTTAACGATTCAGGCGAGCTGACATGCAGGCGCTACTCGACGTTATCCTCCCGGTCTTTCTGGTCATTGGCGCAGGCTACGGCGCGGTCTGGCGTGGCTGGTTCTCGGATGCTGGCGTCGATGGGCTGATGAGCTTTACCCAAAGCTTTGCCATCCCCTGCCTGCTGTTCCGCGCCATCTGGACGCTTGAGCTTGGCCCGGACTTCAACCCATGGCTGCTGGTCTCGTTCTATACCGGCTCGGTTACGGGCTTTGCCGCCGGGCTGCTGGGCGCGCGCTATTTCTTTGGGCGCGATTGGGAAGACGCGGTGGCCATTGGTTTTTGCTGCCTGTTCGCAAACTCGGTGATGATCGGTCTGGCCATGACCGAACGCGCCTATGGCACAAGCGCGCTGGAAGCGAACTATGTCATCGTCGCGATCCATTCACCCTTTTGCTACGGCATCGGCATCACCGCTATGGAGATCGCCCGCGCCAAGGGCGCACCGGCCCGGGAGTTGCCCGCAAAGGTGCTGCGCGCCATGTTCCGCAATGCGCTGGTGATCGGCATCGGTCTGGGCGTGATCGCCAATATCACGAACGTCGCCATCCCCGCGCCGGTCACCGATGCGCTGGATATGATGATCCGCGCTGCATTGCCCGCCGCGCTGTTCGGGATGGGCGGCGTGCTGTGCCGGTACAAACCGCAGGGCGATTTCCGCGTGATCGCCTATATCTGCGCGATCTCGCTGATCCTGCACCCGACGATCACATGGACGCTTGGCACGATCACCGGGCTGTCCACCCAAGCCTTCCGCTCGGCGGTGTTGACGGCTGCCATGGCGCCGGGGATCAACACCTACGTTTTTGCCAATATGTACGGCCGCGCGCGCCGCGTCGCCGCCTCGGGTGTGCTTTTTGCTACGGCCCTTTCGGTGATCACCGCCTGGGTCTGGCTGTCGATCCTGCCCTAAGCTGCGCCGCGGTGCGCCAGGGTTTTCATGACCCCGCGAAGAACAAGCCTTTCCCCTTCTTCTTTTTGCACATAGTCATTTGCCAACGCGCCAATAGGCGGCGCATTCGATCCCGCACAGCGCTGTGAGACCCAAGATGACCAAGCCTCAAGGCCAGACCACCCTTGGCATTCTTTTCATGCTGGCCTTCTGCACTCTGGCCCCGATGATGGACGCAATGGCCAAGGCCACCCCGCACGAGGTGCCGATCCCTCAGGTTCTTGCCGCCCGCTTTTCGATTCAGGTGCTGTTGCTTTATCCCGTGGCCCTGCTGGCAGGGCTGTCCATCGCGGTGTCGCGTCAGGATATCGGATTGCACCTTGCCCGCGCCGCCGCGCTGCTGACCGCGACCGGCTGCTTTTTCACCGCCCTGCGCTTCATGCCGATTGCCGACGCTATCTCGATCTTCTTTGTCGAGCCATTCATCCTGACCCTTCTTGGCGCCGTCTTTCTGGGTGAACCCATCGGTTGGCGCCGGGTTGCCGCCTCGGCTGTGGGTTTTGGCGGCGCACTGCTGGTGATCCGTCCCAGCTTTTCCGATCTGGGTCTGGTTGCTGCCCTGCCGCTGGGCACCGCCTTTTTGTTCGCGCTTTACATGTTGCTCACCCGCAGCATGAGCCAGCGTGTGAACCCGATTGTCCTGCAAGCCCACACCGCGCTGGCCGCCAGCCTGATGATCCTGCCGCCCCTGATGTTGATGAACGGCAGTGGATCGGCTTTGTTCGATCCGATCATGCCACAGGGCAAAGCCGTCTGGACGCTGCTTGGCCTTGGCGTGATCGCAACCCTGTCGCACCTGATGTTGACCAAGGCCTTGCGCCTTGCCCCTGCCGGGATCATTGCGCCATTGCAATACCTTGAAATCGTCGGAGCCACGGTGATCGGCTATTTCGCCTTTTCCGACTTCCCGACGCCACTGACCTGGATCGGGATTGCCATCATTGTCGGCTCTGGCCTTTATATCATCCAGCGCGAGCGCCGGCTCGAGCGCGAGGCCACGGCGCCGACGCCCCCGGTCTAGCGCTTGCGGGCGCGGCACTGCGCCCCTACCCTTGGCACCATGAACACCGACCGCCCGCTTTTTGGTATTGCCCTGATGTTGGGCTTTTGCGCGCTGGCACCCTTTGCCGACGCTTTGGCCAAGCTGTTGGGGCCCGAGATGGGCGTTGGCCAGCTTGTGACCCTGCGCTTTGCCTTTCAGGCCGCGATACTGCTGCCCTTTGCGCTGTTCACGCGGCGGTCCATGCGCATGACCCGCCGGATCGCCACGCTGGTTTCCCTGCGCACACTGCTGCACATCGCCGGGATCGCGACGGTCTTTACCTCGCTGCTGTACCTGCCGCTGGCCGATGCCATCGCAATTGCCTACGTCATGCCCTTCATCCTGCTTCTGATGGGCCACTATATATTAGGCGAGGAGGTGGGCTGGCGTCGTCTGGCGGCCTGCGCCGTTGGGTTTTCCGGCACCTTGCTGGTGATCCAGCCCGCCTTTGACGATGTCGGCTGGCCCGCGCTGCTGCCGGTGGCCGTGGCCTTTATCTTTGCCGCCTTTATGCTGGTCACCCGGCGCATCGCGGGTGAAACCGACCCCATCGGGATGCAGGCGGTCTCGGCGCTGATCGCTTTGGCGATCATGATCCCGCTGATGGCATTATCGCCGGCAAGCGGCGCGCTGGACTGGACCCCGCCCAGCACGAAGGGCTCGGCGCTGATCGCCGCCATGGGGGTTGCGGGCACCTTTGCGCATCTTCTGATGACATGGTCGCTGCGCTATGCGCCCGCCTCGACCCTTGCGCCGATGCAATATCTCGAAATTCCGATGGCCACCCTGATCGGCTGGATGCTGTTCAGCGATCTGCCCGGACCGCTGGCCGCACTTGGCATCGCCATCACCATTGGTTCCGGGCTGTATGTCGTCATGCGCGAACGGGCCACCCACCGGGCGCTGCGGCAAGTCCCTCAAGCAACGCCTCGAGGCACGCCGCCGGCAGAATAAGCAACATGCGCGGCGCCTCGACTGACAGGCGCACCGGGCCGACCACTTCGTTTGAAGTTCCCACACGCGTGTCCGGCGACATCACCAGCCCGTCGATCGGCCAGCGCAGCCCCTCCGAGCGGCCCTGAACCTTGCCCATGGGATAAAGCGAAAACCGGGTGCCTTTGGGCAGATCAAGCGTCAGTTCGGGCGGCGCCAGCACGATCACATCCTCGGTCCCCACCACAACGCAACGGCGGTCCGCACGGTTGCACAACACGGTCAATGCAGCCAGTTGGTGATCGACCCGCGCGCCCAGAAACCCATAGGCCAGCACCAGCGGCGCCGAGATATTGCGAAGACATTTATCGAAATCGGTACTGTCCTGTTCCGCAATCCGGCGCAAAACTCCTGGTGGAAGGCTGGCTTGCAAAGCCGGATCGAGCGAATCCATGTCGCCGATCACCGCCTCGGGAACCACCCCAATCGCCAACAAAGGCGCGGCCCCGCCGTCAGCGGCCACAACCGCAGATGCCTTGGAAACGGCGGCTTTCAACACGTCATGCGTGCATTCGCCGCCGCCAACCAATAAAACCGGCCCGAAGGCGTGAACAATTTTAGATTTCATGGCGAATTAATGGCAATTTAGGAAACTGACCACAATCAAGTCATGAAATGATACCCTGCAGGGCACAGAATCGGTCAGCTTTCGTCTTGTACGGCGTGGTAAACACACTGTTGCAGAGCGAATGAAAGTGAGCAGCACAATGGTGAGTTCGAGCAAGATTCTTACGGTCTCCTACGGCACCTTCTCCTGTACGGCAGAAGGGTTCGAGGATCCACTGGCCGTCGTCAAGGAAACAACCCATTTCTTTCGGGGCGTTGTTGGAGAAGACCGATTCTTTGGCGCAGAGCCGCCGCAGTTCGACGCGGAACTGGCAGGCGAATTGATGCGCCAGCAGATCGCGGCCGAAAGCCACGATGGCAAACTGACTTTGCGACCAGCGCTGGCCGCCGGTGCGATTTCTTCGGGGGCCATGGCCGCCGCCTTGTCCGCAGGTCCGGCACGTGCTGCCAGCCTGCCCGATGACGACACCATCGAGGCCGCAGCCGCCAAAGCCGAAGCCAAGGCCGCTGAGGCCGAAGCGCAGGCGCAAGCCGAGGCAGATGCCGTCGCCGCCGACGCCATCGCAAAAATGTCCCTGCCGGATGCAGACGACACCCCTTCCGAGCCTGCCTTGACCGCTGCCACGGTCTCTGCACCCGAGCATGCTCCGGAAAGCGATGCTGTTGCCGACATGTCCTTCGATTCGTCGATCCTTGCCGGGATGGCTGCGGACAGCGCCGCCAACCTGACCGAGGAAACAGCCCCCGAGGCCGGGTCTGACTTCAGCCTGGACGCCTTGCTGCCCGATACGGCGGCAAAGTCGGTTGAACCGGTGATAAGCGCGCCTGCTCCGCGCCTCACCGATCCGGCCTCGGTCGCGGCAAAGCTGGACCGCATCCGCGCCGTCGTGGCCGAAGCGCCAGGCGCCGAGGACGAGGGCGACGATTATCTCGAAGACGAAACGCTTGAAGACAGCGACAGCTCGCTTGATGCCATCCTTGGCACCCTTCAGGCGGACGAGTCCGAAGACGACGATCTGGACTATGTCGAAGAGGTCGAGGCCCCCGCAGACCTGTCCGACACGATCGCAGGTCTGATGGCCGGTATCGACGACGAAGACGCGGACAACGCAGAAGACGCGCTCTCCGCGCTTATTGATACCGCCGAGGATGAGGCCGGCGACGACAACGCCTTTGCCGCATGGGACGACGATGCTGGCGAAGACAGCCCGCCCGAGGAAAGCGCTGAAGCAGACGACTGGGATTGGGACGACGAAGATGAGGACGATATCGAGGCCGCCATTGAGGCGCCCGAAGTTGTCGATCAGACCCCGCCGCCCCCGCCCGCCACCCGTCCGGCACCGCTGCGCGCCCGCGTGGTCAAGGTCAAGCGCGCCGAATTCGACAAGGTTGTCGCCTCGGGTCAGCTTGAGGAAATCGATGACGAGCCCGAAGTCGCTGCCGCCATCCCAGCCGTTCCTGGCGCGGAAACCAGCTCCCTGAGCTCCGAAGAAGAAGACGAACTCGCCCGCGAACTCGCCGCCGTCAAGGCCGAGCTGGCTGGTGACTTCGACGATGACGACTGGGGCGACGACGACGATATCGCTTGGGATGACGACGAGGAGGAAGTCGCGCCCGTGGCAGCCCCGCTCCACGCCCAATCCAAAACCGCTCAGCAGGACTGGGACGACGAGGAAGACGCGGCTGAAGCCGCCGAGGCCCCGGCACCCGCCCCCCTGCGTCTGGCCCCGAACAAGCCCGCCGCGCCTGTCGAAAGCGCTTGGGACGACGACGATTGGGACGATGAAGACGATTGGGATGATACACCCGCCGCCGCCGAAGCCCCTGCGCCGCTGCGCCTTGACAACCCGGTTGCCAAGCCCCGCGGTTGGGGCGACGCGCCCGATCTGGATGAACTGGACGCCCGCGCCGAACAGGCCGCCATCAGCGAAGAAACCGAGGACAATATCCGCTCGGCAGTTGAAGGCGTCCGCAAGGCCGTCAAGATGTCCAGCCCCGCCCGCGCCATGCTGACGGAGCAAAAGGTCGAGGACAACGACACCTCGCGCATCCTCGACCAGACCAACGAAGAGCTGGAAGAGCCGGAAGGCAACCGCCGCCGCAGCGCCATTGCACATCTGCGCGCGGCCGTGGCTGCAACCAAGGCTGACAAGCTGTTGGGTCGGAAGTCCGCTCAGGTCGAAGAAGAGATGGAGACCTACCGCGAGGATCTCTCGGCAGTCGTGCGTCCGCGCCGTCCGCAACCCGGCAGCGCCCGCACCGAGCGTCCGGCAGACGCCCCCGTGGCACAGCGCCCGGCGCCTCTCAAACTGGTCGCCGAACAGCGCGTCGAGGATGAAGCCGCCGCGCCCGCCGAACCGACCGCTCCAGTGCGCCCGCGCCGCATCAGCCGCGAACGCGACGCCGAGCCCACCCCGCGTCAGGTCGCAACCCCGACTCCCGAAGCGCCGGTCAGCGGTGGCGACTTTGCCGCCTATGCCGAAAATGTCGGCGCGTCGGAACTGTCGGACCTGCTGGAAGCGGCTGCGGCCTATATGTCCTTCGTCGAGGGCCGCGACCAGTTCTCGCGCCCGCAGCTGATGTCGACTGTACGTCAGGCCGAGGACAGTGAATCCAGCCGTGAAGACCGCCTTCGCAGCTTTGGCCAGCTCCTGCGGGACGGCAAGATTGAAAAAACCTCGGGCGGACGCTTTACAGCCTCCGAACGGATCAGCTTCAAACCGAACCGCGCGGCAGGCTGACACCCGCGATTTCGATCGCGGCCACAAAAGGCAGAAAAACAGACAACGGCGTCCCATCCGGGCGCCGTTTTCTTTTGGCCGATGCCTGCCCACAGGAGGTGGCTAGCCTTGCAAAACATTGACGGGTGCTCACTCGCGCAACTGTCGGTTAAGATGTCGTTTTTTTCGATTCCCCCCAAGAAGCGACACTCCACCAAAAGATCTCTGTGATGTTGCTTGCCCTCAAAACCACGGCTGTGGGTCTTCTTGCTTTGGCTCTCTTCGGCCTTCCTGCGCTGTCCCAAACGCTTGATGACAACTGGCTTGAGATGGACGACGACGTCTTTGCCCAGACCTACGCCGACATGGCCTTCGGCGAAGATCTCAAGGGGCGTAAACAGGTTGCATGGATGTGGTTTGCCCGGGTCGATCAGCAGATCGCGGGGGCCGACATCCACACCGACAAGGACAGCGGCACCGCGCCGATCTGGATGGCTTGGGCCACCGACCCCGAGACCTTCACCGACAAACCGGACTTCGCCTATACGAATACCCCGCGCGACGACCCGGATTTCGTCACCCGCAACGATATTCTGGCAGGACAAATCTCGACGAAAATCAAGGACGGCGCCCTGGTTTTCAAATTCACCGATGATGACGACAAGGATGTGCAATACTGGTGGGCCAAGATGCGCGCGTTGCCACGCGATCCGTTTGACAGCGATGAGCCAAGTTGGTTCTGGACGACCTTTGAGTTCACCAACAATCCGGGCGTGCAGCACATCCGCAAAGCTTTCATGACCGAAACGCCCCATTGGACGGGGCCGAAATCACCAAAGTCCTGACCAAGGGCGGTATTGATGGATTAGGCTACAAGGCCTACTCGCCCAATGGCACGCAAATCGGGTATACCTTGGGAGGCGATGGCACCCACCCGGCGATCCTTGCCCATTCCATGATGGAGGCCTTCGCCTGAGCGCTCAATTCCACCGATCCCAGCCAGTGGAAAACCGACAGCACCTCTTGTCACTCCTGCCATGCGACGGCGTCAATCAATTCGTAGACGGGGAATTTCTTTCCCTTGACCGTCCCGGTCGGCTCGCTATCGCCTTTTTATATTGGCACAGGCACGACGACTCAGGACTGCAACGCCTTCTCGACAGCTCTTGCGGACGGTTATGTCTCGCTGGATTCCATGTGGCCCTTCGCCTTCCAGACCAAGCCCTATACCTGCCCTTCCAAATAGGGCCGACGTGACAATAAGAAACGCCGCGTTTCCTGCCCGGACGCGCGGCGTTTCTTATTCAGCTTGCCTCAATAGCAGGTCATGGGACGGAGGGCGGGGCGCCTTTTGGCAAAGCCAAAACAGCGCCGCACCCGTCACTCATCGGCGTCAGGATCGGGCTGGCCCACGCCCAGAAACACGAACTTGAACGGTAGCATCCACAAGAACCCCAGCACGATGTAAACCAGCAGCTCCACCAGAATAGGCGGACGGTCCAGCCAGTTCACAACCGAAACCGCCACCACGATGTAAAGCGGCAATCCGATCAGCAAAACAACCAGCGACCAGCGTTTCCGGGATTTGTAACTCAGCGCCATTCCCAACCTTTCGTCAGTCTTCGAACGGGTCGGTGACAAGGATCGTGTCATCCCGCTCTGGAGAAGTTGACAATAGCGCCACAGGGCAACCAATCAACTCTTCGACGCGGCGCACATATTTGATCGCGGCCCCCGGCAGGTCCGCCCAAGAGCGCGCCCCTTCGGTCGACTCTGACCAGCCTTCCATTTCCTCATAGACCGGCACGCAGCGCGCCTGTTCATCCGCCGCGAAAGGCAGATAGTCCAGCTGAGCACCGTCCAGCTCGTAGCCAACGCAGATCTTCAGCGTCTCGAAGCCGTCCAGAACGTCCAGCTTGGTCAACGCGATCCCGTTCACACCTGAAGTCGCACAGGTCTGGCGCACCAGCACCGCGTCGAACCAGCCACAGCGCCGCTTGCGGCCCGTGGTGGTGCCAAACTCGTGGCCACGCTCTCCCAGACGCTCGCCATCCGAATCCTCAAGCTCGGTCGGGAAAGGCCCTTCACCGACGCGCGTGGTATAGGCCTTGACGATGCCCAGCACGAAGTCAATCGCCCCCGGCCCGATCCCCGTTCCGGTTGCAGCCTGACCGGCAATCACGTTGGACGAGGTCACAAAAGGATAGGTGCCAAAGTCGATGTCCAACAGCGCGCCCTGCGCGCCTTCGAACAAAATCCGGTGTCCGGCGCGGCGCTTTTCGTTCAACACTTTCCAGACAGGCCCGGCGAATTTCAGAATCTGCGGTGCAATTTCACGCAGCTGAGCTATCAGCGCGTCACGGTCCACCGCCTCGATCCCAAGCCCACGGCGCAGGGGATCGTGGTGCATCAGTGCCCGGTCCACCCGCGCCTCAAGGGTCGCATCGTCGGCCAGATCAGCCACACGGATCGCCCGGCGACCCACCTTGTCCTCATAGGCCGGCCCGATGCCGCGCCCGGTGGTGCCGATCTTGGTGCCCTTGCTTGCGGCCTCTTCGCGGGCGCGATCCAGCTCGCCGTGGATCGGCAGGATCAGCGGCGTATTTTCGGCAATCATCAGAGTTTCCGGCGAGATTTCAACGCCCTGCGCGCGCACCGTCTCGATCTCTTTGATCAGGTGCCAGGGGTCCAGCACCACACCGTTACCGATCACCGACAGCTTGCCCTTACGCACAACGCCCGACGGCAGTGCATGCAGTTTGTAAACCTTGCCATCGACCACCAGCGTGTGCCCGGCGTTATGTCCGCCCTGAAAGCGGCAGATCACATCGGCCCGGCTCGACAGCCAGTCCACAATCTTGCCCTTGCCTTCATCGCCCCACTGGGCGCCCACGACAACCACATTCGCCATATCACAAGCCTTTCGGTGATGACCTCAAACCCGGCACCCTATATATCCGAGGAGCCGCGCGCGAAACCGTAAAAACACCGCAATGCGGCGCTTATGGGGGCAAAATGTACCGATGGGCCAATTCCCGCGATTATGACGCGCTTGGACAGTTGATGTTCGAGTCCATTCATGCCGCGCCCAGCCCCTATAGTGCAGCACAGCGTCACGCATGGATGTCCGAGCCGCCCGGCGGCCCCGAATGGCACAGACGCCTGTCCGCCGAACGAGTCGCCCTGGCCGAGGCCGAGCGCCCCCTGGCCTTTGCGGCATTGCGCGCCGATGGCTATATCGATCTGGTGTTCATCTCGCGATGGGCGCGCCGCCAAGGCCACTTCCGCACCCTTCTCTACATGCTGTTCGACGAGGCCCGCGACCAGAAGATGCCGGAACTGACCACCCACGCCAGCATCGCTGCCCAAGGCCCTTTTTCCGCGCTTGGCTTCGATCTGGTCCACCACGAAGACGTCACGCGCGCGGGGCAAACCCTGTCTCGGGCCTTCATGCGACGATCCGGTCTGGTCCTGCCGCCGCAATTTGCTAAACAGGGCAAACCCATACCGGAGGCCTCATGAGTTTCATTTTACGCTGGTTGTTCGCCTTGATCCTGCTGGCGGCCACCTACAACCCGACTCCCTTTAATTTCGTCCGATGGGCGACCACCAGCTGGCATGAACAACTGCCCCTTGCAGTGCTCCTTGGGCTGGTGCTCTTTGTCGGTTACGTCATCTACCTGCGCGCCACGCTGCGCTCGATCGGCGGCTTTGGCATGCTTCTGGTGCTGGCGCTGGTGGGGGCAATCCTCTGGGTGCTCTGGGATTATGGCCTGTTCGATCTGTCGGACCCCAAACTGATGACTTGGGTCGGAATTCTCGCGCTCTCTCTGGTGCTGGGCGTCGGCCTCAGTTGGTCGATCATCCGCCGCAAGCTCTCCGGTCAGTACGACGTGCAGGACGACGACGAGGTCTGACAGAACCCCGGCAAATCATAACGCCGCACAACGGGACGGTGGGCGGGGCGTCTTTGCGCAAAGCGCCAAAGAGCGCCGTCCCCGTCCGCCAGCGCAGCGCCAAAGCGATTGCCGGGTTGCGCCGCGCCCGCGCTTCCCCTACATACCCGCCAACATCGAACCAAAGGCGCCCGCCCCCATGGAAAACGTCATCCTGATCATCCACCTGCTTCTCGCCCTCAGCCTCATCGGGGTTGTGCTGCTTCAGCGCTCCGAAGGCGGCGGCCTCGGCATGGGTGGCGGCGGCGGCGCCATGAGCCAGCGTTCTGCCGCAACCGCCATGGGCAAGCTGACCTGGATCCTCGCGATTGCCTTTATCGTGACCTCGATCTCGCTCACCATCATCTCGGCGCGGAACGCCTCGGGCAGCTCGATTCTCGACCGGATCGGAAACACCTCGGCGCCCGCTGCGGAAACCACCGACGCCCCGGCACCGCTCGAAACCGATGGCCTTCTGCCGCCGCCGACGGGTGCGGACGCGGACGCGCCGCTGGTTCCCCGGGCAGACTAACGCCCAACAGCCAACAGAACAGTGAACAAAGGGCGGCCCGATGGCCCAGCCCCTTACGGCAAATGTTGATTTAATCGCTTCTGTTGGCCGCACTGCGGCCAACATTCTTCTCAAAAACAGCACCTTGAATGATCTCTCGAAGGAGGTAACAGGTGCTGGATCTCTCGAAAATATCTTCGACAGCCGATTCTGGACTGGAACGGCGTTTGCCTCCCGCATTCGAGGGGCTCGATCTCAACTTCTGCCGCAATCCGACTTGCGCGAGCTACGGCGTGCCGCCCGATCCGTTCAAGCGGCCCAACGGCGCGCCGCCTGCTCCGCCGGGAGTCTTGCGTGGCGAAGTTTCAGGCGCGAAGCACGCGGAATTTTTCCAGTGCCCGACCTGCAACAAGACAGCCAGGATCAAGAATAACAAGGCCGTCTGGGAAGAATACAAGCGACTCGAGCGGTTGCAAGAGTTAGATCCGACCGTTCCTTCTTGTCGCTCAAAGGATTGCTTCGCCCACGGCATGTCGCCGGATGCACACCCGGAGTTCTATCGTCGATACGGCAAGACGGCGAACGGAGATCCCCGTTTCCAATGCGGTCTGTGCAAGAAGACATTCTCGGTCGGCAAACCGGCGCGGCGTCATCTCCGCAGCGACAAGAACCGGGTGATCTTCAAGATGCTGTGCAACGATGTCTCGCTTTCGAAGATCTGCAAGATCACCGACACTTCCTATCGAGACCTCTACGGCAAGATCGATTTCTTCCACGATCAGATCCAGGGCTTCATCGCCCAGCGGGAAGACTTCGGGCGGGTTGATTTCGAGGAGGTCGGGTCAAGGTTCGCGACGGACAGCCAGACACTGATGCTGAACAGGCCCACGAAGCGCAAGCGCACTCCGGTGGCCGTTCAGCACCTTTGCACAGCCCACCACCGCTCAGGCTACATCATGGAGGCGGCCTTCCAGTTCGACCCGTCGATGACCATGGAGCAAGCCGAGGCGCAGGCACTGGCCGCCGATGAGGAGGATGTCTCGGTCGCCTTCCGCCAGCACGCCCGCGTCTGGACGCAGTCCGAGTTCGATCAATACCTGTTCAAGCTTCGCAAGCAGAAGAAGATCCCGAACACGGAACTCTACCAGCTGCCGCACGAAGGTGCGCTGGTGCGCTACGATATCATGCAATGCGCGCACGCGCTCCGGCTCCGCGAAATGCTTTCGGGCACTGATGCGCCGCTTCTGCTCATGATGGACGACGACAAAGGCCTGCAACTGGCTTTTCAAGCGGCCTTCGTGGATGAGATCCAGCAACGACGTGCCGATCTTGCCGTGGTCAGCTTCGACAAGGGTATGACGAACGATGCGCGCAACCAAGTCGTATCTGCGGGTCAAAGCCTTCTGGCCGGATTGACCGGCACGCCCATCGGCGCCATCCGAGAGCTGTCAAACCAGGACTACGCGCAACTGGTCGATTTCGCCAACTACATGCTCTTGGCGGGCTGGCCCATGGATAAGGGCAAGCGCTTCGCGTTTTCGCGCAAGTCCGAGCCCAACAAGGTCGTTCGCATACCAACCTGGCGGCCAAGGCGCTCCACGATGTCCGCTGCGCGCCTGCTGCGCCGCGCGACGCTGCGCAGCGTGGATTCGTATTTTCACAAGTTCCGCTCGAATGTCAGGTTCGCTGCGCGCCCGGCGATATCGACCGGCTCGACCGGGCATGTCTGGGACAAGCATTATCTCTACAAGCCCGAGATGATGGCAAAGATGGTCCAGATCTACCGCTTCTACCACAACTGGTGCGATCCCGGCGCCGACAAGCAAATCCCTGCGATGCGCATCGGTCTGGCCCGTGGTCGGGTCTATGAGCGGGATTTCATGTGAAGCGATCTCGACATCCGAGACTTTCCGCGTCTTGGCAATTGATTCCTTGGGAAAATGTCTGCCGGAAGTATCTGATCCATGGCTTCATAGAAAGGACCCGCCATGGATCTTCCCGAATTCCACTTCGAGTGCACATCGTCATCTACTGGCGAAATCTACCACATTCATGTTTCGAGAGACGGGAATAACCTTACCTGCACGTGCACCTGTCCGGCTGGATCAAAGCGAACGGTCTGCAAGCATCGTCTTGGGGTGCTGCAAGGAGATACAAACGTTGTTAGCGGCGGAGATGTTGAACATCTCCACCTCATGCCGTCAATTTTGACAGGCAGCGACGTCCAGGTCGAACTGGACCGCTTGAAGGACTTGGAGAGCGAAATGGACAAATTGAAGAAGCGCATTGCCGCTGCCAAGAAGTCGGTCGCCCAAGCACTCGATGATTGATTGGTGAATTCTCGGCGTAGTGAACGGTGCCAATTCGACGCCGCTCATCGTCCCATCATCATTTGCCGTAAGGGGCTGGCCCGATGGCCGCCCTTTTGCGTTGAATGCTTTGGCAGGTCCGCCCCAAATGGCCCTCCAATCAGAACCCTTGGTTTTCCGTCAGCAAAAGTCCGAATCGCGTTTTCATGCTGCGTGAGGTATTCCGCTTCAGGCGCCGCCTTAAAGACTGATCCGAAATCCCGCGACCATCTCTGGGTTCTGCGCCGGACGTCTTTCTACCCTTCCTCTCGGATCTTCTATTCGCGTCGATCCAATTGCCCGGCGCATGAGGGGTTCATTCCTGCCGTCTTGGCACCAGATCCGCGTGCTGACGCAAAGTCATTCTGTCCAGCCCCAAGCCCCTAAGGAGGTCAAGGCATTCCCTAAGCCCCCCGACCCGGCACAAGAAATTGCAAAAAGCCTCCGCCCCGCAACATCATATAGCGATGATCTGGACAGGTTGCCCCGAATCCTCTATTAGTCAAATCCCGTGTTGCAGCGCGCCACCGATCCGGTACAAGCGCGGAAATTCAGGCAAAAATCACGGGGTCCCAGAGCATGGCACGCTTCATTTTCATCACCGGCGGTGTTGTTTCTTCTCTTGGCAAAGGCCTCGCTTCTGCGGCCCTTGGTGCCCTGCTTCAGGCACGCGGCTTTTCCGTCCGCCTGCGCAAGTTGGACCCCTATCTGAACGTCGATCCCGGCACCATGTCGCCCTTTGAACACGGCGAGGTTTTCGTGACAGATGACGGCGCCGAAACCGATCTCGACCTTGGCCATTACGAACGCTTCACCGGCGTGCCTGCCCGCCAGACTGATTCCATCAGTTCGGGCCGCATCTACACCAACGTGCTGGAGAAAGAGCGCCGCGGGGATTATCTGGGCAAGACCATTCAGGTCATTCCCCACGTCACAAACGAGATCAAGGATTTCATCCGCATCGGCGAGGATGAGGTCGACTTCATGCTCTGCGAAATCGGCGGCACCGTCGGCGACATCGAGGGCCTGCCCTTCTTCGAGGCCATCCGCCAGTTCTCTCAGGACAAGCCGCGCGGCCAGTGTATTTTCATGCACCTGACGCTCCTGCCCTACATCAAGGCCAGCGGTGAGCTGAAGACCAAGCCGACCCAGCACTCGGTCAAGGAGTTGCGCTCTATCGGCCTTGCGCCTGACATCCTTGTTTGCCGCTCCGAAGGGCCGATCCCCGCCAAGGAGCGCGAGAAGCTCGCCCTCTTCTGCAACGTCCGCCCCGACGCCGTGATCGCCGCACAGGACCTGTCCACCATCTATGACGCCCCGCTGGCCTATCACCGCGAGGGCATGGATCAGGCGGTGCTCGACGCCTTTGGCATCACCCCCGCGCCCAAGCCCAACCTTGAGAAATGGGAAGATGTCAGCGACCGCGTTCACAACCCCGAAGGCGAGGTCAACGTCGCCATCGTCGGCAAATACGTTCAGCTTGAGGACGCCTACAAATCCATCGCCGAGGCGCTGACCCACGGCGGCATGGCCAACCGCGTCAAGGTCAAGGTCGAATGGGTCGACGCCGAGATTTTTGAGCGCGAAGACCCGGCCCCCCATCTTGAGAAATTCGACGCCATTCTGGTGCCCGGCGGCTTTGGCGAACGCGGCACCGAAGGCAAGATCAAGGCCGCCCAATTCGCCCGCGAACACAACGTCCCCTATCTTGGCATCTGCCTTGGCATGCAGATGGCGGTGATCGAGGCCGCGCGCAACGTGGCTGGCGTGTCCAAGGCTGGCTCGGAAGAATTCGATCACGAAGCCGCTGGAGAAAAGCGTTTTGAACCGGTGGTTTACCACCTCAAGGAATGGGTGCAGGGCAACAAGAAGGTCAACCGCAAGGTCACCGACGCCAAAGGCGGCACAATGCGCCTTGGCGCCTATGACGCGGTGCTGACTCCCGGCTCCAAGGTGGCCGAAGTCTACGGCACGACCAACATCGACGAACGCCACCGCCACCGCTACGAGGTGGACATCAAGTACCGCAAGGCATTGGAAGAGGCCGGCTTGCGCTTCTCCGGCATGTCCCCGGACGGAAGCCTGCCCGAAATCGTCGAATGGCCGGACCACCCGTGGTTCATCGGCGTGCAATTCCACCCGGAACTGAAATCAAAACCCTTTGACCCGCATCCACTTTTCAAGGACTTTGTAAGAGCGGCGAAAGAGGCATCGCGGTTGGTTTAATTATCGGATTGCGCCAATTGGCTGTTTGCGACACAGTGATCAGCATTCACACAAAAGAATTGGAGCGACATGAAACACTTATCAATTAAACTAGCCGCTTCCTTTTTCGCGTCTCTATTTGTCTCGGGCTGCCTGACAGTGCAGACGCAGGTAGATGCATATTCGTCAATCCCGGAAGATCTGGAACCAAAGACCGTGTTTGTTGTACCGTATTCTGAGATGAATGCGGATGATCTTCAGTGGAGAACTAGGCCGTGTTGACAAAAGGGATTTCCACCGGGCGCTGATCGTGATTCAAGCTGGTATCTGCAATGGAGAACAACT